>JAFYDI010000030.1 GCA_017544835.1 Lachnospiraceae bacterium | reverse complement strand
GGCGTAGGCCTTCATGCGGGACATCCCGAAGGCTACACGGCCACAGACATTGTATCCAGAATGAAGAGGATGCAGGGGTACAATGTACTACATCCCATGGGGTATGATTCTTTCGGACTACCGGCCGAGCAGTATGCGGTTTCCACCGGTAATCATCCAAACGGATTTACTCAGGAGAATATAAAGACATTTTCAAAACAGTTAAAAGAACTTGGTTTTGACTATGACTGGGACAGAATGGTGGCAACCTCCGATCCCGAGTTTTACAAGTGGACACAGTGGATTTTCAAGCAGTTATACCTTGACGGATATGCCAAATACATCGACATGCCCGTTAACTGGTGCGAAGAACTGGGCACCGTGCTTTCCAATGACGAAGTTATCGACGGCAAATCCGAGCGCGGAGGCTATCCCGTAGTTCGTAAGAATATGAAGCAGTGGGTTATCAACCAGCCTGCTTTTGCCGAGAAGCTTCTTGAAGGACTTAACGAAGTCGACTGGCCCGAATCCACCAAAGAGATTCAGCGTAACTGGATCGGTAAGTCCACCGGTGTTGAAGTTGAATTCAACATTGTGGGCGGTGGTAAGTTCTCTATTTTCACTACCTGTATCGAGACTATTTACGGTATTACATTTATGGTACTTGCTCCCGACGGAGATACCGTTAAGACACTGCTTGACAGAGTTGAGAACCGTGAAGAGGTTGAGGCTTACATTGCCGAGACCGTTAAGAAGAACGATATGGACCGTACCGAACTCAACAAAGGCAAGACCGGCTGTGAGTTAAAGGGCGTTCATTGCATTAACCCCGTAAACGGTCGTGAAGTCCGCATGTTCATCGGTGACTTCGTACTGGCCAATTACGGTACCGGCGCAGTTATGGCGGTTCCTTCCCATGACCAGCGTGACTTTGAATATGCAATCGCTCACAACATAGACATGCTTCAGGTTATTGAAGGCCGCGATGTTTCAGAGTGTGCTTTTGAGAAGCAGGACTACCTCGGCAAGGGCTGCAAGCTCATCAATTCCGAAGAGTTTACAGGTTTAACCGTAGAAGAGGACAAAGAAGCCATTACCGCCAAACTTGAGAAGATGGGCGTTGCCAAGAGAACCGTCAACTACCACTTCAGAGAGTGGATTTTCGCCCGTCAGCGTTACTGGGGCGAGCCCGTTCCGATTGTTCACGGCGAAGATGGTAAGATTTATGCTTTGGACGATTCCGAGTTACCTCTTGTTTTGCCCGAGCTCGAAGACTACAAGGGTAAGAACGGTCAGGCACCCCTTGAGAATGCAACAGAGTGGAAACAGTACGACAAGAACGGTATAAAGGGCAAGAGAGAGACCTCTACCATGCCCGGTTCCGCAGGTTCTTCCTGGTACTATTTCAGATATATCGATCCTCACAACGATAAGGTATTTGCAGATCCCGAGCTTT
Organism: Lachnospiraceae bacterium; assembly: GCA_017544835.1. GTDB lineage: Bacteria > Bacillota > Clostridia > Lachnospirales > Lachnospiraceae > UBA1258. Next base: position 28,873 of record JAFYDI010000030.1, on the reverse strand, counting down.
TGAAGCACTGGATGCCCGTCGACCTTTACATCGGCGGACCCGAGCATGCGGTAGGTCACCTTATGTACTCACGTATCTGGAACAGATTCTTATATGATAAGGGTCTTGCTCCTACCAAAGAGCCCTTCAAGAAACTGGTTCATCAGGGTATGATCTTAGGCTCCAACGGTATTAAGATGGGTAAGAGATTCCCCGAGTACGTGGTTAATCCTTCCGATATCGTGCGCGATTACGGTGCAGATACTTTAAGACTCTACGAAATGTTCATGGGACCTTTGGAGGTTTCCAAGCCCTGGTCTCAGGCAGGCGTGGAAGGTGCGAGAAAGTTCATCGGCCGTGTATGGACCTACATGGTTGACGAAGATACCAACGGCGATGAGTCCGACGAGACACTTAAGAAGGTATATCACCAGACAGTCAAGAAGGTTACTTCAGACTTTGAGAGCCTTGGCTTTAACACTGCCATCGCTCAGATGATGATCTTCATCAATGCCGCTTACAAAGCAGGCAAGTGCCCCGTAAGCTACAAGGAAGGCTTCATCAAGATGCTTTCCTGCATCACACCTCACGTAGGCGAAGAAATGTGGCAGGCTCTCGGACACAAGGACACCATCGCATTCGAGCCCTGGCCCACCTACGACGAAGCGGCAGTCAAAGAAGACACCGTTGAAATCGGCGTACAAGTTAACGGTAAGGTAAGAGGTACCGTATCCATCGCGGTTGACGAGGATCAAGAGTCGGCTCTTAAGAAGGCCAAGGAGATTCCTACCGTTCAGTCCTTCATGGAAGGCAAGACTGTGGTCAAGGAAATCTATGTTAAGGGTAAAATCATTAATATAGTGGTTAAGTAATACAAAACCCTTCGCCTGATGGTATAATACTGTTTGGCGAGGGGTTTTCTTTGCCAAAATCTATTAAAAGGTGGAATTATGTTCTATTACACACTCGGAAGTATAGCTGTCATAGTGATTCTTACGCTTTGGGCGGGAAGCATTGCGCTTCAGATTATTAAAAGCGATACGCGCGGCGAGAGAATCGATAAAATCAGAAATTTTAAGAAGGGTAAGTTTCTTGCGATTTACCCCATAGCCATACCGATTTACTTCATGGCGATTCTTTATGGCAAGGAAATTTCCAAGGCCAATATCTTTGAGTGCTTCCTTGAGGCCATTACCAAGGCGGCTCAGCTTGTGAGCGTAAGGTTTGCCTTTTCTGATTTAAAGGGGCTTATGGATGTAAGCTTTCTTTTTACGTTCTGTGTGTATTATTGCTATGTGCTGATATTACTGAATGTGGTGCTGTTTATTCTTTCGCTGTTCATGCAGTTTTTGTGGGAGCATATCAGTATATTCAGGTATGAAAGATATCATGGGGATAAGTATCTGTTCCTTGGTAACAATGAGGGAAACAGAAAGCTCTATGCTTCGGCTAAGGTCGGCAGGAAGGCGCTTGCTGCAAATATTTCCAAGGATGCGGCGCTTGAACTTTACGGGCTTGGTGTCGTCAACTATTCGAGGGAGAACCTTGCTAAGTTTGCGGCAGATAAGCTTGATGCCTCCTATCGGCAGATTGTGAGCGATAAGGCGGGCAAGATAAGCATCGTGGTCAACACCGAGGACGATGAGGAAAACCTCGAGATTGCCATGGCTCTTACCAAGAAGCTTGAAACCTTGGAGAAAGAAATGCCTGCGGACGATATTTACAGCCGCATCAACATATATATTTTCGGCAATCCCCAGTTTGAGAGTCTGTATGAGGAGATTACCAACGCTTTCGGCTGCATCAGGCTTGTGGACAAGTACAAGAAAATTGCGACCAAGGTTGCGATGGAGTACCCGATTGCCAAGTTTCTTAATGGGGAGACGATTGATTATTCTACCGGACTTTTGAAGCCGGATGTGAATATAAATGTGGTGTTCTTGGGCTTTGGCGACATCAACAAGCAGCTGTTCTTAACCTACGCCGCCACCAATCAGTTCATAGAGAAGACCGAAGACGGAGTTAAGCTTAAGCAGGTCAATTACCATTTCTTTGACAAGGAAAAAGCATATCACAATAAGAACCTTAATAATAATTATTACAGGTATCGTAACGAGTTCTTCAGCTTCGATAAGAGCTCACTTGATTATAAGCCGATGGTGAATGAGGAGGATTATCTGCCGTTGCCGGATCTGCCGTCTCGGGAGATTTACCATCCTACGGATATCAATTCACCTGATTTTTACAGGGATATTAAGAAGATTGTGCGGGCGTCCGAGAACGGTGCCATGCTAATCTTTGTGGCATACGGAAGCGACCTTGAGAACAGGGATCTGGCACGTAAGCTCGCTATAATGATAAGCGGCTGGAAGAAGAAGGACAATGTGGCCATATTCTCACGTAAACGCATGAGTGATGACGATGAGCCGGAGATTAAGAACGGCGAGTATATTTCTTTTGGCCTTGAGGATGAAGCGGTTTTCGATATGGATAATCTCGATGATTCCGAGGAGATGCGTATGACTTTGTATCGCCATAAGTCGTATGCGCTTGAGGGCGAGCTTCGTCGTCGTGAACTTGAAGGATTGCCGGCGCCTACGGAGGAAGAGATTGATGAGATAGTCAAGGCTTCCGAGAAACGCTGGTATGTGGCGGACGGTCTTAAGGAGCGTTCTTACAGAGATTCGAGCAGATATGCGACCATGAGTCTTCGCACGAAACTTTTGATGATGGGACTTGATATGGTGCCTAAAGGTGCATCGGGTGCCGCGGGCAGTTCTGCTGATGCCGGTTCTGCCGGTGATGGGGCGGCCGGTGTGGGACTTGGTCGCGATGAGTATATTGAAAGCTACGCAGGTGCCGACAAGGCTGATTATTACAGCATTGAATATAAGGGGCAGACGTATGAGTTCTCAAAGCGTACGTCCATCGATTTTATGACGGACACGAAGCCTTATTATATGTCGGTTGAAGAGCATTTCAGGTGGAACGCATACATTATCAGTCAGGGATTTGTTCCGGCCAAGCTTAAGAGGATTAAGAGCGGCGCCGACCATGGTAAGAACTATACCGTGCGTATTCACAACAACCTTACGACCTATGAAGGACTTAAGGACTTCAGGCGTATAATGTGCGAGATTAACGGAGGCTCCGAAGAGGAGAATGATGTAATTCACTACGATTACCAGATACTTGATGATGCATGGCAGATGCTTGAGAACCTGGGCTATAATATTGTAAAACGATAGTTTTATGGATTTGGAAAGTACCGTATGTAAATTCTTAAAAATTTATATATGGTACTTTTTTTCTTTTAATCGTACAAAATATAGTGTATCATGGTAACGAAGGTCAGGTGAATAATGGATAACAATAAGTATATTTTTGACATAGAGACAATCAGTAAGAAGGAAAGCGAAGCAAGTAAAGAGTTAAGGCGTAAGAAGCATCGTCAAGGGCGGGTGCTTGCATGGGTAGTGCTGGTGGCAGGCATTCTTTTGCTGGGTGCGGCGCTGTTCTTTGGAGGAAGAGCTATAGTTAAGAGCTTAATCGGGCGCGGAGGTAAGACGGTTGCATCGGTTGACGAACCTGTAGATGACGGCAGCGGAGACAACAGCGTAATCGATGAACTTATCGGCGGCGAGGATGAAGTGGTGGTGAAACCGCCCGAGCCCGTAGATGAGGGTCCTTCGGAAGAGGAACTTTTTGAGGAGGCGCTTCGCAATTATATTCATACCATGACGCCTGAGGAGCAGGTTTTGGGGCTCTTTATCGTAACTCCCGAGCAGATTACGGGGGTGTCTGCGGCAATTCGTGCAGGCGACGGTACTAAGAAGGCGTTAGAAGAGTATCCGGTGGGCGGTCTTATATACAGCGATAAGAATATGATTGACCCGGATCAGTTTAAGACTATGATTGAGGGTACCAAGGGTTATTCCAAGTACCCGTTGTTTATAGCAGTTGACGAAACTTTGGGTAAGTCGGTATTTCCTGCTAAGATGAAGGTTGCGGCTACTCAGTCCGCTTCGGAGATTGCAGCCGGGGGTGATGCTTCGGTAGCGCGTTCCGAAGAGGCCAAGATTGCGGGATATCTGTCCGAGTTCGGGGTAAATATGAATCTTGGCGTCGTTGCTGATGTGTACCCCGTGCCTGAAGGTGATGGGGCTGTGCCTGCGGTTTCTTTTGGCACGGATGCGGCCGTTGTGGCCGAGATGGTTACTCAGTGTGTCGGCGCGTTGAATGAGCAGGGCATTTCCGCGGGAGTTAAGTTCTTCCCGGGGCAAGGCTATGCGTCTGCGGACACTTCGGAGGCCATCGCGCAGAATGACCGTACCCGCGAAGATATGGAGGCGTGTGAGTTGCTTCCCTTTATTGCGGCAGCAGATGCAGGGGCTTCGGTATTCGTGGTGAGTCATGAATCGGTTCCGGGGCTTGCGGGCGAGGCGGTATATGCCTCTCAGTCCAAGGAAGTTATGACCAATCTTATCCGTGTTGAGCTCGAGATGGACAGTATCATCGTTATTACGGATGACCTTTCCAAGACGGCAGTTTCTGCGTATTACGAGTCCGGTGAATACTGCGTTGCGGCTCTTAAAGCCGGCGCGGACATGCTTCTTAAGCCCGAAGACTTCAAGGCAGCCTACGCCGAGGTCTTAAACGCCGTCAACACCGGCGTCATCGCCAAGGAACGCGTTGAAGATTCGCTGGTGCGCATCTACAAGGTTAAGTTTAAGGGAATGACCTTTGATGAGCTTAATTCCTTGACGGCGGAGAAGATTGTGCAGCCTTAATTGAATACTTCGTATTATTCCGGGGCGCATTTATGGCGCCCTGTTTTTATGCCCGGGCGCCATCCACATTCGGCCCACCGTTTAGCCGCCCCTCCGCCTCGGCACCCACTTTCCTGAGTCTCTGCCCAGCGCTACTCTGCCGGCCATTGCCCTATTTGCCGCCGAATACATCCTATTTGTTCCTCGCGCGGCGCCCGCTTTGCGTCATAATCGCAGTCCCCCTTTACAATTTTCTTTTCCTAATGTACAATACCCCTTGTCTCCGTAGTCGGAGAAGGTAACGGACTGCTAAAACAGGCCGAAAACCGCTGTTATGCATTAGTTATAGAGACAGAAAATAGTCGTAATGCATAAATAGCGCAAAACATTCTTTTTATGCATTGTTTCCGCACGTTAATCGGAGACTGTGATGCATAAGAATCCCAAAACACTACATTTATTCATCAATGCAAGCATCAGAGCGTGGAGTGCTGACTGTTTCAAAATCTAATCGCACTGAAATGATGCATAACAAATAGGACTTTGTGCTGTTATGCATTGATGGCAAAAATCTAGAAAGGAAAATGATGCATAAAAGTGCGGAAATGAGTATGTTATGCATTGAGTTGGAAAAATGAGGCAAATCGGAAAGAATAACAACGAAGAATGGGCTAAGAATTTAAGAAAAAGTGTTGAACAGAGAGCACAGTTGTTGAGAAATGAAATCAAATTGAGAACTAAGGCACTGGACAAGGCTCCGGAGGGATGGCTAAGAGTAAGAAAGTATGGCAAGGGATATCAATATTTCCATATAACAGAGTCGAAAGATAATTGCGGAACATATATAAAGGGCAATAATCAAAAGTTGGCTGTAGCACTATCACAGAAGGCCTATGACAAGAAAATTTTGGCTGAAGCACAGAAAGAACTGTACATTCTTGACGAGTACTTGAAGAAGACGGATGAGAATGCAATAGAGAAGATATACGACGGAATGCATCCCGGCAAGAAATTATTGATTAAACCGGTATTTGAAGATAAAGAGACGTTCGTCCGTAATTGGGAGGCGGTAGTATACCCGCCCGGGTATTTCGCGGAGGGGGATGCGGAGCATTATACGGCGAAGAATGAGAGGGTACGTTCGAAGACGGAGGTGAACATTGCGAATATGCTTAACCTTTATGGCATTCCGTATAGGTACGAGTTTCCGCTGGTGATGGATGGTATAGAGTTCAGGCCTGATTTTTTGTGTCTGAATACGAGGACGAGAAAAGAATACATTTGGGAGCACTTCGGAATGATGGATTCGGAGGATTATGCGCGCAAAAATGTCGACAAGATAGCGAGATACGTACAAAACGGCTACATTCCGGGCGACAATTTCATACAGACCTTTGAAACTATCAAGAAACCGCTTAGCAGCGAGATTATAAGAGCGATGATTGAGCAGTATTTAGTTTAATGGTATAATGGGCATACTATTTTTAAAACAGATGGTACAGAGGGGGTAAGAATGAGACAAGAAATCATCAAGAAAGCAGCAGACTTTCTTCAGACGGAGCTTAGGAAGACAGTAGGCTTCACTGACAGAACGGAGAGAATGGTGGAGTATCGCATCGAGCATTCATTCAGAGTAGCGGGCATTGCGCGAGAAATCGCCAAGGCTGAGGGCTTTGATGAAGAAAGAATGTATGTGGCGGCACTGCTTCACGACATCGGGTATACAGTGCAGTATGAGTCGGCCAAGGATGCGTCGAGACACGGAAAAGTAGGTGCTGAAATTGCAAGACCATTCTTCAAGGAACTGGGTTACAACGATTCAGAAGTTGAGGAAATGTGCTACGGAATAGCTATTCATGTGGACGACACTTCGGATTTTAGCGGCACGAGAACTCCTTTCGCACTCACAGTGGGAGATGCAGACAACATCGATCGATTCGATACATATCGTATCTATGAGGGACTTCATTTCATGAATTTCAAAGAGCTTCCTCTTGCCGAACAGATAGCTTTCGCGGACAAAACAATCGATAAACTTAAGCGTTTCCGCGAATATCCTTACGGCACGAAAACTGCCGATAAGATGTGGCATGAGAAGATTGATTTTCAGCTTGAATTCTTCAATCGCTTAAAGAATCAGTTGGAGAGCAGCATCGCAGACATTTAGTGAAAACATCGCAAGGCTCAATCCACAACATAAATAAAAACCGCTATCTGCCCACGCAGAAAGCGGTTTTTTTATACCACCGATTACTTCTTCTTAACAGGAATCCACAATTCGCAGAACACTCCGGGCTTGCCGGCATCGAAATATATTTCATAGTCGGTAGCTTCCGTGGATTCGTAGCCCATCTGGGGCAGGAATTCCTTGTAGAAACGTGCCCAGGTATCGCTGATGCAATCGCCGTCATCGCCGATGCATTCAAAGACTGCGTAAGTGCCGGGCGCAACGTCCCAGATGCGAAAGCCTTTGGCTTCAAGTTCAGAAAGGTCGAAAGGCTCGGTGTCTTTATCAATAATAATGCCGATTCCGTAATCAAATGTTTCGGCGCCTTCCCTGGTAGGCGAGCACAAGCCGTAAAGGTCGCATTTGCCCGCGGGACGCAGCGCTTTGATCGGCGCGAGCAGGTTGCCCGCATTAACCTCTCCCCAGAAATCCGGAATCTCGTGATTGTCGTCATCATTAATGATTTCGTTCTTAAACGGTCTTGCAAGTGCAATAAATTTCTTTTCTTCTGTCTGTACGATTCTGTAGTCCATACTTAAACCTCCTTCAACGGTTAACTTAATTACAAGAGGATTAAATAAGCGGAGTCTGGCGGACACACCCCTGGCAAGCGAAGGCGCGACACCGTGGAAACGAGTGAAAGCTTTGGTAAAGCTTTCGGGCGTATCGTAGCCGTATTTCATTGCAATATCGGTAATGCGCGCGTTAGTTTCAACAATTTCTCTGCCGGCCAAAGAAAGTCTTCTGTTACGAATATACGCTCCGACAGTCATTCCCGTAAGAAAACTGAAAGCCCTATGAAATTCGTAGCTTGAAGTGTGCACGTGCTTCGCAGCGTCTTCATAGTTAATTTCCTCTAAAAGATGCGCTTCGATGTATGAGATTGATTCCTGCAATGACTCTGTCCACTCCATATTTGTTCCTCCCAATGAAGCTATTGTAGGAAACTGTGCGCTATCCTACATTTCCGCTGTTGCGCAGTTTTGTCAGGTTAGAAGAACCATATTAATACAAGTATGCATCCTAAAAGTGACATAGACAATACTGTTTTGGGCTTTCTTTTACCAAAAAATATGACAATAAATAAATAGTACATGGCAATATCTGATAAGTACGCGGGCTTGGCAAAAGAATATGATTATTACAAACGATAAAACGTTTTATGAGTCATGGGGGTGACTTGAAACGCTGAAAAGTGCGGTACGAAGTACCGCGGAGACTACATATATCAGTAAAGAGGAGGTTACAATTATGCTGCCGATGCTTAGGAAAGTTACTACTAAAAACGGCGTAGTGAAGGGTCTTCCCGGAGGAAATGCACGTATTACGGTATTTAAGGGAATTCCTTTTGCAGCTCCCCCGGTGGGAGAGAACAGATGGAGAGCACCTCAGCCCGTCAAGAACTGGGACGGAGAGCTTGAGTGCTACAAATTTAAGAACATTTCCGTACAGGACACACCCGGTGTGGGTGAAGGCCTTTATGACAAGGAATGGCACGTTGACAATCAGATTCCCATGGGCGAGGACTGCTTATATCTTAATATCTGGTCACCCGCTCATTCAGAGAACGACAAGCTTCCCGTACTTGTATGGTACTTCGGAGGCGGTTTCCAGTGGGGCTACCCTTGCGAGATGGAATTTGACGGTGAGAACCTTGCCAAGAAAGGTATTATCGTAGTTACGGTTAACTATCGTCTCGGTGCAATCGGATTCCTTGCACATCCCGAGATTACTGCAGAAAGTCCCGAGGCTCCCACTAACTTTGGTAACCTCGACCAGCAGGCAGGTCTTAAGTGGGTATACGAGAACATCGCTGCATTCGGCGGCGATCCCGAGAATATTTCTATCGCAGGTCAGTCCGCAGGCGGTGGAAGCACATTACTCCAGATTACCTGTGAAGAGAACTTTAAGATGATTAAGAGCGCCCTCATCATGAGCGGTATCATCAGAAATCCTTACGGTGAAGACGCATTCATCGTTCCTCACGACATCAGCGAGGCTGAAGAGCTTGGTAAGAAGTTCTTTGACTTTATAGGCGTTAAGTCCCTTGAGGAAGCAAGAAAAGTCGACGCTTTCACCATTCGCGACAAGTATGCCGCATTCAGAGAAAAGTACGGCATGTTTGCTCCCTGCATTGACCACAAGTTCTGCGTAGACGAGCCTTACAAGCGTTTGCTTGAGGGCAAATGGGCTAAGTGCCCCGTTTTAAGCGGTAACACAGGCGATGAGTTTAAGTCATTCATTCCCGCTTCCGACACAGCAGAGTTAGAGAAAAAGGTTAAAGAAATCTTTGGCGACAAGGCCGACAAGTTCATGTCGTTTAAGGAAGTTCCCGTAAAAGGCCCCATGGGCTACGCTACCGTCAGCGGTATCGAAGCATCAGTTAAGGGTGCGGCTGAAGCCAACATCAAGAACGGAACCGGCGATTTATTCTACTACTACAGATTCAATCCCGACATTCCCGGCGACAACGCAGGTACCTTCCACTCTGTCGACCTTTGGTTCTTCTTTAACAACCTCGACAAGTGCTGGAGACCTTTCGTAGGCAGACACTACGATCTTGCACGTCAGATGAGCGGCTACTGGGTTAACTTTGTAAAGACCGGCAACCCCAACGGCGTTGACGTAGACGGCACCAAGCTTCCCGAGTGGAAGCCTTACGGCACTGACAGAAACGAGCTTGAGTTTACATCAAACGGCCCCGTTGCCAAGAAAGACACATCCGAATTTGTAGACTTTATCAAGAACGTTATCGTTGATAAAGCATGAAATAATTAAATCTCCCATATGAATGAAGGGCTGCATGGATTCGTCCATGCGGCCCTTTTTCTGTTTCGCAATTGTCGTGCCTGGGCAGGGAATGTGGAGGCTGTGGGCAGGGGTTGGCTCACGCAAAAGAAAGTTTTACGAGCATCTTGTTTATCCGAGCTATAAAGACGAGGCCGTTCGGACCGCTCCCGCTTAAACTTCATGCGCGGAGACTATGGTTTTTTATTTGCTTCCGTCGACCACACGCCCAAGGGTCTTATTATTTTTGTGTTTTTGGTACTTGGAATTTTGTTGTTGACAAAGTACTATTCATGATTTAATATAAACATGTTTATATAAACACGTTTACGCAAAATACAATAAAGGAGAGACTACAAATGATTTTGTTAGTTAATACAACGTCAGACACTTCGGTATCTGAGGAGATAAAGCGTCTTGCCAAAGAAGCCGGTAAGGATATTAAGGTCATTGAGGTCGCAGATAAGAAGATTGGCAACTGCATAGGATGTAATTACTGCTGGCTGAAGACGCCGGGTGAGTGCACAGTTAAGGATGATTATGAGGAGATTTTCAAGGAGATTATTCACGCGAAGGAACTTTGGGTGATATCCGATACGGCGCTTGGATTTTTGAATCATAAGGGAAAGAATTTCTTTGACAGAATCTTACCGATTGCGACGATGAATCTTAAGTTTAAGGGTAAGGAGATGCGTCATGTGGCAAGATACAGGAATACGCCTAATGTGGGCATTATCTATAAGGGTGAGGCTGACGGCGCATATTTAAACAGATGGACTAAGAGGTGTGCCATCAACTTCGAAAGCAAGTCGCTTGGCGCTCACAGCAGTAACAACATTAAGGAGGCGGTAGCATGCATGTAGTAATCATAAACGGAAGTCCCAGAGTTAAGCAGTATAGCAATACGGACAAGATACTTAAAAAGTTTACCGAAGGTCTTACGGAGAACGGCACTACTTTCGAGCAGTACGAGGTGTCGGACAGAAAGCAGTGGGACAGCATTCGTGGCGCCTACAACAATAACAAGAACATACTCATAGCGATTCCGCTCTACGTTGAGAACATCCCGGGACTGCTTCTTGAGTTTCTTGAGACGCTTGCCCCTAAGAACGATGGCACGAAGCTTTCTTTTATCCTTCAGGGGGGATTCGCGGAAGGCTCGCAGCTTAGATGCGGAGAAGCGTATCTTGAAATTCTGGCAAAAGAACTCGGATGCGAATACGGCGGAACTCTTGTCAAGGGCGACAATTTTAGTATAAGATTTACAAAGGATGAGACCCGCGAGAGAATCACATCCCGATACAGGGAAATGGGCAGAGAGTTCGCGGCACAGGGGAATTTTAAGTCCGAAGCCTGCAGGAAATTTACGGGGCCTGAGACTTTCCCGTTAAAAATCCGTATAATGGTAGGCATGGTTTTTGCAACCGTTGCGCGTAAGAGCTTTAAGAAAATTGCGGCAGGACTCGGATGCACCAAGCCTTTAGGCTACAGACCTTACAAATAACCCAAGCACAAAGGATATCACATGGGACGCAAGACGCAGATTTCAAAAGAAATGATAATGGAAGCGGCATACGAACTCCTCGAAGAAGGAGGCATCGGCGCTGTGGCCATCAAGGCAATTGCGGCGAGACTTAACTGCTCCACCCAGCCGGTTTCCTGGCATTATGGAAGCATGATTGAGCTTAAGAAAGAACTGTACAGATATTCGCAGATTAAACTGTATCGTGATCTTCCGGCCAAGATGCAGGGCAAGGAAGCCATAGAGGCTTTCTTTGTCTCCGGACTTCATTACATTTCCAACGCCTGCGACCATCCCAATGTGTTTAAGTTTATATGTGTGGACGATCCGCTGGAGACAATCGGCGAGAGAGTGGGCGGAGACACCACCATTTTCAATCAGCAATTCGATGCCGGGGCGGCTGAAATGATTGCAGAGCAGTACAATGCCTCACCCGAAGCGATAGGCGAAATAGTCAGGGACACCGTAATTTACACCCACGGCCTTGCCCTCATGATGATGTATGACAATTACAGGCTCCCCAAAAAGGAAGCCTGTAAAATGATGTACAATATGGGTGCCAAGTTGTTAAGGGAAATCGGTTACGAACCCTCTTCCGATTACGAGACAATAGCAGAAAAGTATTTATAAGTTACCCCACAGGCCGCTGCTTCATATAAGCGGCGCGGTACTCGGAAGGAGTAACTCCCTTAATAAGTTTAAACATGCGAATGAACGAAGAAAGCGATGTAAAGCCCGATTTAAAGGCTATATCCGTAATATTGTAGTCCGTGGAAGATAGGTATTTCTCCGCGGTATATATGCGGCACTGGCTTAAATACTGGTAGAAAGAACGGTTGGCAAATTGCTTGAAAAGCCTCGTGAAATGGTACTTGGAGAACCCTGCCATATTGGCGGTTTCTTCAAGTGTTAAATCTTCCGTGCAGTGTAAGCTTATATAGTCACAGATTCTTAGAAACTTCTCCGCATACTCACGATTCTTGCTGCGCCCCGAAAAGTTTTCGGCAGTTCGGTAGGCCTCGCTTCTTCCGATAAGAGACAGAATATACAATAACTTCCCGTATACGGAAGTTTCCAAAAAAGGAGTATCGTTTTGATATTCTTTTTTTATTTCAATAAGAGACTGTCTGATTTCTTTGTAAATACTCTTGCTGCTCTGGGCGGTAAGCAGATACATCGGCGAAAGAAAGGACATAATACTGTCCGTATTCTTGACTCCCCTGATAATGGATGTGTCTATCTGAAGAATGATACGCGAGCCGATTCCACCTATAGGTGCAAGAGAATGAAGCGTTCCCGGCGCAATAAAAAGAATGTCTCCCGGATTAAGAGTGACTTCTTCGTTAACGCATTTGGCGTAATATCGACCCTTTTCGGGCATGATTATTTCAAGCGGAGTGTGCCAGTGAGCGGGATAACCATCCTGAGTGGTGTTTAAATAGAACTTAATTCCCGATTCTTTTTTGAAGTTGACGGTTTCGTATACACCTTTAAGATTCTCAATCATAAACATTCCCCAATGATAACCGTTTCCACTATTATTGTAGGTTTCTTTAAATTGTAACTACAATTCAAAACTTGCTACTTTTCATGACTTATCTTGCGGAAAAATAAAAATATGAACTCTTATATTGCAATTAGTACTATTTTATGTATAATAGTATATGATATAATAATACCATACAGCGAAGGGTATTCGCTAAAACTATTAAACACAACACTTCATATAAACATGATTAAAGAAAGGATTATTGTTATGGAAAAAAGAGTTTACAAATCAGTTAAAGACAGAAAAATCTTCGGAGTATGCGGAGGACTTGGCGAGTATTTCAACATTGACCCCATGATCTTCAGACTTGCTTTTGTAGTAATGGTACTTGCTTTTGGCACCGGCGTTCTTGCATACATCGTATGCGGCTTAGTGATGAGCGACGACCCCAATCCTTATACCGACAGAAGAGATTACAGCTACAATAATGGAAACAGCGATTTCGTAAGAAATGATGAGTACAGGCAGTAATGTTACGCATCAACACAGTTGAATAAGAAGTTTTAAAATTTTTAAGAAAAGGCACAGAGTTTTTGCTGTGTCTTTTCTTTTTCGTATGTTAAGATATTTTTTGTAGGAAAATTGGTATATTACGGGGTGATGTGTTTATGAAAAGAAGGTTCGTTATTGTTATTGCGGCTGCTGTGATTCTTGCTTTTACCGCATGTGAAAAGAAGGCGGAGAATAATGCTGCAGTGTCAGCGTCTGTTGAGGAAGTTTCGATTGCAGCGGACGTCGAGACTGAAACTGAGGTCGAAAGTGAGCCTGAAGTTACAATCGAAACAGGGGTTGGAATGGAAGAAGATGATTCGATTGTGGCAATTGTTGATATGGAAGACTATCGCTACGGCGATTCCGAAGCTACGCTTTATGAGCTTAGGGGAGAGGAAATTATAGGCGAGTATAAAGTGCCGGTCAAGTACGTAAGGGGTTCATACTTCGTCAAAGGAAGTAATATTTTTTGCGTGTTTTATGAAGAAGACGAAACAGGCAACGGTAATAACTGGGCTTACGGAGCTTACAATTATAAGACCGGAAGCGAATTCGTTTTTGACAGAGGTAAAGGTTACTACGGGTCGGTAGATATCCGCGACGGAGAAGTGATCGTTACAAAGTATGAACCCGGGCTTACGAAGGGTGTTGAGAGTCGTTATGACGCAAGAACGTTCTCAAAAATATCCAAAGACGTTAACTATTCGTGCAACTCACATACGGTATTAAATTACGGACCTGCCGGTGAGTTTAACTCTACGGCGATTTCAACAGAGATGGCTAATAGCGGTCATTACATGGGTTACAAATATTTAGACAATATTGAAGGTGATTCTTTTAAAGAATACTTTCTTTTTGGCGACAGATATGCAACGCCGTTGCCAGGAATTGAAGGAGAGGGGACATTCGCCGATATCTTCTTTTACAATGACAAAAACATAGTATATCAATTTCTTGATGCGGATGGGAATTATAAAGTCAATAATTATGACATAGATACCGGTGAAAAGACACTTATCGCAGAAGGCCGAAGCGAAATACTGGGAAACGAAGACGGTATTGTATATTTTATGGAAACAGATGAGAAAACGATTTCTGTATGCGATAAGACCATTTATGCATATGATGTTAAAAACAATAGGATAACTACTCTCTATACCGCTGCTTTTAGACCGGGATCCCGTGGAGATAAACCTATTGGAGATGTCATAATATCAAACGGAAATATATATGCACGCTACAATGACGGTGAGGTAAAAGACTGGTGTCTTCTTAAAGACGGTGAGTTTAAGCAACTCGGTGTTAACCCCAAGGTTTACGGCTTTAGTAAATTCGGCACTGTAGAATGTTTGGAAAAAAGTGTAGAGTGCAAATTTTGCGGTGAAAGAATCGGTGAGTTTGTCGGAGAATACATCGAACTTAGCGATTCATTAAGCGATAAGGCCCAAGCGATAACTAAGTCGATTAAAAAGGATGTTCAAAATGAATGTGACAGATTAATAAAAGAAGATCTTTACTATTCCAAAAAGGCCGATGACTGCGAGAGTAACGGACACGGATATTATTATGGTGAAGTAACTTATGAAGAGTTTATCACCGGAATAAGAATTCTGGGCAGATATATGGCAGTAGACAAAGAAGGTTACTGGTACGGCGGCGGAGCCCACGGAATGGAAAGCATGGAAGGGTTCCTTTACAATCTGGATACCGGCAAAAAGACAGCATTTTCGGAAGTTTTTCCGGGAAGCGAAAAGGATTTTAAGACAATTGTAGCGGAAAAGACCAAGGAAGATTTCTTATCCGAAGATTCCTACAATGGTTATGATTGGGATGATGAGGAAACTGTTTACGAACATGCATATGACTTTATTTCTTTTAAAAACTGCCCTGTGATGTATGGAGAGGAAGGTATTACTGTTGTATACCCGCCTTATGAAATGGGGTGCTATGCCTCGGGTTATGTTATCATATTCATAAGCTATGATGACCTGGGGATTACAGCTTTTTCCGTTGATTAAGTTGTGATAAAATAATCGTCAAGAGGAGTGATGATACCATGAAAAAATTTCAAAAATTCCTGGCAGTATCTATGGCTGTCATCTTAACTTTCGGATTGTGCGCATGCGAGAAGAAGGTAGAATCGACAAGCGATACATCCGCATCTGCGGAGACTTCCGTAAGCGTATCGACAGAGGCAAGTATTGAGACGCCCGCGCCCGCGCCTGAGACTGAAGTTGAGTATTTACCCACACTTTTAAAGAGAGCATTTTACACTTCCGATAACACCAATAAGTTCTATATAGTGCAGGGTACCGAGGTGGTCGGAGAGTATGACCTTCCCGAGGAAATGATGTACAACGGTTGCTTTTTACACGGGGATTACATATTTTATCAGGAATCTTACGACGGGGAGCTTACAGACGGCGACCTTAACTCCTGCGTTTATAAGGCATATAACTACAAGACCGGTGAAGTTACGGATCTTGTGACGGTTCAGTGGGGCGGCTTTATAGATTTCTATGACGGAAAGATTATTCTTACGGCTGCGAACTGGTATGCAGGACAATATGTTGAGTACTGGTATGACCCCGAAACACTTAATCAGCTTGAGAGTAACTGCACTTTCTGGGACAATCTTCCTTATGATGCGGTAATTGAGAGAATCCATACCAATGAATCGTATTTTACGGCCAAATGTGCTGACAGAATGGTTGATGAGACCGGTTACATCAAGGTTATGGTTAACGGGGAATATTATAATTACGATGGCAATACTTTAAACCGATTTACGGAATTCCCGGCAGAAGACAGCGAGAATCAGGACATCATAAACTATGATGAAGAGCATATTCTTTATTCATGTTACGATGAAGACAATTATGATGACCGTCGACTCGTATGCATCAACTTAAACACCAACGCGCGCCAGGTTGTGTCTGATACGTACAATACGACTTTAGGCACACAGGGTTCCGTAACATACTTTACCGAAGACGGCGAAGGCTTGTACGGTAAGGAGAGCGTGACGATTTATTCGTATGATATTGCCACTTCCATGAAGGAGAAGGTAATCACCATTACCAAGAAGCCCGGTGGCGGGGATACCTACTATCCCGGCTCAACGGTAGAGATTAACGGAACAGCTCTCTATACCTACACACCTCTTGAAGACGACCTTGAATGGGCAATGATTAAGGACGGAAGTCTCGTGCCCTTAGGAATTGACAAGCAGGAATACTCCTGGAAAAAGTACGGCAGTATCGAAGCCGAAAGCTACACCAAGTTATGTGATGTCTGCGGCGAGCCCATTTTCCAGTGTTATTACGAGTATCCTGTACTCGATTCATCCGTATGCGTCAAGGCCGGCATACTTAACGAATTATTCAAAGAAAAAGCAAAATTATACGTTGGGGACCTTGAAGGATGGAGCGACGCGTCCACAAGCCTGCAGGATTGCGAAGACTTAGGCCACGGTCAGTTTTACGGCAAAATAACATATGACGAAACCATTTCCGATATAAGCCGTAACGGAGATTATATTATTGTAAATTCGAACGGCTACTGGTATGGCGGCGGTGCACACGGAATGCCTTATCTTGAAAGTGCACTTTACAGCATTATAACCGGTACCGAGGCTTCCATTGCAACTATCTTCCCCGGTACGGAAGAAGATTTAAAGCGCATTGTTGCCGAGAAGACCAAAGAAGACTTCTTATCCTACAGTGAAGAAGACAGACCTTATGCATGGGATGAGGATGCTGACGCCGTATATCAGCATGCTTACGAGTATATTTCTTTTGAAAACTTCCCTGCTACATATGATGAGGGTAAGCTTTGGATAGATTATCCGCCTTATGAGATGTCTTCTTATGCGGCAGGATTTATCAGTGTACCGATAACCTACGAAGAATTGGGCATCACAGCATTGAAATAATATCATCGGGTGGTGATGAGCCACCCGATTTTTGGGTACTTAACATGGCAGACGATGCATTACTTAAGAACAGATTAAAGGAGCTTGCCGAGCGCAGCTACAGCGCAAGCAGGTATACATATACGAACTTCTTAACCGAGGCGGAACTCTCCGAATTCATGGAGATTAAGAGGGAGCTCGACTACGCTTCCCCTGTGGCCCTCGGCGGCAACGATTATTGCGAAAGAAAGCTCATCCGCTTTGGCAGTCCCGAGGACTTCGGTTATGAAGAACCGCTTCCTATTGCGGCACTGCTCATTACTCCGCTTAACGAGAAGTTTGCTGATGACCTATCTCACAGGGATTTTCTCGGCGCGCTTATGAATCTTGGTATAGAGCGAGAGACTCTCGGGGATATATTTGTAGACAGCAACAGAGCGATTCTTTATTGCATAGAGTCAATGGCCGACTATATTGTTGAGAACCTTACGAGGGTGCGCCACACGACTGTTATGGTGAAGCCCTTCACGGAAGAGTTTGTGTTGCCCGAAGGTTCACTTGAAGATGTTAGAATTCAGATAAGCTCTGAGCGCATCGACGCCATCATTGCGCGGGTATACAAGCTTTCGCGTGAATCGGCTCAGGGGCTGTTTAAAGAGCAGAAAGTATTTGTAAATTCAAAACTTGTGGTGACTCCCGATACCAAGGTTAAGACAGGCGACAGAGTCAGCGTCAGAGGCTTCGGCCGCTTTGAAATTAAAACGGAAGCAGGGCTCAGCAAGAAAGGCAAGATAAACTTACTGGTCAGCGTATACAGGTGATTATGGACACTTTGGCGATTACTCGCGATGACAAGTTAATAGAGGAATATGCGGGCAAAATAATGTTTCTCGCAAGAGATACCATTACCGTGCGATTCAGGTTCTTTGACACGGCTCTTATGAAGCTTAAACTTCAATCGGTGCCGGGACTTAGGGGCTACGTATGCGACGGTGAGTCTTTGTCATACGATCCGCTTAAGCTTCTTACCGACTACAAGGAAGAGCCCAACATTGCGGTGCGCTTGTATCTTCATGTGATGCTCCACGCAATATTCATGCATCCTTACAGGTACGATAAGACCGACGAGAACTTCTGGAACATCGCCACGGATATTGCGGTTGAGAACATTATTCTGGAAATGGATATACCCGGCGCTTCCATGATGAAGGATGACGAAGAGCGCATGATTATTACACGTCTTCGTAAGTGGGTGCCGGAAATAACGGCCGAGAAGCTATACAGAGAGTTTGCGGTAGGCGGAATATCCCACGATGCGGAGATTAAGTACAAGCAGTTATTCACCATGGACCGCCACAGAGTCCGCGCTTCGTACAAGGAAGAACCGGAGGCCATCCTCACAGAAGAAGACTGGAAGAAGATAGCTGAGAGGGTTAAGGCCGAGTTAGATTCTTTTTCCAAGAAGGGTATGGGCGGCGAGAGCATTACCGAGAACCTTGAGGAAGCCACCAAAACTCGATATGATTACGACGCGATACTCAGAAGATTTTCGGTTGAGGGCGAAGAAATCAAGGTTAATCCTGACGAATTCGACTATATATATTATACTTATGGATTGAGAACATACGGCAAGATGCCTCTTGTGGAGCCGCTTGAGTACACGGAAGATAAGAAGGTCAGGGAGTTTGTGATAGTAATCGATACGTCGGCTTCCTGCAGCGGTGAGACGGTGAGAAAATTCTTAGAGAAGACCGTGGATATACTGTCGCGGTCGGGCTCGTTCTTTTCGGAAGTTAACATTCACATTATCGAGTGCGATATGCGGGTGTGGGAGGACATTAAGGTGACGTCGCTTAGTGAGTTGCAAGGTCTTATCAAAGATTTCAAGCTTACGGGCTTCGGGGCGACGGACTTCAGACCTGCTTTTGCCTACGTGGATGAGCTTGTTAAGAACAAGGAGTTTAACAATCTGAAGGGGCTTATATATCTGACGGACGGTCTCGGAATTTATCCCGAGAAGTGCCCGGATTATGACGTAATATTTGCATTTCTTAATAAAGACGAATACAGAGTGAAGGTGCCCGACTGGGCCATCAAAGTGATACTTGAGGAGGAAACCCTGTGAACATAGCCAAGGCCAAAGAATACATTAAGAATACCGTAACACTCTATCTTAAGAAGGATGAGTTCGGTGATTACAGGATACCGGTGGTGCGCCAGCGTCCCGTGTTCTTACTCGGTGCGCCGGGTATAGGCAAGACGGCGATTATGGAGCAGATTGCGTCGGAGCTTGGAATTGCGCTTGTAAGCTATTCAATGACTCATCATACGAGGCAGTCGGCGTTAGGCCTTCCTTTTATCGATAAGAAGGAGTATGACGGCAACACTTACGATGTGTCAGAGTATACCATGAGCGAGATTATCGCGTCGGTGTATGAGACGATGGAGAAGAGCGGTGTGCGCGAGGGCATACTGTTCCTTGACGAGATTAACTGTGTGTCGGAGACGCTGTTTCCTTCGATGTTACAGTTCCTGCAGTTTAAGATATTCGGGCGCCACAGGGTGCCTGACGGATGGGTAATCGTGACGGCGGGTAACCCGCCGGAGTATAACCGTTCGGTTCGAGAGTTCGACGTAGTAACTCTCGACCGACTTAAGGTTATCACGGTTGAAGCCGATTACCCCGCTTGGAAGGCCTACGCCCTTGAAAAGGGCCTTCATGGCGCCATCATGGGATTCCTGGATAGTAAGAAAGACTATTTCTATCATATAGAGACCACTTCCGAGGGCCGATCCTACGTGACCGCCCGAGGCTGGGAAGATTTGAGCGATATCATTAATATGTACGAGGAGGAAGGCCTTAAGGTAAGCGAGAACCTTATCGGCCAGTACCTTCGTAACGATAAGATAGTGCGCGAGTTTGCGGCCTATTACGACTTGTACATTAAGTACCGCGCAAGCTATAATGCCGAGGCGCTTCTGTCCGGCGATATCAACGAATCTGTGGCCGAGAAAGCCAAGAAGGCTCCTATGGACGAGCGTCTGTCTCTTGTGGGCATACTTCTTGATAAGGTCAAGGGCGAGGTTAAGGATATTATGCACCTTGCGGACGATTACAAGGAAATCCTTCCCGCACTTAAATCGGTTAAGAAATCAGGTGATGTGGCAGCAGCTTTGAAGACTCAGATAGAGGCTCGCAATACCATTATTTCGAAAAAAGAAATGTCCGGGTCACTGTCTTCATCCGAGAAGCGTAAGCATAAGCGTATCAAGAGTCTCTTCGGACTCATGCTTGCGGGCGTTAACGAGGATGACAAGAATGCGGCTGAGGTTGTAAGTAAGATTTACAACGATAAGGTTGCGGCACTTAAGGAGAGCACTAAGACTGAGCAAGAGCGTTTGCACAATCTCTTTGTGACACTGTCCACTTTCTTTGGCGACGAGAGCAACGAGATGTTAGTGGCGGTGACGGAGCTTACGCTTTCTGATGCGACCGCAAGATTCTTTAATACTTTCGGCTCAGAGGATTATGATAAGTACAATGCGCTTTTAATGGTGCAGGACAGAAAAGAAGACTTAAGAAAAGAGATAGATAACTTAGTATGATAAAGGTTGCGGCAGACAGCTTCATATTGATTTGCGAAGTGAATGCGGCGGGTGACGGCGTGGCTGTGACAGGCTACGAGGGTGCCGGCAGCAGACTTACTGTGCCTTCGGAGGTTGAATATGGTTCGAAGAGGCTTCCGGTTACCGCTATTGATAAGAAAGCCTTCCTGGGGCTTCGCGGACTTAGGGACATTACCCTTCCCGCTACGGTTACGGATATAGGTGACTGGGCGCTTTCGCAGTGCATCCACCTTACAAACGTAACTGTTGAAAAGGGCGGAAGACCTGCTTTTCAGCGTGGCGTGTTTGAGGGTTCGAAGCGTATCGAGTCAATTCGCTTAAGCGAGTTTAACGATGATGATATGCCATATCTACTTGCGGCAACGGTTAAGAGGCTTCCTGCGGCGTATCTTCTGCGCGATAAGGATATCGGCACGGCGGTTTGGTACGAGAAGTGGGACTTGGCTCTTTCATCGTTTTTGAAGCTTGACGATTTTGAAGGCTTTACCGACAGAGCGCTTTGCGGCGAGGAAGACATTTCCTACGACGGCGTCGGCATGGTGGACGGCGAGATGCCGGGCGAGAGCACAGAGTACCTTAAGGAAGTAGGCCGTAACAAGTGCTACTTGTGCTTATTACGCCTTATGCATGATAATAATCTTACCGATGAATTCAGAGAGACTCTCTGCGAGTATGTAACTGCCCGCGCGAAAGGCCGCGGCACAGGTTCGGCATGGAGCCTTTTTAAAGAAGAATTTAAGGATAATAAAGAGTATCTTGAACTCTATCTTGATACAATCAAGCCAACCACCGAGGAAATCGATGCGATGCTTCGAGATCTCGGCGACGACATGGCTACCGCCAAGGCTTATATTTTAAAAGCCTCAAGCGGCCAGGACAAAAAAGACAGTTTCTTTGACGAACTGTCACTGTAAGGATGGTACATAATAGGTGAAATTATTCATTGTAAGACACGGCGAGACCGACTGGAATACCGTTAAGCGTATTCAGGGGCAGACCGACATAGAACTTAACGAGAACGGAGTGCGCCTCGCGGAACTTACCGCAGAAGGGCTTTCGGACACCGGCTTTGATTACATCTTTTCAAGCCCGCTTAAGCGTGCCCGTAAGACCGCAGAGATAATACGCGGAGCGCGTCCGGTGCCGATATTCGAAGATGACAGGCTTAAAGAGATGCATTTCGGCGATTACGAAGGCACCACCAAGGCTGAGCGCCCCGAGAATTGCTGCATCACCACACTTTTTAAGGACGCCGGCAATTACACCCCTGAAGGTGGAGCGGAGAGCCTTGAAGACCTTGTGGCAAGAGCACAGGCCTTCCTTGATGAGCGCGTATTCCCTGTTGAATCAGCTCGCCCCGAGGCCAACATACTTATCCTTGGCCACGGCGCCCTCAACAAAGCTCTCATGACCTGCCTCATGCACTGGGCCAAGAAAGACTTCTGGGGCTACGTACAGCAGAAAAACTGCACGGTCACAATCTTTGAAATTAAAGGCGGCGAGGCGACACTCATCGAGCCGGGCAAGACCTTTTACTGAGATATTTGAGATATGATTACTCCCAATACGTAAAAAGAAAACGTGTTGGGGGTATTTTTTATATAGGGAGCAAGAGAAAAATAGCAACGGTTAATTCCGGTATAGCGGAAAAATAAATAATATTCATAGTAAGAAAGAGTTTCTTTTTCGGGCGAGACAAAAAACGACGCATCAAACACTCGCGAAATATAAACGTGAATGAATACCGCAATCACACAAACACAGTTGATAATCAACACATGTCTATACCTCTGAATTATTTCTGAAATACCTGTTGACAGTTAGGTACATTAGTGCTATGGTTAGTTACATAAGTAATGAACCACATAACGAAGTAACCGGTTGGCTCATGAGGATTGGTTCCTTCGATTACAAACAACACGGAGGTATATATGGACAAGAAATATTCCACATGGCACACGATTAAATACATAATGCTTGCCATCCTGCCGATTTTCCTTTTTAAAGGAATCGCAACGGTGACAATGTCGGTTGTTCAGGTAATAATTGGTGCGAAGTTCTACGCCCAGGGCGGAACGCCCGAAGGACTTATGGCTCACCTCGTAGAAGTATTAAACAGCGATGTGGCTATAAAGCTTACCACACTGATGCAGATAATTTCGCTTGTTGCAGGGCTCATTATTCTCTTTGCAATTATGAAGAGAAATGATTTCGGATCCCCCATTAAAGCTTTTCCGAGACTTACATTTCCGGGAACAATTATCCTGATGATCGGCGGCGCTTTCATAACACTTTTTGTTATGCCGATATTTGCAATCATTGCGCCGGGTCTTATGGAAGGATATACGGAACTGATTTCAAGCTCGGGACTTGCGGGATTTACACTTGTATCGATTCTTGCAACACTGGTGATTGCCCCCTTAAACGAAGAAGTGCTTTTCAGAGGAATTTCTTTTGCACTGCTTAAGAAGGCCAACCTTAAGTTCTGGCTTGTTAATATCATCCAGGCACTCTGCTTCGGAATTACACACTTACAGTTCCAGGCAGGCTTTCAGGGCGGCATTAAGTATTTAAACATCGTGCAAGGCACTTACGCATTTGTACTCGGTCTCTTCTTAGGATATGTAAGAGAGAGAACCGGTTCCCTTTGGGGCTCGATTTTAGGTCACATGATATTTAACTTCGTAGGAACTTTCGTAGTGTCATGGATGACAGGCCTTGGAGAAACGGTACAGGTAGCAATCATGATTGGATGCGGAATTGTCTTTACGATTATTGGTTTTATCCTTATGGAGAAGAAGAGAGGTGTCCCGGCAGATGAATGAAATTCTCTCTAAAGAAAAATCAATTTATATCCAGATTAGCGAAATGATTGAGAATGATATATTGAGAGATATTCTGCTGGAAGAAGAAAAGGTACCAAGCACCAACGATTTGGCCAAGATATATACCATTAACCCCGCGACTGCAGCAAAGGGTGTGAATATACTGGTTGATTCGGGTGTTTTATATAAAAAGCGTGGTATAGGGATGTTTGTGTCGTCAGGCGCCAAGAAGCTTATCATGAAGCGCCGCAAAGCAGAATTCTACGAAAACTATGTCAGAGCAATCGTGGAAGAAGCTAAGAACCTTGGCATGACCAAGGAAGACTTAATCAAAATGATAGAAGAAGCTGAATAGCTATAGGAGAAAAGAATGAGCACATTAGAATGCAAAGGAATTGTTAAAAAGTTTGGCAGTAACGAAGTATTACACGGAATTGATTTGACTCTTGAACAGGGAAAGATTTACGGACTCATCGGAAGAAACGGTGCAGGTAAGACAACCCTTCTTTCGATAGCATCCGGACAGAACCCCGCTACAAAGGGTGAGATTACGGTTGATAACTTAAAGGTATGGGACAACCAGGATGCACTTGATAAGATTTGTTTCTCAAGAGAATTAAATATTACCGCAGGTAACCAGGGTGTAGGCGGTCTTAAGGTTAAGGATTATCTGAAGGCAGCACAGACTTACTTCCCTAACTACGACAAGGCTCTTGAAGCCAGACTTATCAAGGAATTTGAACTTGATGTTAAGAAGCGCCTTTCCAAGCTTTCCAAGGGTATGCTTTCAATGGTAACCATTATCGTAGCTCTTGCAAGCAGAGCACCTTACACCTTCTTTGATGAGCCTGTTGCAGGTCTTGACGTTGTGGCAAGAGAAACCTTCTACAAGATTGCTCTTGAAGAGTTCGCGGAGAGCGGACGTACATTTGTAATCTCTACCCACATTATCGAGGAAGCTGCGGATATCTTTGAAGAAGTTCTTTTCCTTGACACGGGACAGATTATTCTTAAAGAGAACACACAGGAACTTGTTGAGAGAGTAGTACACGTATCAGGCAAAGAAGAAGACGTTGACGCTATCTGCGAAGGCAGAAAGGTATATCACGTAGAGAAGATCGGCCGCAGCAAAGCCGCTACCGTAATGCTTGAGCCCGGCGAAGAGCTTAAGAATACACCCGATGTTACCGTTCAGCCCATGAATCTTCAGCAGATTTTCGTAGCTATGTGCGGCAAGGAGGCTTAATATGACCGGACTTGAGAGAAATTTAAAATACTGGTTTTTCTACATCGCTAAGACGATGGGCCTTACATACCTTATGATAATCGGTATCTGCGCTTTTATGTCCTTTGTGGACGGCGGTAACTTCATGGAGGTTTTTGCCAAGAACGTAGTAATGTACCTTATCATGGCATCCGGAATGTCTATCATCGCTTTCGGATTCACCAATATTACCACAATCTTCCCGGTAACGGTTTCCTTCAGCTCCAGAAGAAGCTCAAGCCTTATCGCCATGAACGTGGCGCAGCATGTGTTCTGCTTATTAAGCTTTGCGTTTGCTTTTGCCTGCGCAGTGTATGTATATCCGAATATAAGACCTTATGTAGGCGCTTGTATCCCTGCAATAATCGGCGCTACATGCTTATTGTTCTTCATGGGTAACATCGTGGCATTTTTGTCAGATCGTTTCGGACGTACGCTTGGCATGGTTCTTTACATAGTATTCGTCCTTGCGGTTTCTGTTGGCTGCGTCTTTGGTATTGCAGTACTTACCAGAGGAGAAGGCGCCTTGTTTGCAGCACTTGTTACCAACATCAATGCACTCGGAGTTATCGTCTGTGCTGTAGGTATTTTACTTGATGCTCTCGGCATCTGGTTACTTGCGGCAGGAACCAAGAACAAAGATATTAAGTTCTAATCAATTAAGCGATTAAAGCCTGCTTGGAAGCCTCCGCGGGAGACTGCGGAGGCGGACCGGAAAGGCGGGCAGAATGTGAGATAATATGAAAACATTAAAAACAATTGGACAGTTTATTAAAGTAAACATTAATGAAATATTCACATATATAGGTGGTGCACTCGGCGGCGGCGCGTTGGGAATTCTTATCGCTGTTATAATTGCAATGACGTTAAATAATAGTGAGAAGGTCGGATATATAGCAATCGGAACCATTTTTGCACTCGGCTTGACAGCTATCGTGCTTATCTTCTTTCAGGCGCTCAGCGGACAGGCGGATTTCTATGTAACCGTTTCCATGAACAAAGCAAGAATGCCTTATCTTCTCGGAAGATACATTCTTTTGCTGATTGATATATTTGCTGCTTTTGCAACCTGCCTTGTAATACAGGTCCTTGAGACTAAAGTCATCGGCCCTGCAATTGCCAAAGGACGTGAGGTAGAATCGCTTCTTAAGGATCTGTCTCCTGCGGTTCTGGCAGGAATTTCACTGGTACTTCCGCTTGCGATTATCTTCTGCACAGCAATGTACGTTTTATTCGAAAGAAAGTTCTTCTGGGTTATGTGGGGATTATACATGATAGTAGCTATCGGCGGCCCCAGAATTTCATCAGCCATGAAGAAGAACCCCGGCTCCATTCCTGCCAGGATTGGTGAAGGCTTATCAGCTTTCGCTAACATGGGTACGATTCCGTGGATTGTACTCGGCGCGGTAC
Source organism: Lachnospiraceae bacterium (assembly GCA_017544835.1). Classification (GTDB taxonomy): domain Bacteria; phylum Bacillota; class Clostridia; order Lachnospirales; family Lachnospiraceae; genus UBA1258. The sequence goes on along the minus strand of JAFYDI010000030.1, from coordinate 2,509 downwards.
TCGTTGCAGTATTCCTTACGGCAGACATAATGCTTTATAAGAAGATGGAAGTTAAGATGTAATAAGAAAGCGCAGGTTCCTATGAACAGGTACCTGCGCTATTATTATGTGACGGTTAAAAGAAATAATGTAATATAAGTGTCCTGCCACCAAGCCCTATAGCGGCTGCAAGGATAAGCCCGCCTATGGTCATAAGCCAGAAGGCGGCACTGCTGTAGCGGAAGGTCTTCCAAGCCTTACCGATGCGTAAAAGCGCTATAAAGTAAAAGGCCATGAACGGCACCGTTATTATAAAAAGAACCTGATAGGAGAGCGCAAACAGCACCAAAAATCCTACCATCGTACCCGCCCAAAGCTTTATAAGCGAATCCTTCGGATGCTTGTCATCGATGGTGAGAGTCTTCTGAACTATCTCGTCTACATCCATGTAAATCTTCTTAAAATTGACCGTAAAGCGGCCTTCGTATTCCTTAAGTCCCTGAACCTCGGGATCGGTTTCGTCACCCCAGTTGCCCATAATGTAACCTCCTTAATGCATCACTGTCTGTATCAATTATAATATACAGCCGTTGCTAAAGAAACTTAACCATTGCTCTTTTTAAAAGTAAAGTCAAGCCCCAAAGAAGCTGCCAGCACGAACACGGGAGACATATTTAAGAAGTACCTTGCACGTCCCTCAAACAGCGTCACAAACAGCGTAATACCAAGAAGCACAAGCACCACCGTACCGATTTTGATACTGTAATCGGCATCCCGTGACAGGAAAGGAAGCAACGTACAACAAGGAATCATTAAAAGCGTAAACAGCCACACAAGCTGCGAATAAGTAAGGAAATACCGGTAGAAACGTCCTTCATACCAGAAAAAGTCGCGCAGCAACGGTTTGAAGCGGTTTGTGGTAAGCTCTCCGTATTCGCCCATATGGAAATTGCCTTCAAGATACCAGCAGAAAGTACCGTCGTTGTAGTTCATGACGTTCTTGCGAAGGTAGAAATCAAGATTACCAAGCAGGCCACGGGTTCTGAATCTTTCCGCAATTTGCCGTCTTTCTTCGGCGTGGCGTTCCTCTGCGGGACGGTCCAGATAATCATAGAACAGCACATAATGTTCGGAACTGAAGCCTCCGGTACTGTACTCATTGGAGCCAAGGCGCACCAAATGCGACCAGGTAAGTTTAAGATCCTGCGATGTATCATATCCTACAACCTTGAATACATGGCTCTTAAAAAGCAAAGAAAGTCCGAAACAGAGTGCCAGAATCAGCAAAGTGACTGCGATGTTTTTTATCTTGCAGGCAACGCCTTTAAGACTTAAAGAACTGACAATCTGAATAATAGTAAGCGCTACCACAGGCACATACACGGTTGCTTTAATCTGTGCACCGAGAAAAGAAATAATACATATAACGCCCCACAAAATGTAGCGCCGCCACGAACGAATTTCGCGTGAGCAGATGAACAGATACACTGCCAGTATTCCGAAGGAAAAAGAAATCGTATCCGTATAGGGAATAGTTTTCCAAGGTGATATGCCTAAAAGCGCTGCATAAAGTAACATCGAGAAGATAGTAGGTGCTGCCTTACGGGTAATTCTTCTTACGCTTAAAGTAGTCAGAAGGCCGGACAAAGAGAAGAGCAGACACGAAAACTGAATCCAGATAAATTCAGGGTTATACGGATAATTGGGGAGACTTTTCGCCAATCCGAACAACTTATAAAGGTAGTAGACGTTAAATATATTGAATGGGAAAAGCCTGTAATAAAAGTCCTCGCTTAACGTATGACCGTCCAGTAAGCTATACACGCTTCCGGTTACATTGCCCATATCCCAGCCGGAATAGAAAGCAATGCACTTGGACACCTCAATATTGACAGCATACATAAGCACATAAAAGACGACGGCGACGCACACAAATATAATGCTGTTACGCTTTTTGCCGATGATTGTAACCTTATTAAGGGGCTTTCTGATAAGGAAAGCAAGCACCATAAATACAATGCATATGGGAAGCAACCAAATGTTGTGGCACAGGAAATTCTGCTTGACCACATCAAAATAATTCATATTGTTGCCGAATGCAAAAACGCAGAATAGTACGGGAATAAATATTACCAAAAAAAGAACGGATATGATTTTTGATACGGTTTTCTCCAACTTTGGCGTCCCCCAAAACATAATTATCGATAAAGAGATTATACAAGATAGCAATATCAATTGAAACAATTTGAAAAAAAGTGTTTGAATTATTTTTAAAACTTGGTATCATAGCAACATAGTGTTTATGCGAGAAGCTTTCTTTGGCATAAGCATAATAAATCTAAGGAGAAAAATGATGAGAACTAAAATTAAAGAGCTGTTCAGAAACACCTCTGAATACGCTTCCAAAGAAGTGACCATCTGCGCTTGGGTACGTACTAACCGCGCACAGGCACAGTTTGGATTCCTTAACGTTAACGACGGTTCGTTCTTCGAAAATTTACAGGTCGTTTACGAGCAGGAACTTAATAAT
>JAFYDI010000029.1 GCA_017544835.1 Lachnospiraceae bacterium | reverse complement strand
GTAACCACCGTCAATGAGTCGGAGAAAACAGACAACAAGCGTGAGAAGAAAACAATCTTTCTTTTGCTGACAACAATGTCAGTATTGCTTGTGATGCTTGCGGTGTTAGGAATATATGCGTATAAGAACGGCTATTTGTCCGCGGGGAAAACACCGTCTTCAGAAACACCCGTATCGGTGTCGGTTGAATCCGAAGAGGAATTGGAAACGCGGTATATCGAGGCATTAAATCTGTTTAATCGGGGAGATTACAGCAACGCATCGTATAAGTTCTATGCGCTTAAAAACTACAAGGATTCAAAGCTATATTACAGACAGTCCGCCGACTACGTAAAGGCCATTGAGTGTGAAATGGTAAGAAAGTATGCAAAGGTTGCGGAATACCTGCGCACATGTACCCTTGTGCCCGGTAGCAGTGAGCGTGCCGATGATTATGAACTGCTTGAAAGCATTTATAACAGAAGCAAACAGGGATATTTTGAAGATGTTCTGAGCCTTTTTGACACTATGAAGAACTTTACGGAGAAGGAAAGACGTTATTACGCTAATATGTGTGCTTTGGAAAGTGCCATCAGGCTTACGAGAGATGGGGACTACAAACAGGCGGCATCTGACCTCTCGTGGGCGATGAGCGATGAACAGTGGAAGAGCGAGCGGCTTGGCAACGTAAATAGCGATAAGGTGGAAGGCGATGCGCCGACAGAGATAAGAAATAAAACTTTTAATGCACACAATTATTTAATGTATCGAAATCTGGGCGAAGAAAAGTCTGCCACACTTTATGCTTACAAAGACGATTATTTCATAGATACGATAGCTTACTATACTTTCAGCGTGATAGAAAGAGATGTAAATAAAAGAATTCGTACGATATATACGCTTTATATGGAGCCTGACGGAACGTTTTTGGAGGCCTACGTACAGGATAATTAAAGAGGAACTTAAAGATGAGCAATCAGAAACCATACAATATGGGAAAGTCTTTACATAAAAAGCCTGATAATCTGAGGACATTGATTGGTGTCCTTATAGGATTCAATGCGTTTCTTTTGCTGGCTGTGCTTGGATTAATGGTAGTTATCATTATAAATAAAAACGGTGCGGATAATAAAGAAACGGTGTCAAGTGTATATGAAAAAAGCACTGCGAAGACCGTAAGTACTTCATCGCTTGTCCCAAGTGCCGAAGAACCGGCCGGCGGAACGACTGTAGTTACATCGATTGTAGATATCGTGTATGAAAAAAATGATTCCAAAGAAAATGAGGAAACTCTAGAGCTTGCCTGCGAACTCCTTGAAGACGGGGATTTTCAGAAAGCGATATATAAGCTAAACGCCATTAAAGACGAAAGCATCAAAGGACCGTATCTTGTTCATGCGAAGGCCTGCTCCAATGTAAGAGGGCAGCTTCTTATGCTTGATATTGACGCTGCCGATGCGGCATTTAATTACGTGTCCGAAGACCTTCCCGGTGCGGATGTAATCAGGCATGAATACGAATGTATTAAAGAAGCCAAAGCCGCCATTGATTCGGGCGATTACGTAAGCGCTGTAGAAATATATGAAGAGCTTGGCGGAAGCTATGCGGGCTTGGCTATGGATACATATAAGGATGCGGCAGATTATTATATATCCCGCCACGAATATGCGAAGGCGGGCCCTGTGCTTCTTAAGATTATTAGCGACCCGGACTATCTTTCCATGAACTATTATGAAAGTTTAGCCGAAGAAAACGGCGAAAGCACCGGCTTTCGCGTGGGCAAAGAACTGTTTGCAATCGCCAAGCAGTATTGGGACGGGCAAGCTTGTGTATTTGCAATTTATTATCACAATTTGGACGATGAACCCGGCGGTTTTCATTACAGATATGTAAACGGCAATAAGTTTGCTTTTTGCACATATGATATGGAAGGCACTATTAGGGGATATACGGGAACTTATTAAGAGGATAATCGGATGGAACACTTAAACAGCCTTGATTATACCGAGACTGCGTGGGAATCCTTCTATGCGGCGGTTGATAACGGCAACTTCGCGGACAAGGATGCCGAACTCATATTTGAGACGCTTAATACAAAGATGCGCTTTATTTCTTTTTCCGACTACTTAAAGCGCTACATATATAAGAGAGCGGGGCTTACAGAGTCTTTTGAGAGCGTGGATACCTCTACATATCAGCAGATTATTAAGGCTTCTTTTGCGGACAACAATACACCTTGCTCTTTTAAACCCACTACCGCCAAGTTAAGCGCACTTTCCAAGAACTGGCTTACGCAGGATGCGGTTAAGCGAAATGTGGTATTCCTGCTTGCATTCGGCCTTAATATGAACGTTGAAGATGTCAACATGTTTCTTACCAAGGCGCTTTGCGAGCAGGGGATTAATCCCAAAGATCCTTTTGAAGTTATATGCTGGTACTGCATCAAGAACGGGTACAGTTATCTTAAGTTTGAAAAGCTTTATGAGATATACGAGAATCTTGAGCCTAAGCCCATGAGAGAGAACATCGCCAATTTTGACAAGACGGTGGTGCTATCCTGCAGCATGAATTCGCTTGAGAACGACCGCGCACTCATAGATTATCTGGCTACCATTAAAGGAACCGTGGGTGATTCGCTTATGGACCATACGGCTTACAATACTTTCTTAAGCTTGTACGATGAGGCAAGAAGAATTATAGCGCGTATGTACAACTCGGCGGAAGATTCGCACAAATACTATTCCAAGGATGATATTACCGAGAGCGATTTTGAGCGCATTATCTGTTCTTCCGTACCTAAGGACCGCCATGGAAATCTTACGGTTATGGGTAAATCGGCGCTTAACGGATTGTTCCACGGAAAGCGCTTTTCGCGCCAGCACATAGGAGAAATCTTAGCCAAAGAAACCAGTGTCACAAGATTTGATCTTATTACGCTTAACTTCTTTATATTCTCGCAGAACACCGACCGGTTTAAGAATGTTAGAGAGAGGTATACGGAGTTTACGGACAGTACAGACAGGATGCTTGAAAATTGTTTTCTAAACAGTTTGATTGTTCAGAATCCGTATGAGTGTTTTGTGCTGATGTGTATAGTTTCCGATGACCCGCTCGGTACTTATGCTGATGTGTGGGAAATGTCGTATAACAAAGAGGGCAGTAGGGCTTGACCTTATTGCCCGTTTTCTTTTGCTTAAGTCTATGTTATACTTAATCGATAATTTTTTTAAAGAGGTAACAATTTGAATCAGGATCACATTCGTAATTTTTGCATAATTGCTCATATAGACCACGGTAAGTCTACACTTGCGGACCGTATTATCGAGATGACGGGACTTTTGACCAGCCGCGAGATGCAGGCGCAGGTTCTTGACAATATGGACCTTGAGAGGGAGAGAGGCATTACCATCAAGGCGCAGGCTGTTCGTACGGTTTATAAGGCCAAGAACGGTGAAGAATATATCTTTAACCTTATCGACACTCCCGGCCATGTGGACTTTAACTATGAGGTATCACGTTCCCTTGCGGCTTGCGACGGAGCGATTCTTGTGGTGGATGCGGCTCAGGGTATTGAGGCTCAGACACTTGCCAACGTTTATCTTGCACTCGACCATGACCTGGATGTATTCCCGGTTATCAATAAGATTGATTTGCCCAGTGCGGAGCCTGAGAAGGTTATCAATGAGATAGAAGATATTATCGGTATAGAGGCTCAGGATGCACCGTTAATTTCAGCCAAGAACGGCATTAATATCGACCAGGTGCTTGAAGCTATAGTTGAGAAAGTGCCGGCTCCTACAGGAGATTCGGCGGCGCCGCTTCAGGCTTTGATATTTGACTCACTATACGATTCATATAAAGGTGTAATCGCTTTTGTACGTATCAAGAACGGTACCGTTAAGAAGGGCGTTCCGATTAAGATGATGGCTACAGGCGCCACCGCAGAAGTTGTGGAAGTGGGATACTTCGGCGCGGGCCAGTTTATTCCATGCGATGAACTTTCAGCCGGCATGGTAGGCTATATTACGGCGTCTATTAAGAACGTACGTGACACGGCTGTCGGTGATACAATTACCAACGCGGAGAACCCTTGCGCAGAGCCGCTTCCGGGTTATAAGAAGGTACAGTCCATGGTATATTGCGGCGTATATCCCGCAGATGGAGCCAAGTACCCCGACCTTCGCGATGCCCTTGAAAAGTTACAGCTTAACGATGCATCACTGTTCTATGAGCCCGAGACTTCAATAGCACTCGGTTTCGGTTTCCGTTGCGGATTCTTAGGACTTTTACATCTTGAAATTATTCAGGAACGTTTGGAGCGTGAGTACAATCTCGACCTTGTTACCACGGCACCGGGCGTAGTATATAAGGTTCACAAGACCAACGGTGAGATGATAGAGCTTACAAATCCCACCAACCTGCCGGATCCTTCACAGATTGAGTATATGGAGGAGCCTATCGTCAATGCCGAGATTATGGTTAGTAAGGACTATGTGGGTTCCATTATGGAACTCTGCCAGCAGAGGCGCGGTCGCTATGTAAGCATGGAATACATGGAAGAGACCAGAGCTCTTATCAAATACGAGTTACCGCTTAATGAAATCATCTATGACTTCTTTGATGCGCTTAAGTCCCGTTCGAGAGGATATGCTTCTTTTGACTACGAGCTTAAAGGATATGAGAAGGCCGAGATGGTTAAGCTTGACATTCTTATTAACCGTGAAGAGGTCGATGCGCTTTCATTTATCGTTCACAAGGACAGCGCTTACGAGCGTGGCCGCAGAATGTGTGAGAAGCTTAAGGATGAGATTCCGAGACACTTATTCGAGATTCCGATTCAGGCAGCTGTGGGCGGTAAGGTTATAGCGAGAGAGACCGTTAAGGCTATGCGTAAGGATGTGCTTGCCAAGTGTTACGGCGGCGATATCTCGCGTAAGAAGAAGCTTCTTGAAAAGCAGAAGGAAGGAAAGAAGAGAATGCGTCAGGTGGGCAACGTAGAGATACCTCAGAGCGCATTCATGAGTGTCTTAAAGCTGGATGAAGAGTAGTGAAGAATACGAAATATATGTGCATATACCTTTTTGCGTAAGAAAGTGCGATTATTGCGACTTTGTTTCTTTGGCATGTGGTAAAGATGTGCATGAAGAGTATTTTGGCGCGCTTTTAAGACAGATAGATAAAACTGCAGAGACTATGGGACGAGTGCCCGTGGTCTCTGTTTTTATTGGTGGCGGAACGCCTACGGTGCCGGATGAGAAGCATATCGTTGCTGTGTTATGTAAACTAAAAAAACGATTTAATGTTGCGCCGGATGCGGAGATTACGATAGAGGCCAATCCCAATTCCGCATCGTATGAAAAGCTTAAAGTATACAGGCAGGCAGGCGTAAATCGCTTAAGCATAGGACTTCAGTCAACGGAGGAGGAAGAGCTTAAAAAACTTTCGAGACTCCACAATTATGAGGAGTTTTTAAAGACTTACCGGGACGCGAGGGAAGCGGGTTTTGATAACATCAATATAGACATAATGAGTGCAATTCCGGGGCAGACACTTGAATCGTACACAAGAACGCTTGAAAGGGTTACGGCGCTTAATCCCGAGCATATCAGTGCGTATAGCCTGATAGTGGAAGAGGGAACGCCTTTTTACGAGCGCTACAAAGACGGTAAGGGGCTTCCGGATGAAGATACCGAGCGTGAGATGTATTATCTTACAAAGCGGTTCTTGCATGAGCATGGATATGAAAGATATGAGATTTCCAACTATGCCAAGCCGGGATGCGAATGCAGGCATAATCTCGGATACTGGAAGAGGGTGCCGTATATTGGCTTTGGTATCGCCGCAGCTTCTTTTTACGGGGGCAAAAGATACAGTACGCATACTGATTTGAAGCGATTCTGCGAAGGTGATTACAGCGCGGAAAAAGAATGTCTGTCGGAAAGCGATGAGATGGCAGAGTTCATGTTTCTGGGATTAAGACTCACCGGAGGCGTGGCCAAAGAAGAATTTCTGGCAACCTTTGGACAAAGCATGGATGAAATATATAAAGATAAGCTTGAGAAACTGTCGGTGGAAGGCTTGCTGATTAACGGAGACCAAGTTATGTTAACCGACAAAGGCATGGATGTTGCCAACTACTGTATGAGTGAATTTGTGTAATCTGCGAGCTTTCTTTTATTGAAAGGATAATTGCAAGGGAATATAATATAATTGTAATAAATGTTTCGGGGGTATTGTAAATGCGATTCGTCAAAGCATCCGATTTAAAGAGGGGGATGCGACTCGGAAGACCGATTTACAACAGAAGAGGCGAGCTTATCTATGACATAGACCATAAGCTTATTGATGCGGATATAATTAAGATGCATAACGATAAGGTTATGGGCATTTTTGCGCTGGATCCTGCGGAACCGGTGCCGCCTATGTCTGATACGGAGCGCGAATACGACAAGCAACGATTCTTAAATGTCTATGCTCTCAGAGACGAGATGCATAAGATTCTATATAATCACAGGGCCAATCGACTTGATGCAATTACGGATTCGATTGTGTCTTCTTTTGAGATGTTTAAAAAGCGCATCGATTTTCACCAAAGTGTCAGAAGCAGGGATGAGTATGTGTGCAGCCATTCGGTTAATGTGGCAATTCTGGTTACCCTTATGGGCTCTAAGCTCGGCATGACCAACTCTGATAAGAGGACTGCGGTTTTAGCGGCACTTCTTCATGATATAGGCAAATACGTGGTTCCCGATAAGCTTTTAGAGGGCGAAACCGCCGAGGAAGTGAACAGAATTCTTAATAATGCGCAGGACACAGGCTTTGAGCTTATAGGACAGTTATTCGGCGGTGACAAGAGTGTCATGAATATCTGTATTCAGGTTCACAGGATACTCATGAATCACGGATTCGGACGTAAGAACGATGAGAGGCCGGCTCTTATACCAAGGCTTTTGCTTGTGGCGGATACGTTTGACAGCATGACAGCGATTGATGCTTCCGGCGGACTTGAGCCTAAGTCGTATGTGGAAGCTTTAAGATATCTGCGCTATTATCCGGAGATATTCAACACCAAGGCAGTTGAGGCGCTTGAAAATTCAATTGAGATTCTAAAACCGGGCACAACGGTGCTTTTAAGCAATAAGAATCAGGCACTTGTTACTGTGGCCGCCAAGGGTGATACATTAAGACCCACGGTGCTTGAAATTAAGACTAACAAGATTATCAATCTTGAGGATATGTCCAATCGCGATATCGAGATTGTGGACGTAATCAAAAAACTTGATACCAGACATGTGGTTGACAGATAGGCCGCAGGGTATTACACTAGCATAAGTCGGAATCTCCGTTTCTTCGGGGATTCCGTTGGTTCGTGCATTCGCACGATTTTCCGGGAATACTTGAATTTAATATGGTTTATAAGGTTTACTCCGGCAGAGTCGGAGGTGTTTTCGGCGACCTTATCACTGTGGAAGTGGATGCTTCCGCGGGCCTTCCGGGCTTTGAAATAATCGGCCTTCCGGGCAGCGAGGTCAAAGAATCCAAGGACAGGGTACGAGTGGCTGTCAAGAATGCAGGCATTACGATACCCGCTATGAAAGTCACCATTAATCTAAGCCCCGCAGATGAGCATAAGGCAGGAGCGGGCTTCGATCTTCCCATAGCGGTGGCTTTACTTGGCGTGTTCGGGCATATTCATTCTTTTGAACCCGAGAAGACGCTAATATTGGGAGAGTTATCACTTGACGGTATTGTCACTTCTGTAAGAGGCGTATTGCCCATAGTTAAAATGGCCAAAGAAAAAGGCTTTAAACGCGTAATAATCCCAAAGGATAATGCGCGTGAAGCGGCAATGATACGCGATATAGAGATAATTCCCGTAAGTGATTTGGGGACACTTATCGCTTATCTTCAGGTGCCGCCCGCAGACGGAGTGCATGTTATAGCACCATACGATAGGAGCAGGAACGAAGAACCTGCGGAAATGGTTGCCGAAGAAGACTTTATTGACGTAGTCGGGCAGGCTGGTGTTAAGCGCGCGGCGGCCATTGCAGCGGCGGGCTTTCATCACTTTCTTATGACGGGGCCGCCCGGTACGGGTAAGTCGCTTATAGCAAGCAGAATCCCGGGTATCATGCCTAAACTTACCTACGAGGAAAGCCTCGAAGTTACGGGTATATTTTCGGTGGCCGGTAAGCTTGAAAAGGATTCGCCTCTTATTACAAAACGCCCGTTTTTCAGTCCTCACCACGGCGCATCGGCACAGGCTATCGTGGGAGGCGGAAGCCTTGCTAAGCCGGGGCTTGTGTCGCTTAGTCACAGAGGGATTCTTTTTCTTGATGAGATGGCTGAATTTAAGAGGGAGACCCTCGATATGTTAAGGCAGCCTCTTGAAGACGGAAAGATTACGGTTTCACGAGCCAAGCAGACATATACATATCCTGCAAAGTTTATGCTTGTGGGGGCGATGAATCCGTGCCCCTGCGGTTATTATCCCGACAGAAATCGGTGCCAATGCTCAAGAAACGCAATAGAGAGGTATTTATCCAAAATTTCGGGACCGATTCTGGACAGGATCGATATATGTGTGGAGGTTTCGAGAATGGACCCTTCCGAAATAGCGTCGATGGGGACAGGAGACGTTTCGAGCGAGGAACTTCGTAAGAAAGTGGAAGCTGCGGTTCTTGTGCAGAACAAGCGATATGAGAAAGAATCCTTTAAGTTTAATTCGCTGCTTCCGTCGTCGAAGATCCATAAGTATATTCCTCTTGGCAAGGAAGAATACGACTATGCATATTCTTTGTACGAAAGTATGAATTTGAGTATGCGTTCTTTTTACAAGATGATTAAGGTGGCAAGAACCATTGCGGATTTTGACGGGGACAGCGAGGTTACGATGAAGCATTTGTCGGAAGCATCGCTTTACAGGTTCCCCGAGTATATAGGAGGGTGATTATGGGAAGTTTTAAACAAGCTATGCTACTGCGGGGCGAGGAAGAGATGCCTTATGTCTATTTTCTGTCGAAAACCTCGGTTATAGGTAGTAAGACATATGCAAAGATGCAGGAATTCTATTCTTCGCCGAGAGAGTTTTATGAAACAAGCCTTGATGATATGAAGAAGACAGGTGCTTTTACCAACAACCAGCTTAAGCTAATCGGAGAGTGCAGGGAAAAGATTGATATAGTCAGGGAATATGGGGAGGCGCTAAAGCAGGGAATAAGGATGATACCGATTGACTCAGAGGAGTATCCCAAGAAGCTTAAGCATATTAAAGATGCGCCGCCTATTTTGTTTATCAAAGGTGAAATGATGAGTAAGCATGCGCCGACGGTTTCGATTATCGGAGCGAGGGAATGCTCGGTGTACGGCGCCAATGTGGCAAAGCGTCTCGGGGAACTCTTTGCGGAGGCCGGAATAGCCGTTATAAGCGGCATGGCTCGCGGGGTCGATTCGATAGCTCAGAAGGCTGTTATGGAGGCGGGAGGATACTCGCTTGCGCTTCTTGGCGGAGGTGTGGACGTAATATATCCCAAGGAGTCGGCGACACTGTATTATAAGCTCTTAAAAAGCGGGGGAGTAATGTCGGAGCATGCGCCGGGAACTATGCCGAGAGGGCAGTTTTTTGCCATGAGAAACCGACTGATTTCGGGACTGTCGGATGCTGTATGCGTGGTGGAAGCCAAGGCGCAGAGCGGAACGCTCATAACCGTAGACTCGGCGCTTGAACAGGGAAGAGAAGTGTATGCGGTGCCCGGGCGGATAACGGATATCACGAGCTTTGGCACCAATGAACTTATCAGGCAGGGGGCGGGAATCATAAGCGATCTTGACGGATTTGTGAATGATTTCGTGAATGAGTATTCTTTCTTAAATCTTTGTGAGAACAGGTCGGGTAAGGACAAAGAAGAAATACCTTCAAAAAGCTTCCTTACAGACAACGAAAAGCTTGCCCTTAAGGGCGCCGAAGAGGATTCTTTTACCGCAGACATTCTTTCGTACAAAACAAAACTTCCGGCTTATGAACTCATCGGAATATGCGTAAGCCTATGTGAGAAAGGCATATTCAGAAGCGTCGGAGCCGGAAGGTTTATACTGAGTGAAAAAGGTATGAATCTAAAAAGCGCGGTATGATTAAACTCCTAAGAGTTTCTTTCTGATGGATTTTTCCTTGTACATGTCTGAGTCTGCCAGTAAGAAGAGCTCGTTGACTTTAAGGGCTGGAGAATACTTGGCGCAGCCTACGCTGAGTGATAACTTGTACTGAAGTGATTTTGATACGATTTCGCTTTGGGCCTCGAAGCACTTTTTAATCTCTTCAACGGTTGCGTCATCGTCAACCTCCACCACATAGTTAAATTCATCTCCGCCGAAGCGTGCCACGAAACCGCCGAATCTCTTGGCAACGGTTTTTAAAACATCGGCAGTCTTCTGAAGTGCGAAGTCGCCTTCGGCGTGCCCGTAGTTATCGTTTATCTTCTTAAAACTGTCTACGTCGATTAGGAAAAGGTATAAAGACTTATCCTTGGTAGGATTGGCTACAGCCATGTTTAAAAAGCGCATAAGCTGGTTACGGTTGTTAAGACCTGTCAGATAATCGGTTGATATCTGAAGGTCGAGCAGTTCCGTATAAATGTAAATAATCGGAACTGTCATGCCCACCTGGATGGTGGGTATGTCGGGACGAAGCACCTGTATGACCGCCACAAGAAGCGGAAATACTATGTAGAATGAGATAAGCAGGTATTGCTTTCTTTTGATGTAATCGGTTTCTTTGAGGGCCGCTCTTAATGCGATAATACATGAAGCCATGGCATATGCATAGCAGAGCAAATTGTTGACAAAGAATAAGGATCCTCTGTGATATTTGTTGGCCTCGTCAATATAGAAATAGTAGCCTTTCCATATGCTTAAAAGTGATAAAGCGATGCAAATGCCGACGGGAACCATGGCAAGAAAACCGTTCCTGCGCTTGCCCCAGAAGGTGCTGTTTACGACGTAACCGGTGTTCATGAACCAGTAATATGTGGCACAAACCGCGGCAACGTAATAGATTATGTTGATAAGATAGTTAAATGCAATGCTTCGGCTTAAGAAACCAAGCTTGTGCGCTTCCACAAGCAGACTTAAGATATCCATTGAAATTACGAGCATAGTAAAGTAACCTGAAAGATAAAAAGACTTGGAGGAATATCCCAGGTTCCTTTTTTTGCGCATACTATGAGCTACAAAAATAAGCGCAAACAAGCATATGCAGTCGATTTCAACGATATAAATCATTGGCTTCCTCCGCAGAGTTTAACTAATCCTAATTATTGTATCAACAGCGCATTAGATAAGCATTAATATATAGAAGCAAAAGCGTTGTTATTAAAAAATTAACAAATTTGTTGTTGCATGATGAAAAATTATAGTGTATATTTACACACGTTGTATGAACTTTCAAATAAGGGGAGCACTGATGGCTAAGAATTTAGTGATAGTTGAGTCACCGGCTAAAGTTAATACCATTAAGAAATTCTTGGGGTCAAGTTACGAAGTTATGGCCAGTTACGGTCATGTAAGGGACCTTCCCAAGAGCCAGTTAGGTATTGATGTTGAGCATGATTTTGAACCTAAGTATATTACCATAAGAGGTAAGGGCGATGTATTGTCGGCCTTACGCAAAGAAGTTAAAAAAGCAGACAAAATTTATCTCGCAACCGACCCTGACCGCGAAGGTGAAGCAATTTCGTGGCATCTTCTTGAGGCGTTAAAGCTTCAGGATAAGAAGGTATATCGTATCACATTTAACGAGATTACCAAGAACGCGGTTAAGGAATCCTTAAAGGCTCCGAGAGACCTCGATATGAACCTTGTGGACTCTCAGCAGACCAGACGTATGTTGGATAGAATGGTGGGTTATGAGATTTCCCCTATTCTCTGGGCTAAGGTTAAGAGAGGATTAAGTGCCGGCCGCGTACAAAGCGTAGCACTCAGAATTATCTGCGACAGAGAAGAAGAAATAGATGCATTTGTTCCCGAAGAGTACTGGAGCATTGAGGCATCCCTCAAGGCAGCCGGTATCAGCAAGGCACTTAAGGCCAAGTATTCGGGACAGATTAACAATAAAGCCGAAGCCGACAGGATTTTAAAAGAAATCAAGGCGGGAGAGTTTAAGGTCGACGACATTAAGACGGGTGAGCGAGTTCGTAAGGCTCCGCTTCCTTTTACAACCTCCACTCTTCAGCAGGAGGCGAGCAAGGCACTTAACTTCTCCACCCAGAAGACCATGCGTATAGCACAGCAGTTATATGAAGGCGTTGATGTAGGAGAGGGCACCGTCGGCTTGATTACATATCTTCGTACCGACTCCACAAGAGTATCGGACGAGGCGGTTCGCCAGGCATCGGAATATATTGCCAAGGCTTACGGCGAGGCTTATGTTAAGAAAACCGAGGCTGCAGGCGGTAAGTCCGGTAAGATTCAGGATGCTCACGAAGCTATCAGACCTACTCTTATTACACGCACACCCTCAGAGGTTAAGGACTACCTGTCCAAGGAACAGTTCAGATTATATCAGCTTATCTGGAAGCGCTTTGCCGCATCCCGTATGGCTGACGCAATTTATGAGACTACCAATGTCAAGCTTTCTTCCGGCGGGCACAAGTTTGCAATGAGTGCGGCCAAGCCCAAGTTTGAAGGCTTCATGAATGTGTACACCGAGACGGTTGAAGGCGATGCCGAAGATGAATTTAACGCTAATTCTTTTACCGGTTCTCTGAATAAGGATACCAAGCTTAAGCTTGACAGTGCGGAAGGCAAGCAGCATTTCACTCAGCCTCCGGCACATTTTACCGAAGCTTCTTTGGTAAAGGCACTTGAAGAGCTCGGAATCGGTCGCCCCAGTACCTATGCACCTACGATTTCAACTATCCTCGCCCGTCACTATGTGGCCAAGGAAGGTAAGAACATATTCGTAACAGAACTTGGCGAAGTCGTTAACAAGATGATGAAGGAAGCATTCCCCACAATCGTCGATGTTAACTTTACCGCCAACATGGAGACGCTTCTTGACGGAATCGAAGATGGCTCCGTTAAGTGGAAGACTATCGTGGCCAATTTCTTCCCGGACCTTGATGCAGCAGTTAAGGCCGCTGAAAACAACCTCTCACAGGTTAAGGTTGAAGATGAGGTAAGTGATGAAGTCTGTGACCTTTGCGGACGTAACATGGTCATTAAGTATGGTCCTCACGGCAAGTTCCTTGCCTGTCCCGGATTCCCCGAGTGTCGTAACACAAAGCCCTATTTTGAAAAGATCGGTGTTCCCTGCCCTAAGTGTGGCAAGGATATCGTCATCAGAAAGACCAAGAAGGGCAGAAGATACTACGGATGTATCGCTATTCCCGAGTGCGATTTCATGGTTTGGCAGAAGCCTGTCGATAAGAAATGCGAAAAGTGCGGAAGCATATACGTACAAAGAGGCAATAAGTTAGTATGTTCCAATCCCGAATGCGGTAATATTTCGGACAAATAAGACAATATAAGGGCGAAGCCAAGGCTTCGCCTATTTTTTTGCTTATGTTCACAAAACATAGAATTATTAGCAAATTTCATGAAAGTTATGTTAATTTATTTAAATTGTTGCAAAATGGTTGATTATTTGCTTTTTAAGTGATACAATAATGCTACACTCATGGGGTTAGGTATGCTTTTTAACCTTTAATTGTCATTCCCACGGAGGTAGGAGTTAGTATGAGCAGTGTACAATTACTTGACAAAACCAGAAAAATCGGAAAATTGTTGCATAACAACAATTCCAGCAAAGTCGTATTTAATGACATTTGCAAGGTTATGAGGGAGATACTTAATTCAAACATTCTTGTTATAAGCAAGAAGGGAAAGGTGTTGGGTGTTGGAAACGCTCCGGGAATAGAGCCGATTGACGAGCTTATTCAGAACAACGTGGGCGGATTTATCGATAATATGCTTAATGAACGTTTGCTGGCCGTTTTATCCACCAAGGAAAACGTTAACCTTGCAACACTCGGTTTTGAGCATACCGATATTCATAAGTTCCAGGCAGTTATTTCTCCTATCGAGATAGCGGGAGAGAGACTCGGTACACTTTTTGTGTACAAGTGCAATGTTCAATATGACATTGATGACATAATTCTCTGCGAATACGGTACAACGGTTGTAGGCCTTGAAATGTTAAGAGCCGTTAACGAAGAAAATGCAGAGGAATCAAGAAAGCTTGCGGTAGTACATTCCGCAATCAGTACGCTTTCTTTTTCCGAGATGGAAGCGATTACGCATATCTTCGACGAGCTTGACGGAATGGAAGGAATTCTTGTTGCAAGTAAGATTGCCGACAGAGTCGGAATCACACGTTCCGTAATCGTTAATGCTCTTCGCAAGTTTGAAAGTGCGGGTGTTATCGAATCCAGATCTTCAGGTATGAAGGGAACCTACATCAAGGTTTTAAACGATGCGGTATTTGACGAAATCGAAAAACTGAAGAAAGACAAATCACTTTAATAATTCATTAGCAGTCAGCATATACAATGTATTGGGTAAAGGATTACACGAAGGAAAAGGGACTTCACTGAAGTCCCTTTTTCTTTTGCTACAAAATATTGAAAAAACACAAGATATAGATTTGCATGCGAATTCAAAAAAGGCTTGATTTTACGGCATTTCACGGAAATCGGGCGCAGTTATGTAAATGCATATGTTGTGCCAAATTAAAAGAAAATACACAAGATTATGTGGTTTTTGTCTAAAATCATCTTGTGTTTTTTTGAAAATTATCTATAATAAAATAAGGTAGGTGTATTATGCCTGTCTACAAATTGCAGACACAATATACAGACCGGTAAGGAGGCCTAAATGATTAGATCAAATGCATTTGATTATATCAATGTACTTGACAAAGCCGCGGATGCATCGTGGCTTCGTAACGATGCAATTGCCAACAACCTGGCCAACGTGTCGACTCCCGGATACAAGAGAGAGGACATAACCTTTGAGAAGGAACTCACGAAGGCTTTAAAGCATTCGGATTATCATACAATGGACGCTAAGGTTAAACATCTGACAACAGACCAGTTACAGGCGCGTACCTACAAGGACTACAGCAGTCTTTCATACAGACTTGACGGCAACAACGTCGATCCCGAGACGGAAAGCGTTATGCTTGCCAAGAACCAGATTAAGTATGAAGGACTCTTAAACAGCATCAATTCTGAGTTTGCCAATCTCAGATCCGTTATGAAGTAAGGAGGTAATTAGATATGGGAATGTTTACTTCTTTTGACATAAACTCATCGGGCCTTACCGCTCAGAGATACCGCATGGACATAATCTCAGAGAACGTAGCCAATGCCAACACCACCCGCACGGGAGACGGAACTCCTTACGTAAGAAAGGTTGTAACCTTCCAGGAGAAAGGCAAGCAGACACCGTTTTCAAGAGTGCTTAACAAGTCCATGGACAAGTACTCGGGAGAGGGCGTTAAGATCGGCGGAGTATACAAGGACACTCAGACAGAGATGAACATGGTATACGACCCTTCGCATCCTGATGCCGACGAGAACGGATATGTTACTTATCCTAACGTAAATATCATTACGGAGATGACTAACCTCATCGATGCTTCGAGAGCATATGAAGCCAACGCCACGGCTTTTAATGCCAGCAAGTCTATGGCCATGAAAGGCTTAAGCATAGGCCAGTAATAAACTTTGAAGCATTTTCTTTTGAGGGAGGATATCGATGGATTTTAAAGTATTAAGTACCACACCGGTCAGAAATGTCCAAAATGTAGAGGTTATTAAGCAGGACACCCGTACGGACAATATGTTTCAGACCATACTTAACAGCGCGATAGATAACATTAACAACACCAACAGTTTGTTATCCGACGCTGAGAACGAAGAGATAAGCTTCGCCATGGGTAAGACAGAGAATGCCCATGACTTAATGATTGCTCTTAACAAAGCATCTACGGCACTTCAGTACACCGTAGCGGTGAGAGACAAGTTCCTTGAAGCATACAAGGAAATCATGAATATGCAGATTTAGTAATACGTAATCGGGGAGTAGTTGATTATGGCTGAGAAGATTATCGGAAAACTTAAAGAAATCTGGGAGAAGATAGTAGCCTGGTGGAACAAATTCACGTCCAAGCAGAGGACTCTTATAATAGTACTTGCTGCGGTCGTTGTTATTGCGTTCGTAATTTTATATGCGGTACTTACTTCCCCCAATTACACGATGCTTGAGCAATGCAAGTCTACCAAGGAAGCTTCTCAGATTACCACCGTGCTTGAAGGCGCGGAAATTCCCTATAAAGTCACTGATGACGGCTTGCAGGTTAAAGTTCCCAAGAAGAACCTGTCGCAGGCAAGGCTCACTCTTGCGGGTTCGGGTATTGTAACATCGGGCTATACCATCGACGAGGCTTTATCAGGCAGTTTCACCGTAACCGAAGCCGATAAGAGCAAGAAATACAAGCTCTATCTTGAAAGCACTTTCGAAGAAGATTTTGTAAATGTTTTCCCTGCAATCAATTCCTGTACCGTTCAGTTAAGCCTTCCCGAGAATGACGGAACGTTATTATCCAAGGACGAAGAACCCGGTGCCACCATTTATCTTAATATTGCAGAGGGCGAAGAGTTTACCACCGATAATGCGGCTTCTCTTGCCAAGGCCGTTGCAACGGCTCTCGGATGTAAGAATGCCAATAACATCGTGATCATGGACAGCGATGCCAACCTTTTATACTCGGGCGAGGACATTTCTTCCGCAGCAGGTAATGCCAGCACTCAGTTAGGCGTCAAAGCCGATGCCGAGAATCTGCTAAATCAGGGCGTTAAAAAGGTTATAGGCGGATTCGGCCCCTTCGGCGATGTTAAGGTTGCATCCAATCTTGTGATTGATTTTTCCACCACAGAGAAGACATCTCATGAGTATAAGCCCGCTGATGGACAGTCGCAGGGCCTTTATTCGGAGCGTTCTTCCTATACCGAAGAATCTCAGGGCGGCGGTGGCGGCGTTCCCGGCACCGATTCAAACTCCGAGACTACCCAGTATTATCAGGACAACAGCTATTCAAACTCCACCATCGAAGAACTTTACGAGAAATATTTACCCAACGAATTTATAGAGAATACCCAGATTCCCGCAGGTACCGTTAAGTACAGCGAATCTTCGGTAGCCGTATCTTCCACGAACTTTATCATAGTCAAAGAAGACGACGTTAAGAAGCAGGGACTCCTTGACGGAATCACGTGGGAAGAGTACAAGGCTGCCAACAGCGAGCGCACACCCATCACGGTTACCGACGAGATGATAGCTTTGGTTAGCAGAGCCTCCGGTATCCCCGAGCGCAATATTCAGATTGTGGCTTACGACGAGAATTTCTTTGTAGACTCGGAAGGCTTAGGCATCGACATTTACGATGTTATTCAGATTGCTCTTATAGTTATTATCCTTGCACTTCTTGGTATTGTTGTTATCAGAAGCATGCGAGGCGACAAGTCAAGCGAAGAACCCGAAGAACTTTCTGTTGAAACACTTCTTCAGAGCAATCCCGAGCCTACGCTTGATGATATCGAAATCGAAGAGTCCTCTGAGACCAAGAGACTTATTGAGAAATTTGTGGACGAGAATCCCGAAGCGGTTGCCAACCTTCTTCGCAACTGGCTTAACGAGGGATGGGAGTAATAACTATCTAACATACACAAGGAAGGTTTGTTATGGCACGTAACAGCACGGATGAGAAAATCAGCGGATTACAAAAAGCGGCTATTTTGTTGATAACCCTGGGGCCTGAGCGCTCCGCCGCCATATTCAAGCATCTTAAGGAAGAAGAGATTGAGGAACTGACGCTTGAAATTGCCAATACCAGAAGTATTACTCCTCAGCTTAAAGAAAGCGTTCTTGACGAATTCTACGAAATCTGTCTTGCACAGCAGTACATTTCCGAAGGCGGTATCGGTTACGCAAGAGAGCTTCTTGAAAAAGCCCTCGGTTCCGACAAAGCCCTCGACGTTATCGGCAAGCTTACCGCATCCTTGCAGGTTAAGCCTTTCGAATTTGTACGTAAGACCGATGCTTCGCAGTTGCTTAACTTTATTCAGGACGAGCATCCGCAGACCATCGCCCTTATTTTGTCATATTTGTCCTCATCGCAGGCTGCGCTTATTATCTCGGCATTGCCGCCGGATCGTCAGTCCGATGTTGCCAAGCGTATTGCAGTTATGGACCGTACCAGCCCCGACGTTATCAAGGAGGTCGAGAAAGTTTTGGAATCCAAGCTTGCATCCCTCATCAACCAGGACTACACCATTATCGGTGGCGTAGACGCGGTTGTAGATATCTTGAACACCGTAGACCGCGGTACAGAGAAACACATCATGGAAACTCTCGAAATCGAAGAGCCCGAACTTGCGGACGAAATCCGAAAGAAGATGTTCGTATTCGAAGACATTCTTCTTCTCGAGGACAGAGCTATCCAACGTGTGCTTAGAGAAGTTGACAACAACGACCTTGCTGTCGCGCTTAAGAATGCCAATGAACAGGTACAGACCGCTATTTTCAACAACCTGTCAAAGCGTCTTGCCGTAATGATCAAAGAAGACATGGACTTCATGGGCCCCGTACGTATGAAGGACGTAGAAGAAGCTCAGCAGAAGATAGTAAATATCATAAGAAAGCTGGAAGATTCTGCGGAAATCGTTATTTCCAGAGGCGGAGGAGACGAGATAGTTGTCTAATAGTAATCCGGGTAACGGAGTATTTAAACCAAGCTTCATAAAGATGAGCGACAAAAACGTTCGCGTAATCGACAACAACGCCCTTGTTGCCAAGAAGATGGAAGAGTATTCGAACATCTTAAGAGAGCGTGAACTTGCTGCCGCTATGCCCGAAGACGGAGACGAGCAGGGATTTTCTCACGGCGGAGAAGGCGATGCAACGCTTGATGCGCTTACGGGAGAGCCTGTAGAAGGTGAATATTCGGAAGAATCCGGTGAGTTTGTCGAGGGACTTGATGCGCCCGCGACACAGACTAATTCCGATGCCCCCGGCCCCCTTTCCGTTGACGAAGTCAGAGAGGAATGCCAGAAACTTATCAACGAAGCCAATTTAAAGGCTCAGGATATTATAGACGATGCCAAGGCGAACGCCGAACGCATCAAGGAATCGGCTCTCGAGGAAGGTTACAACGCCGGCAAGGAATCCGCACTACAGGAACTTATTGCCGCCAAGCGTGAACTCGAGGCCAAAGAAGAAGAGATTCGCGCCGAATACGACCGCATGCTAGACGAACTCGAGCCCAAGATGGTTGAGGTAATTACAGACGTCTATGCTCATGTATTTGGCAACAATTTCTTTTCCCAAAGAGACGTAATGGTAACACTTGTCAATAAGGCTTTAAGACATGTCGATACCGCCGACAGCGTAATGATTGAAGTCAGCAATGAAGACTACGACATGCTTATAGGCATGAAGACCGCACTTTATGACAAGATCATGATTAAGAATGAGCCCGAGATAGTAAGGCGAGACGACTTTAAACGCGGTCAGGCCAAGATTGAGACACCTTACGGAATCATTGACTGCAGCATAGATACAGAACTTACGGAACTTACCAGATACTTAAAAATGTTATCCTACGACGGACGTAAGAGCGAATGATTGCAAATATTTCTTTTGACAAATATAAAGCGGCCGAGAATGAGCCCTTTTACAAGACTCAGGGCAAGATTGCCAATGCGGTGGGACTTACGCTTGAAAGCTACGGCCCCGATTCCAAACTTGGCGATATCTGCACGATTTATGCCAAGAACGGCATAACACCGCTTGCACTTAGCGAAGTGGTGGGATTTAAGGACGGAAAGACCCTGCTCATGCCTTACGATCACGTAGAAGGCGTCAGCATAGGCTGTATAGTGGAGAATGAGAAACATCCGCTTGAAGTTACCGTTAGCGACGACCTTTTGGGGCTTACACTTAACGGAATAGGGGTCCCCGACGGAGGTGTGGTGGTTAAGGGTAAGAAGTACCCTATCGAAGCCAATCCCCCCGACCCCATGAAAAGAAAGATTATAGACGAAGTCCTTCCCTTAGGCGTTAAAGCCGTGGACGGACTGTTAACAATAGGTAAGGGGCAGAGAATAGGTATATTTGCAGGTTCCGGTGTGGGCAAGTCCACACTTCTTGGCATGTTCGCACGTAATACCAAGGCTGACATAAACGTTATAGCTCTTATAGGAGAGCGTGGCCGTGAGGTACGCGAATTCGTAGAGAGAGACTTAGGTCCCGAAGGTATGAAGCGAAGCGTCCTGGTAATAGCTACCAGTGATCGCCCCGCACTTGAACGTACCAAGGCTGCCAAGACCGCCACGGCAATTGCCGAGTATTTCAGAGACCAGGGCAAGGACGTCCTTCTTATGATGGACTCCCTTACGCGTTTCTCAATGGCACAGCGAGAGATAGGTCTTGCAAGCGGTGAGCCCCCTGTATCAAGAGGTTATCCGCCGAGCGTATATGCAGAAATGCCCAAGCTCTTAGAGCGTGCCGGCCGAAGCGATAAAGGCTCCATTACGGGTCTTTACACAGTTCTTGTAGACGGTGATGATTTCAATGAGCCCATTACCGATACCGCAAGAAGTATTCTGGACGGTCATATCGTCCTCAACCGTAAGATAGCGCAGAAGAACCATTATCCCGCAATCGATGTTCTTGCAAGCATCTCAAGATGTATGAGCCAGATAGTGCCCAAGGAACACAAGAAGAACGCAGGACAGTTTAAGAATTTAATGGCGACTTATGCCGATGCCGAAGACCTTATCAACATCGGTGCATACAAGGCCGGCAGCAACGAGGAAATCGACCTTGCGATTGCCAAGCATAAGGCCGTCAATGAATTTTTACTTCAGGACACAGACGAAAAGAGAACTTACGAAGAGGCTGTTTCGATGATTGATGAAATCGTGAACAGCTGATTGGAGATATCAAGTTGGCTAAGTTTGTATTCAGACTTCAAAGCGTACTTAATCTTAAGTCAAGACTCGAGGAACAGCAGCGAAATGCTTTTGCCTCCGCAAGACGTCGTGTTGACGAAGAGGAAGAGAAGCTTAACAATCTATACGCCCGTCTCGATTACTACGAGGAAGAGGGCCGCAACATGTTAAGCGAAACCCTTCACGTACGCGACATCATAGACAATGAAAACGCAATTACGATAGTCAAAGAATACATTGAGGACCAAAAGATTGCCCTTAAACTTGCCGAGCAGAAACTTGAGGAAGAAAGGCTTAAGCTCGTAGAAGCAATGAAGGAAAAGAAAATGTACGAGCGCTTAAGAGAGAAAGCCTACGATACATATCTTGAAGAAGAAAAACACGACGAAGGCGTAATAAACGACGAGCATAACAGCTACGTCTACGGAACAAAGGAAGGTTAAATGGCTACTAACGAAACCACCGGACTTGACAGCAAAGCCGAAAAAAAACAAATAAAAGACGAGCGCAAACGCCTTAAAGAGGAAGAGAAGAAACAGAAAAAGGAGATAAAGGCGAGAGCCAAAGAAATCTCTAAGCGTGAAGCCGCAATCGAAGAGGAAGAAGAGAAAGGTAACGGAGTTTCTTCTTTTCTTGTAACGACCGTAATTGTCGCTATCTGGATTGCGATACTCTGCCTTCTTATAAAGCTTGACGTGGGCGGATTCGGTTCAGAAATCTTAAAGCCTTTGCTTAAAGACGTTCCGGTGCTTAACCTTATCCTTCCCGGCGAGCACGGTCCCACAGAAACTACTCAGGAGACGGCAATCGAGGGCTATACCTCTTTAAGAGAAGCCGTAGACCAGATTAAGAGACTCGAGCTTGAACTTGAGCATGCCCAGACCGTTAACAACACCAATGCCGAGGAATTAACCACTCTTAAGAAAGAAGTCGAACGACTCACCGAATTTGAATTAAAGCAGGTGGAGTTTCAGCGTATATATGACGAGTTTTATTCGGAAGTCGTATATTCGGACAAAGCTCCCTCAATAGAAGAATACCGGAAATTCTACGAAAGCATGGATCCCACAACAGCTGAGGCTATCTACAAGCAGGTTCTTTTAAAGCTTGCAGAGGACAAGGAAATCACCGATTACGTATCCATGTATTCGCAGATGAAGCCCAAGGCCGCAGCCAAGATTTTTGACGAGATGACCAAGGACAACAGTAAGCTTATAGCCAAGATTTTAACGGCAATGGAGCCTGATGCCGCAGCCAAGATTTTAGCGGCCATGGAAGCGGCCAATGCCGCCGTACTTACAAAAATTATGTATCCGGAGGGTTAAGTTTTTTCATATCCGACCGATATATATTTTGTGGGGGCGTGGAATGCAAGAATTTTATGCCCTTTAGTAACGAACCTTGACAACTTAAGAGAGGAGGAACGAAATGACCAGTACCAGCGTATTGGGTTCGATAAATTCACAGGCAGTGAATTTGTTAAACCTGACACAACCTACCTCCAAGGCTTCAGGTCCGGATTTCAAGGATTTTTTGAATCAGACAGGCTCCGATAACTTGAAAAGCGATGTGAAAGCACCGCAGGATTTCAAGAAACAAAAGCTTGTAAACAATGATTCAAAGCCGATTGAAAACAAGACCGCAGAAGTTAAAGAGGTAATCAAATCGGAGGGCACAGGCAAAGATGTTTCGATTGTAAAGGACGAAAGGCCCGTGACGGACGCAGAAGTCGATACCGTCAAGGAAGCCGTTTCATCAGTCTTCGAAGCTTTGAAAGAGGAATTTGAAGTAACCGATGAAGAAATCCTTCAGGCACTCGAAAATCTCGGACTTACACCGATTGCAGTTTTAGACGTTCAGCTCTTACCCGAAATTACGGCAGAACTTGAAGGAGCCGAGGACATTCTTTCGATAATGACCGACGAACCTTTATATGAAAGCCTTATGACGGTGGAGGACAAGGCAGCGGCCGCAGTTGAGACTCTTTTAAACGATGCAGAGATTGATCCCGAAGCTTTTAAGGAAGCAATCAAGGACATCGAGAGAAAGCCCGAAGCCGAGAAACCGGTAATGCCGATTAAAGCCGATGCGGAAAGCTCCAAGGAAGCTCAGACAGTAGCCCTTGAAGACAAGATAAGCATCAAAATCGACAGAGCCTTGACCAGAACAGAAGTTAAGAAAAACTCAGAAGTAAATCTTAACAACAATGTTACCGAGGAAACAGAATTTAAGCCTATCACATCCGATTTCAAGAGATCCGATTTCTTTGACAGAAGTAAGGATCAGGGACCTAAAGACAACCCGATGAACTTTGTAAACAACCTTTTAAACAAGGCTGTCGAAGCAATGAACGAAGCATCGGAAACAGTATCTTACACAACCTTCGACGCAAGAAACATTCTTAACCAGATTACAGATGCAATCAAGGTGGACATAAGCCCCGAGACAAGCGAGATTAACTTAAGACTTCACCCCGAATCACTCGGAACCGTAAGTGTTAAAGTATCCGCCAATCACGAAGGCGTTCTCACCGCAAGATTCACGGCTCAGAACGAAAGTGTTAAAGCAATCATCGAAAGCCAGGCAATCGTGCTTAAAGAAACTCTTGAAGCCAAAGGCGTAACAGTCGAAGCAGTTGAAGTAACGGTACAAAGCCACGAATTCGAGCGTAACTTAAGTGACAGTCAGAGTCGCAGAGGCAACAACAATTCTTCCGAAGGCTCCAAGAAGAAGAGCATCGGCGGAATCGAACTTGACGAAGATGTTACGACAGATACTCCCGAAGAAAAACTCGCAAGAGCAATGATGGCAGCAGGCGGCAACGCATAAAAGAGAGGTAATTAAATGGCAGAACAGACTAACTTAGGCGCCATAGTTAAAGACGGTAAGATTCAGGAATCTACCGCATCATCCCTTTCTCTCTCCAAGGATAAGCAGGCAGGCAAGTCAAACGGACTTGATAAGGATGCTTTCTTACAGCTTCTTGTAGCCCAGATGAAATATCAGGACCCCATGGAGCCTACAGACAACACCGAGTACGTATCACAGCTTGCAACATTCTCTCAGCTCGAAGAAATGCAGAACATGACTTCGGGAATGTCACTCCAGAGAGCCAGCGGTCTTGTGGGAGACGAAGTATTATGTAAGGTTTACAACAAATCTACAGGCGCTACCGAATATGCACAGGGCATAGTTGATTATGTCGTATACGAGAACAACAAAGCGTACGTATCGGTTAACGAATCGCTTTACTCCATCGACGATGTATATCAGGTTATGGATCCCGGATACACAGAGGCATATGAACTTGCCAAGAGATTTGCAACAGCAATGGGAAGTCTTCCCGAAGTAGACAAGCTCACAACCGAGTACAATGAAGCGATTACCACTTTGAGAGAAACCTACGATGCGATGAATTCTTACCAGAAATCATTTATCAGTACCGAAATGGTAGAACTTCTTGAAAAGTACGAAGCCAAGCTTAGAACTCTTAACGGAAGCGTATAAGTATTAAACGAGGTGGAATATGGATATTCAAAAGAACAATTTCCTTTCCATCGAGCAGGTTAAGGACCAGTTCCTTAATCAAAAGAAAACGGTTACAACTCCCGTAACACCGAGTATTTCTTTTAACGACATACTCAAGGCTAAGTCTTTGGAAACGGTCGAACCGAAGGAATTAAGATTTTCCAAGCATGCGGCCAACCGCTTAATAGACAGAAACATCTCACTTTCGGATGAACAAAGACAAAGACTTAACGAAGCAACCGTTAAAGCCGGTGAAAAAGGAATTAAAGAATCATTGGTACTTATGGATCAGTTGGCATTCGTAGTCAACATTCCCAATAATACCGTAATAACAGCGTTAGATAAGTCGGAGACGGATCTTAACGTATTTACCAACATCGACGGAGCAGTAATTATTTAGCCGGACCTTTTGGAGGCTAAAGCTTCTGACTGACAGATGAAGCTTAACTGCTATTAGTTTAGGAGGTCAACCAATACTATGATGAGATCAATGTATTCTGGTGTATCAGGTCTTAAGACTCACCAGATTAAGATGGACGTTATCGGTAACAACATCGCTAACGTTAACACAGTAGCTTACAAATCAAACTCCATCACCTTCAGCGAACTTATGTATCAGACCACTCAGAAGGCCAGCGGTGCCAATGAGAACACAGGTGGTACCAATGCCCGCCAGATCGGTCTCGGTGTTCGCTCCGGTGCTATCGGCACAGCAATTTCTTCACAGGGTGCTACCCAGACAACAGGTAACCCTTTCGATATCTGTATCACAGGTAAATCTTTCTTTATCGTTAACGACGGTTCCACCAACTACTTTACAAGATCCGGCGCATTCAACGTTGATGCCGTAGGTAACCTTGTAATGTCCAGTAACGGTTATTTGGTACAGGGCTGGGGACTTCAGACTGAGACAACCGTTGATTCAAACGGTGACGAAGTTGTTACTCCCGTTGAAGGCAAGCTTGATACCGAAAAGCTCACCTCTCTTAAGATTATGAGCGATGAAAATATGAATACCAAGCCCGAGGCTACCACCAAGGGTACGGTTGCAGGTATCGTCGACAGAAACGACCCTGAAATTGCCAAGGAAGCAGGACGCCTTATCAACTACGCATTCTACGATAAGAGCGGTTATTCATGGACAGCCAAGTTCACACTTCACAATTCGACTACAGTAGGTCAGTTCTACGTACAGCTTGATGATATTGTGGATGTAAACGGAAGAAGTCTTACAGACCTTTATCCCGATGCCAAGTTAAGCGAACTTGTAACCATCGATGAAGGCGCTACTTTCGAAGCTGATGTTAACAGCACATCTTCGATACTTGAATCCGTTAAGTTAGAGAGCGGAGTGTTCAAGTATGCAAACGGCAGCGGAGATATTTGCCAGTTTTCATCTTTCGGTACCGCTGATTCGGACGGCAACATATCGTTTAGCACACCGAGCGATACCATCAAAGAAAACTTACTTAAGATTTACGGTAACAACCTTGATGTTGACTCCATAGAAGAAGCAACAATCATGGCTGATGGAACCTTGAATATCACCAAGAAAAAGGGCCTCGGCGTTAACCTTATTTACAACACAAGCGACGGTGCTTTTGCTGGAATAAAGGGCGTTGGCGTAGGTAACAAGCCTACCATTAAGCTTAACTTCACCAAGAACCCTACACTTGAAAAGACAGGCGAAGCTTTAACGGATTTCGACTTCTTTGAAGACAGTGAAATCGACTGGAGTGTTACCAACATGTACAACAACAAGGGTACATCTTCAATTGCAGCAAGATCCGGTGACTCCGATGGTCTCGGTGCAGGTAGAAGACTTGGTAAGATGACAGGTGTTACCATTCAGACCAACGGTATGATTTATGCATCATACGATAACGGTGTTACAAGACTTCTCGGTCAGATCGGTGTTGCCGAATTTCCTAACCCCGAAGGTCTTGAGAAGCAGGGCGACAACCTCTACATCGCATCCCTTAACTCCGGTGAGTTTAACGGTGCTGTAGACATCACCGCTTCCGGCGGATACATGAGCACAGGCGTTCTCGAAATGAGTAACGTAGATCTTTCCGCAGAGTTTACCGAGATGATTACCACACAGCGTGGTTTCCAGGCTAACTCCCGTATCATCACAGTATCCGATACGATGCTTGAAGAACTTGTAAACCTCAAGAGATAAATTAAATAATAAGGGGAACTGAAAGGATTCACGTTCCCCTTTCTTTTGCTATTTACAGATTTATTTTTTTAGGCTTTGGAAATTGCATTTATTTTTATAAAATTTTATAAAAATGCACTATTTTTAATAATTTACAAACACCTTGAGGGTATTATGATTAATGTGACTAAGCTAAATGGGACGATTCTGACAATTAACGAAGACTTTATCGAGACGGTGGAAGAGACTCCTGACACCGTTATTACCATGTCCACAGGTCGTAGAATTATCATAAAAGAAAGTAGACAAGAGGTTGTTAATTTAGTAAAATTATTTAGAAAAGAATTATTTGCTGAATAAGCAAAACGGAGGGGTAGCCGTTAAATGGATATAGCAACAATCATCGGCATGTTCATGTGCTTTGGACTGGTAATTTTCGGTATTGTCAGTGAAAAGACAGGACTCAATTTCGGTGCCATCAGTAACTTCATAGACTTAAACTCTGTCTACATCACCATCGGCGGCGGTGTATGTTGTATGCTTATGTCCTGTGAGATGAAAGAGTTTGTCAACAATCTGAAGGCATACGCTCTTATTTTCAAAGTTCCTAAACTCAACACAGCAGAAATGATTACAAAGATCATAGATTTATCCAACGTAGCCAGAAAGGAAGGCTTGCTTTCTTTGGAAGAAGCGGCGGGAGATATCGACGACGCTTTTCTTAAAAAAGGAATCCTTCTTATAGTCGACGGAACCGATCCCGAACTCGTACGAGCCATCATGGAGACGGAACTGGCGAGCATAGAGACCCGACACAATAAGGTCATAAGCTTCTGGGAACAGTTCGCGGCCATGGGTCCTGCGTGGGGTATGATCGGTACCCTTATCGGTCTGGTTAACATGTTATATAACATGTCGGATGCGGCATCAATCGGTCCCGCTATGGCGGTAGCCTTGCTCACCACCATGTACGGTTCACTGATAGCTAACTGGATATGTCTTCCCGCAACATTCAAAATGAAGAAGAACAACGCAGCCGAGACAATGGTCAAGGAAATCATGATAGAAGGTCTTCTTTCGATTCAGGCAGGTGAGAACCCCCGAGTTATCGAAGAGAAGCTTAAGTCCTTCTTATCACCCAAGGATCGTGCTGCAGCTACACCCGAAGGTTCAGGAGAAGAATAATGGCAAGAAAGAAACAGGATCCCGGAGGCGGCCCCGGTTCCCCGTGGTTAAGTACTTTCGCGGACCTTATGAACTTGCTTCTTTGCTTCTTTGTATTGCTTTTTGCGTCCTCCAGTGTCGACGCGGCGAAGTTTGAAGAAATTGCGGCTTCGTTTCAAAGCACTTTCAGCATATTCTCCGCAGGAAGTACCGCAATCGGTGACGGAGTGTTGATAAGCAACGGAGTAAGTCAGCTTAATGAACTTGACAAGTACATAAATTCTACCGGCGCAATGGCTGACAACGATGCCAACGCAGAGCGTTTTGACGACCTTCAGAAAGAACTTGAAGACATCAACACGAAGAAGCTTGAAGCCAGCGAATCTCTTGCCGAGCAGTTTGAAGAAGCTTTGGCGGAGAATAACATTGCGGACAAAGTGGACGTAGACTTTAACAGCCAGTATGTGCAGCTTACGCTTAAGGGAGCCATTCTTTTTAAGCCCGGCTCAGCTGAACTTTTGGATTCCGTAGAGCCTACGCTTCGCAAGGTCGGTATGATTCTTGAAAGATATGCCAAGTACGAGATAGAAATCGAAGGACACACAGATAACGTTCCTCAGTACTCAAAGCTTTACAAGAACAACGACGAACTCAGTGCGGCCCGAGCTATTTCCGTATTCTATTTCTTACTTGATAACACGTCCCTCGACCCGTCGCTACTTAAACACAGCGGACGAGGCGAGTATTGCCCCATAGCCGATAATTCAACGGCAGAGGGCAGAGATCGTAACAGAAGAGTAGAGATTAAGATTTATCACGAATTAAGCAATTACTAATACTAAACAGAGGATGTGACGGTATGAAGAAGAATCTTATTTCCATACTTATATTGGCTCTTATGGTGGTTAACCTTGTGCTTACGGCCATAATGATGTTCTCCGTTATGGGCACGGCCAAGAAAACGGGAGCACTTGTAAGTAACATCGCAAGTGTACTCAATATCGAGCTTACACCCACGGGAACCGAAGAAGAGGATACGACGGTAGCTTTGGTAGACGCAGAACCGGTTGACATTCCCGAAATGACCATCGCGCTTAAGAAAACAGACGATAAGTCTCATTTCTGCCTTGTAAGCGCAGCCGTATACATGAACACCAAGCATGAGGACTACGAAGTTTTAGGACCTTCCGTATCGGCAAGGGTCAGTGTTATTCAGGATATTATGAATACGGTTATCGGTTCATACACTCTTGA
Organism: Lachnospiraceae bacterium; assembly: GCA_017544835.1. Lineage (GTDB taxonomy): Bacteria > Bacillota > Clostridia > Lachnospirales > Lachnospiraceae > UBA1258. The sequence continues at coordinate 33,189 of JAFYDI010000029.1, read as the reverse complement.
AGAGGCTCAGTCCAATACCGAAGCCATGAAGGCGGAAATCCTTAAGAAGATTCAGGAGACCTACGGCTCCACATTTATATACATGGTTACATTCAGCAATATCATGTATCAGTAAGAGAAGGCTAAGCCTTAACGTCATACAAATGAGGAGGTGAACTTCGTGGGTGAGGTATTATCTCAAAATGAGATAGACAGTCTGCTTGCAGCCTTAAGTACCGGTGAGCTGGATGTGGACGAGATGCAGGACAAAGGGGACAGACAAGTCAAGAACTACGACTTTAAGCGTCCGGCGAAGTTCTCTAAAGAGCATTTACGAACACTTGAAATTATATATGAACACTACGGAAGACTACTTGCCACCAGCCTTCCGGTGTACCTTCGAAAGAACGTACAGGTTAACGTGGCAAGCTCGGAAACAGTAACATATTCCGAGTTCACAAACGCACTTTCAAACCCCGTAATTTTGGGTATAATAAATTTCCAACCATTAGGTGGTAATATAATACTTGACTTGGCAGCCAACCTTGGGTTTGCCATGATAGACAGAATGCTTGGGGGTAAAGGCATCCCGCTTGAGAAGAACCGTGAGTTCTCCGAAATCGAGATGACCATTATTGAAAAACTTTTAATCATTTCCATCCAGCTTATGCGTGAACCCTGGAAAAACGTTCTGGACATTAACCCCGTCTTGGAGCGTATAGAGACCAATCCTCAGTTTGCACAGGTAATAGCGCCCAATGAAATGATAGCCATCGTAACACTGAATGTTAAAATCGGTGAGGTGGAAGGTTTCATGAACATGTGTCTCCCTTACTTTACGTTAGAGAGCATCATGGATAGGTTGAATACAAAGTTCTGGTTCTCCACCATGCAGGATAATTCCGGTGAAGATTATGAGCTTTATATAGAGTCCCTGATTAAGAGAGTGGACGTACCTGTTAAGGTAGTTATGGGACAAAGCGCCATTTCAGTAAGCGACTTTATAGGCTTACAGCTTGGCGACATTATCCGACTGGATACAACGGTTGATTCCGAACTTGATGTATACGTCGGAAACATTAAGAAGTTTAAATCGGTTCCCGGTACGGAGAAAGACAAATACGCCGCAAGGGTTACCGAAGTAATCAGGGAGGAGGAATAATACATGGATGGAATGTTATCTCAGGACGAAATTAATGCTCTCCTGAGCGGCATGGATCCCGGCGATATGGCAGGCGGAGCGACACCCGATACCGGTGCTCCCGCAGACGCAGGCGTTTCGGCAGACGATACTTTATCGGATGTTGAGAAAGACGCTGTAGGGGAAGTAGCCAACATCAGTATGGGGTCATCGGCTACAACGCTTTATTCCCTTGTAAATCGCAAGGTTAACATCACAACTCCTGTTGTATCCATGGTTAATTGGCAGGGGGTTACAGGCGACTACGAGAAGCCCTGTGTTTTTATTCAGATTCATTACACGGCCGGTCTTGACGGCTCGAATATTTTAGTATTACGTGAACATGACGTTAAAGTCATCACCGACCTTATGATGGGAGGCGACGGTACCAATACGGACGGAGAGCTAGGAGAGCTTCACTTAAGTGCCATCTCCGAAGCCATGAACCAGATGATGGGCGCGGCTGCAACATCCCTTTCCACAATGCTTGGTACCATGATTGATATCAGCCCTCCCGACGCGACTTTGCTTGATTTAACGGAATACCAAAACGGTGAGGATATTTCTCCTTTCCTTGGTGGAACGTTTGTTAAGGTAGCATTTACAATGCAGATTGAAGATCTTGTGGATTCAACCATTATGCAGTTGTATCCTTTAGACTTCGCAAAAAGGTTAGTCAAAACCTTTATGGACTCGACAGCACCCGCAGAGCCCGAGCCGGCACCGGCTCCCGCTCCTACACCTCAGGCAGCACCGACGCCTCAACAACAGCCTCAGCAGCCCCAGATGCAGCCGGGTATGGGTATGGATCAGTCTATGAACGGTATGCCTAACATGGGAATGCCAAATATGGGTATGGGTATGCCTGGTATGATGATGCCGGGAATGATGCCGAACATGCAGCAGATGAACGTTCAGCCTGCTCAGTTCCAAAGCTTCAATCCCGAGTACGCAGCAATGCAGGCCAATGAGAACATCGGATTAATTATGGACGTTCCGCTTAACGTAACAGTTGAGCTTGGACGAACAAGCAAGTCCATATCCGAGATACTCGATTTCGCACCCGGCACAATCATTGAACTTGATAAAATAGCCGGTGAGCCGATTGATGTATTGGTTAACGGCAAGTTCGTGGCCAAGGGCGAGGTTGTAGTTATTGAAGAAAGCTTCGCAGTTCGTATTACGGAAATAATTAAATAAACTAACCGATAGGAGAAAAATTATGGCAAAAAATATTTTAATCTGTGATGACGCAGCCTTCATGAGAATGATGATTAAGGACATTCTTACAAAGAACGGCTATGTTGTAGTCGGTGAGGCTGAAAATGGGCTTAAGGCTGTTGAAAAGTACAATGAAACCAAACCCGATCTTGTACTTATGGATATTACCATGCCCGAAATGGACGGTATTCAGGCCCTTAAAAAGATTAAAGAAGGAGACCCCGGTGCCATGGTTATTATGTGTTCGGCAATGGGACAGCAGGCCATGGTTATAGAGTCAATTCAGTCAGGTGCCAAGGACTTTATCGTTAAGCCTTTCCAGGCAGATCGTGTACTTGAAGCGGTTAAGAAGGTCGTAGGTTAATGTATCATACAATCCTTGCATCCACTGTAGGAGGAGTAGGCCAGCTCATAGTCGTATTGTTAATATTCGTCTTTGTGCTTGCCCTTACCTTCTTTGTCACAAAGTGGATTGCCAACTATCAAAGAGAAAAGGCTCCCGGGGAAAACATTGTGATTCTTGAATCTAAGAGAATCGCCCCCGGAAAGCTTATTGAGGTTGTCCGAATAGGAGACCGATGCTTTGCGATAGCTATAGGCAAGGATGAAGTTACAACAATAGGGGAGATTAATGAGGACTCCCTTAATTACGAATCTATGCCTCAAGGTACATTTTCTTTTAAAGACTTTATGAATAAAGCCAGGGATGACGGGGAAACTGACAATAAATGAAAAGACTGATTAGATTGATATGCCTGCTCATTGTGGTAGGCATATTGTTTATAAGTCAGAAATCAACTGCCTATGCAGGCGGGCTTGATAATCATGCCGACTCTCACTTAGCGGGAGATACGGAGAGAAGAACAAACATTAACGAGCCCGGCAGCGCTCAGACGGCAGATGAACTGAAAGAATTAAATATATCTAACGATTTAACGGTTACCTATAATAACGGTAACGGAGAACTGGCAGGGTCCTTAAGAATTCTTCTGACCCTTACATTAATAGCCCTTGCTCCGTTACTTCTTGTGATGCTTACGTCATTTACAAGAATTATTATAGTTCTTCATTTTACAAGGTCAGCCCTTAACACCTCAACGGCTCCGCCCAATAACGTGCTTATAGGACTTGCCTTGATTCTTACTTTTTTCATTATGCAAGGTACACTTACCAAAGCGTACAATGAAGCGGTTCTTCCTTTTGACAGGGGAGAGATTACTCAGGCTGAAGCCATTGAGAAGGTTATGGACCCCTTCAGAGACTTTATGTACGGACAGACTCAGACCAAAGACGTGCGTCTGTTTATGGAAATCGCGGATGTCGAATGGGACGGAGCTTTAAGTTCCATACCAAATTACATCCTGGTTCCAAGCTTTGTCGTAAGTGAGTTAAGAACTGCTTTTATTATCGGCTTTATCATATACATACCTTTTGTGGTAATCGACATGATTGTTGCGTCGGTACTTATGAGTATGGGTATGATGATGCTACCGCCCACCACAATTTCAATGCCTTTTAAAGTGCTTTTGTTTGTGCTTGCGGACGGATGGAACCTTATCATAGGTTCACTGGTTAAATCCTTTTATTAGGGGAAAGGGGTGTAGAAGATGCAAATTGATGATGTTGTAAAGATTGTCAGTCAGGGTCTGTTTCTTGTTATCAAGCTTTCTGCGCCCATTCTGCTTATTTCTTTGATAATCGGTTTGGTTATCAGTATTTTTCAGACAGTTACATCCATCCAGGAACAGACACTTACATTCGTACCTAAGATTGTATGTGTATTCTTGGGGCTTATGCTCCTTGGTAACTGGATGCTTACGGACATGAAGGAATACATGGTGGAACTCTGGACGAATTTTGCGGTGTACATTCATTAGGGAGGGTGTAGATGTTCAACTTCACTTTTTCCCTGCGCGATCTTGAATTCTTTCTTTTGATAGTCGTTCGAATTACCTGCTTTATTCACACAGCTCCCTTCTTCGGAATGACCAATACGCCGGCGCGCGTTAAGATTGGCCTCGGCGTCTTGATATCGGCATTAGTGTATCAGACGTTAACTCCCGTACATCCTGAATACTCCACCGTATTAATGTATGCAGTCTTTGGGGTCAAAGAAGCCTTAACAGGCATTTTAATCGGATATTCCGCAGCCATCTGCGTTGCAATACTAAACTTTGCGGGTCATCTTGTGGACATGGAAATCGGTCTTTCCATGGTATCGCTTTTCGACCCCGTATCAAGAGAATCTGTGACTATTAGCGGTACATATTATCAGTACACGGTCCTGCTTATGCTTATGATAAGCGGAATGTACCAGTATGTGCTCGCGGCCATCATAGAGACATTTAATCTCATACCGGTAAGCGGCGCCGTTTTTGCGTCGGATAAGTTATTATCCGCAATGCTTACTTTTTTAAGAGATTATCTGGCTTTAGGCTTTAGATTCTGCCTTCCGGTATTTGCGGCAATGCTTTTGCTTAATGCAATTTTGGGTATACTTACCAAGGTTTCGCCTCAGCTTAACATGTTTGCCGTAGGTATGCAGTTAAAGATTTTATTAGGACTCGGAGTGCTTTTTTTGACAGTGGGAATGCTGCCCGGCGCATCGACTGCCATTTTAAGCGAGATTAAGAAAATGATTACTCTTTTTGCGGAGGCCATCACATGATTAAATATAATCTTCAGTTCTTCGCAGAAGCACCCGGCGGAGAGAAGACAGAACCCGCAACCGAGAAAAAGAAAAGTGATGCAAGAAAAGAAGGTAACGTCGCCAAGTCTAAAGAGATTGAGAATGCCTTCAGCCTTATGGCGCTGTTTTTGGTACTTAGGTTCTGGACCGGCACTTTAGGCAATAATCTCGTAAATTTCTTTCACTTATGCTATGACGACATTTCCGAGTATATCAAGAACTACGACGGATATGTTAACAGTAACGACATTATAAATCTTGTGATTCAGTGTATATTGCAGCTTATCATTATGCTTGCACCGATACTGATTATAGCTTTTATCGTATCTTTCGTATGCGACGTGGCTCAGGTGGGCTGGAAGCCTACGACTAAGCCCTTACAGCCCAAAGGCTCCAAGATTAATCCCATAAGCGGATTTAAGAAGATTTTTTCCAAGAACGCAATTGTAGAATTAATAAAGGCCATACTTAAAATCGCAATCATTCTTGTGGTTGCATGGTCTTTCCTTAAGAAGAATATAAACGGTTTGTTCCTGCTTTACGATGTATCGCTTTATGAAGGAATCGGTGATACCTGCAAGCTGGTGGTGGATTTGGGAATCAGGATAGCCGCCGCTTATCTGGTAATTGCTTTTGCCGATTTGGCATACCAGAGATGGAAATTCAGCGATGACTTAAAGATGACCAAGCAGGAGATTAAAGAAGAATACAAACAGCAGGAAGGCGATCCTCAGATTAAAGGTCAGATAAGACAGAGAATGCGTGAGGCCTCGCAGCGTCGTATGATGCAGAACCTTCCGAAAGCTGACGTAGTAATTACCAACCCTACCCATTACGCGGTTGCAATCATGTATGACGCAGACAATTACAGCGCGCCCATAGTTGTGGCCAAGGGTGAGAACTTTCTTGCGCAGCGTATCAAGGAGCAGGCAAGAGAGTATGACATTGAGATAGTGGAGAATAAGCCTCTTGCGCGTATGCTCTACGCCAATGTCGAAGTCGGGGAAATGATACCCCCGGAATTATACCAGGCGGTTGCAGAGGTTCTTGCCTTTGTATACAAGCTTAAGGGAAAGATATCATAATAAATTGAAAGGAGCATGAGAATGAAAAAAGCCGATCTTGGTGTTGCAATATATATTCTTGCGGCATTCGTAATGCTTATCGTGCCCATTCCCTCATGGCTTCTTGATATTTGTCTTGCCATAAATATTTCCATAGCATTCTTAATAATGTTTGTATGTATGTTTTCAAAAGAAGTACTGGATTTGTCATACTTTCCCACGATTCTTTTGTTTACGACAATTTTCAGAATATCACTAAACGTATCGTCTACAAAGCTTATTCTTTCTACCGGTCAGCCCGGTAACGTTGTCGAAACTTTCGGTAGTTTCGTAGGCGGCAACAACCTCGTTGTAGGCGTTATCGTATTTATCATACTGGTACTCATTCAGTTTATCGTTATCAACAAAGGTTCCGAGCGAGTAGCTGAAGTTACCGCAAGATTCACCCTCGATGCAATGCCCGGTAAGCAGATGGCTATCGATGCCGACTTAAATACGGGTGCCATCACGGATACCGAAGCTAAGATTCGAAGAGATAAGATTCAGCAGGAAGCAAGCTTCTTTGGCTCCATGGACGGTGCTGTTAAGTACGTTAAGGGAGACGCTGTGGCGGGCCTTATCATTACTGCCATCAATATTGTGGGCGGTATCGTAATGGGTACGCAGAGAGGTGAAGCGTTATCGACTGCGCTTTCCACATACACCATTCTTACAATCGGTGACGGTCTTGTATCGCAGATTCCTTCGCTTCTTATATCTCTTTCAACCGGTATCCTTGTTACCAAGGGCTCCGGTGCGGCTGACTTTGGTAATGTACTTGTAAGCCAGCTTTTCGGTATTCCGAAGGCTTTATATATCGTGGGCGGTGCCATTACTTTCCTTGGCCTCGTTACACCTCTTAACAAAGTTATCTTTATCGTCCTTGGTATGTCATTTATCATCGCAGGACGAGTAATGCAAGGCTCAATAGAAACGTCGAAGATTGAGACGGAGACCGAGCAGGAAGAGCAGGAGGCTCAGGAGATACGACAACCGGAGAATGTCAATTCGCTATTGCAGGTTGACCCGATTGAACTTGAATTCGGTTACGGTATTATCCCTCTTGCCAATGTAAGTCAGGGTGGCGACCTTCTCGACCGTGTCGTAATGATTCGTAGACAGATAGCTCTTGAACTTGGTACAGTCGTGCCCATAATTCGTTTAAGAGATAATATACAGCTTAACCCCAATCAGTATATAATAAAGATAAAGGGTATTCAGGTAAGTGAAGGTGAGATTCTTTTCGACCATTACATGGCCATGAACCCCGGTTATGTCGAGGAAGAGATTACCGGTATTCCTACATTCGAACCTTCTTTCCACCTTCCTGCAGTATGGATTACGGAAGGCCAGCGTGAGCGTGCGGAGAGCCTCGGTTACACGGTAGTAGACCCGCCGAGTATTATCGCCACTCACTTAACCGAGATTATCAGACAGCACATTGCAGAGCTTCTTACCCGTCAGGATGTACAGTCGCTTATCAATAACCTTAAGGAATCCAATCCTTCGGTTGTGGACGAACTGTTCCCGAAGCTTTTGTCTCTTGGCGAGATTCAGAAGATTCTTCAGAACCTGCTCAAGGAAAGCGTCTCTATAAGAGACCTCCTTACAATCTTCGAAACACTTGCAGACTATGCGCCATCCACAAGAGATACGGATATCCTTACGGAGTATGTGCGTCAGAGCCTTAAGCGCGTTATTTCCAGCAGATTCTTCCCGCAGAACGAGACCACAAGCGTGGTTACGCTCGACCCCAAGATAGAGCAGGAGATTATGGCAAGTGTCAAGCAGACCGAGCAGGGCGCGTACCTTACACTCGATCCCGAGCGTTCCAAGGCCATCATCGATGCTACAGGCAGAGAGCTTAACAAGCTTGAGAACTTGGGCAAGGCTCAGATAGTGGTAACATCGCCCATTGTGCGCATGTACTTTAAGCGCCTTACGGAAGAGTATTACAAGGATATGGTTGCAATATCCTACAATGAAATAGAATCAAACGTAGAACTTCAGTCGGTTGGGATGGTAACGGCATAAATGATTATCAAAAAATTTCAAGCTAAAACTGAAAATGAAGCTGTAGAAGCGGCCAAGAAGGAACTTGGTTCAAACGTTGTGGTTATGAACGTTCGAAACACCAAGAAAAAAGGTCTGTTTTCTTTCTTACGCCCTCAGCTTGTAGAGATTACCGTTGCCGTTGAGGAAGATTCGGAACGCAAGGAACCCGTTAAATCCGCCGACGCCAGAAGCATCACCGAAGCCCTCGGTAAGATTGCCCCCATCGTAGAACGTTCGGAGAAAGAAAAACAAAACGCCGCCGTAATCTACGATGAAAAGCCCGCCAAGTCCGACAAGGTTATAGAGGCTCGCCTTAACAACATAGAGAACCTTATAGAAGAAAAACTTGTTAAGCCCGAGGAGCCTGTTCACAAGGAAGAATCCCAGGACAAGAAAGAAGAGAATGACGAGCTTAAGAAGTTCTTTGACCTTCTTTTGAATACAATGCTTGACAATGAAGTGGAGCGCGAGTATGCGGCATCAATCGTTGATGAGACTGCCAAGGTTACCAAGCCCGGCACTCCCATCGATGTGGCACTTGCGGGAATATATCAGAAGATGATTCTTAAGTTTGGTAAGGCTTCGGTGATTTCACCCGCCGAGAACGGACCTAAGACAGTTTTCTTTGTAGGCCCCACAGGCGTTGGTAAGACTACTACGATTGCCAAGATTGCATCCAAATTTTCAGTCGAGCTTAAGAAGAAAGTTGCACTCCTTACCGCCGACACTTATCGTATCGCGGCAGCCGAGCAGCTCAGAACATATGCGAATATCCTGGAAGTTCCGTTTAGAATCATATATACCATCGAAGAGATGGAGTCGGCGCTTCGAGACTTTAAGAATTTTGATTATGTATTTGTAGACACCGCAGGACATTCCCACCAGAACGAAGAGCAGAAGAACGTTATGGGAAGCTTCATCCATTCGGTTGACGGAATTGTGGAGCGTGAAGTTTACCTTGTGGTAAGTGCCACCACCAAGTACAGAGATTTAATGTCGATTGCCGATGCTTATTCAACAATTACCGATTACAAGCTTATATTTACCAAACTTGATGAGACCACGGCTCTCGGTAATCTGCTTAATCTTAAGTTATATACAGGTGCGGATTTATCATACATAACCTGCGGACAGAACGTGCCCGACGACATTGAAGATTTCAATGCCCAAAGCACCGTTAAAAATCTACTCGGAGGCAAAAAATAATGGATCAGGCCGAACAATTAAGAAACATAATTAAGGCCCAGAACGCATCGCCAAGACCTGTAGCCAGAGTCATGACGGTTACAAGCGGAAAGGGCGGCGTGGGTAAGTCCAACACATCCATTAACCTTGCCATTCAGTTTAGGAAAATGGGGCAGAGAGTTATTATACTTGATGCCGATTTCGGACTTGCCAATATAGAGGTAATGTTTGGTGCAGTTCCCAAGCACAACCTCGCAGACCTTATTTATCAGGGCAAAAGCATAAAAGACATCATTACCTGGGGGCCCATGGATGTAGGCTTTATTTCCGGCGGCTCGGGTATTGCAAGCATGTCCAATTTAAGTCGTGAGCATCTGACATACATCATTCAGAACCTGGCTCAGCTTGACGCGATTACGGACATAATCATAGTAGATACCGGTGCGGGAATATCCGACGCGGTTTTGGAATTTTTGGTAGCAAGCGGAGAGATTCTTCTTGTTACGACTCCCGAACCCACTTCCATCACCGATTCATACTCGCTTCTTAAAGCACTGGCAAGACACTCGCGTTTTTCAACCGACAATTCTCAGGTTAAGATGATTGCCAATAAGGTTGAGAACGCTGCGGAAGGTCAGGCTTTGTACAATAAGTTAAATGCCGTGGTGGCTCGTTATTTAAAGCTTCCGGTTGAATATCTGGGCGCTGTTCCCGAGGACAATCTTTTGTCTAAGGCGGTAATGCAGCAGATGCCCGTATCCATCCAAAGCCCCGGGGCCAAGTCGGCACTTGCTTACGAAGCCATCGCGCATACACTCATGAACAAGGAAATTGTTCAGACGGTCAAAAAAAGGGGAATGGCCGCTTTCTTTAGCCACATTGTGGTAGGCAAGAAAGCCAAGGAATCCAAATAACAACAAGTGGGAGGTTCCATATGTTATCTAATCTGGTAGTAGATGGGGACAAAGTTGAATTAGCATCGGTAGATCATCTTTTCGCGGCGGAAGGCGAGCCGGTTAAGAAATATTCCACAAGGGTATATACGGTCTTATCCGACGATAAACTTGAAATAATGATGCCCATGGAGAAGGCTAAGCTTATATTACTTCCGGTAGACGGAGAGTACGATCTTTGCTTCTATACTTCGCAGGGCTTATATCAGTGCTACGCAAGAATATATGACAGATATAAGAGTAACAACGTATACGTTCTTGCGCTCGAGCTTACGAGCAATTTAAGAAAGCATCAGAGAAGAGAGTACTATCGATTCAGCTGTGTGCTTGACATGAGATCGAGAGAGCTTAAGAAAGAAGAAGCGGAATCCTTAAATACGGTTAATCCGATAATCGTTCCCGGACTTCCTTTAAGAAGAAGCCTTATTTGCGATATAAGCGGCGGCGGTATGAGATTCATTACCGATGTTCAGTATGAAGAGAATGCTTATATCTACTGCGCATTTCCGCTTACACTCGAATCCGGGGTTAAGGACTACGAGATAATCGCCAAGGTCTTAACGGTCAAGGAAGTTGCAAATCGTCCCGGAGAGTTCGAGCATCGTGTTCAGTACGAGAACCTCGACAGGGATACAAGAGAAGAAATAATTAAGTTTATTTTTGACGAAGAAAGAAAAATTCGACGTCGTAACATGAGGTAGGTTGTAAAATGGTTATCGGGGCAGTATAATAAAGAAAATTGACAGATAATTTCCTTTATTAACCACTTATTAACAAGAAAAGGTCTAAATTTGAGGAAAAATTATGAAAAATATTCTTGTGGTTGATGACTCTGCACTCATGAGAAGCGTCATCTGTGATATAATCAACTCAGATTCGAGATTCCGTGTAGTGGATCGCGCAACGAATGGCGAAGAAGCGTTAGCCCTTCTTGAACGCAAGACATACGATGCAGTAGTGCTCGATGTCAACATGCCTAAGATGAATGGGTTAGAACTTCTCAAAGCATTAAGAGACCGCAAGATATCCGCCAAGGTGGTAATGGCCAGCACCGATACGCGTGACGGTGCAAAGACCACACTGGATGCCTTGTCCTTAGGTGCCATCGATTTTGTCCACAAGCCCGACAGAGCATTCGAATGCAAGAATGGAACTTTCGATAAGAAGTTGATGAACATTCTTGATGTCGTATGTAACAGTAAGGCATCTTCTTTCAAAGAAGAAACGGAAGAGGAGAAAAGATCCAAGCTGGAAGCTTCCAAGAAACTGGTGGCTCTTGTCAGCGCTTCCTCCAAATCCTTTAAGGGCAAACAGATAGTGGCACTTGCAAGCTCCACCGGAGGACCTAAGGCCTTACAGGAAGTTGTTCCGAAACTTCCCAAGAATTTAAAGGCTCCGATGGTAATTGTGCAGCATATGCCGGCCGGTTTCACACAATCACTTGCCGATCGTCTCAACGACTTAAGCGAGCTTACAGTCACAGAGGCCAAGGAAGGTGAGTTTTTGGAAAACGGTCACGTGTATATCGCAAAGGGCGGTAAGCATCTTAACCTTGACACTGTAAACGGCAGATTGAAGGTTCGTTATTCCGATGAACCCACAAGGGAAGGCGTTAAGCCTTGTGCCAATTACATGTTTGAGTCTCTTGCGTCATATGATGCGGAGAGAATAATATGCGTTGTTTTGACAGGAATGGGCGCCGACGGAACTGAGGGAATCAAGAATCTTAGTAAACACAAAAACATTTTTGTAATCGCACAGGACGAAGACTCCAGCACCGTTTACGGAATGCCCAAGGCAATTTATAATTCAGGACTTACCAATGTGGTTGTTCCGTTAGACAAGGTGGCTCAGGAGATCATTATGAACGCGGGGGTCAGCTAAGATGGATGTTAGTCAATACCTAGAGATCTTCCTTGACGAAACCAAGGAACACTTGCAGAACTTAAACACACAGATTCTCGAACTCGAGCAGGATTCCGAGAATATGGACACCGTTAATGAAATTTTCCGTGCGGCCCACTCTCTTAAGGGTATGGCCGGTACCATGGGTTATAAGCGCATGCAGAATCTTACCCATGATATGGAAAATGTATTTTCAGAGGTTAGAAACGGTAACATTAAGGTTCAGCCTAATATGATAGACATTCTTTTCCAGTGCCTTGATGCACTCGAAGGATATCTTGCAAATATTCAGGAAAGTTCCGATGAAGGTACCGATGACAACGAACCCCTGATTAAGGCTCTTAACGACATTCTTAACGGCAATTCGGGCGGAGACGCTCCCAAGAAAGAAGACAAGACCGAAGCCAAAGAAGAAGCCAAAGAAGAGAAAAAAGAAGCCGCTTCCGATTCCAAGGAAAAGTGGCAGAGCATTAAACTTACCGATACCGAGAAAGGCCTCTTTGAAAAAGCCAAAGAAGAAGGCCAGCACTTCTACGGTATTACCGTTTATATACAGGAAAGCTGTATCCTTAAAGCCGCAAGAGCATTTCTTGTATTTAAGGCCTTGGAAGAAAAGGGTGAGGTTGTCCTTTCCAATCCTTCCACACAGGATATTGAAGATGAAAAATTTGATTTCGACTTCTCAGTAATCGTGGTAACCGCTGAATCTTATGACAATGTAGTTGCCGCTATTAAGAGCGTTTCCGAAATCGAAGATGCGTTCGGCCGTGAACTTACCGAAGCAGACTTTGGCAATTCCGCCGATGCAGAAGCTGAAGACGAGCCCGCCAAAGAAGAATCGAAGCCCGCAGAAGAAGCCAAGAAACCCGAGACAAAAGAACTTCCCGCCAAGGCAGGCGACAAGAAGCCCGCAGCCAAGCCCGTTGTTAACAGAACAGTACGTGTGGATATCGAAAAACTCGATGTTCTCATGAACCTGGTATCCGAGCTTATTATTGCCAAGAACTCTCTTGTTTCCTCCACAAGCGGTGAAGATACACATAACTCCAACTTCAACGAGCAGATTGAGTATCTTGAAAGCGTAACCACCAACCTTCACGAATCCGTTATGAAGGTTCGAATGGTGCCCATCGAGAGCGTAGTAAGTAAATTCCCTCGAATGATCAGAGATATGCAGAAGACTCTCGGTAAGAAGATGGAACTTCACATGACAGGTGAAGAGACAGAACTTGACCGTACCGTAGTAGACGAAATCGGCGATCCTTTGATGCACTTGTTAAGAAACGCAGCCGACCACGGACTTGAGTCCGGAGAGGTTCGTGTTCAGAGAGGTAAGCCTGAAGTCGGTAACATTTACCTTGACGCTTACCAGGATGGTAACAACGTTGTCATCGAGGTAAGAGATGACGGTAACGGTATCGATGTTGCCAAGGTAAGAGATAAGGCTATTTCCCGCGGTACTATCACTGCTGAACAGGCAGAGAACATGTCCGACAAGGAAATCGTGGACCTTTTGTTCCTTCCTTCTTTCTCCACCAAAGAGCAGGTATCGGAAATTTCCGGTCGAGGCGTAGGTCTGGACGTTGTTAAGTCCAAGATTGAAGCTCTGAGCGGTGAAGTAGAAGTTAAGACAAAGCTTGGCGAAGGCAGTACATGGATTGTAAGACTTCCTCTTACCCTTGCCATTATTCAGGCTCTCATGGTTATCGTGGGCGATGAGAAATATGCTATTTCTCTTGGCTCCATCCAGACCATAGAGGACATTTCTCCAAGCGACATCAAGCTTGTACAGAACAAAGAAGTTATTCAGTTAAGAGGAACGGTTATCCCCATTATCAGACTCAGTGATGTTGTAGACGCAACATCCTCCAAGTCTCCCGAAGACAATATGGTTGTCGTAATCGTTAAGAAGGGTGACCGTCTGGCGGGTCTTGTGGTTGATGAACTTATCGGCCAGCAGGAAATCGTTATCAAGTCCCTTGGCAAGTACATAAGCAAATGCAAATTCATCAGTGGCGCGACAATACTCGGCGATGGCGAAGTAGCGTTGATCCTTGATGCCAATGCATTGATTTAATAGGGGAGGGATTACCATGGATGAATTAAGAGTTGCAACAGAACTTGATACTACACAGTATATAGTAATTAAAATCGGTGAAGAATCCTACGGCATCAACATTGCATTTGTAGACAACATCGTTAGAATGCAGCACATTACACGAGTACCCAAGGTAGCTCCTTACTTAAAGGGAGTTATCAACTTAAGAGGTATCATAGTTCCCGTTATGAGTTTAAGACTTAAAATGGGCCTTGAAGACGATGTTATTACCAAGGCTACAAGAATTATCATTCTTAAGCTTGAAACTCAGGGAACGATAGGTATTATCGTTGATGAAGTAAGAGAAGTAATTACACTTGATTCGGAACATATCGAGAAAGTGGCTCAGGACTCCAATAAGTCCTCCGAGCACGTTAACTTCGTATCCGCAGTCGGCAAGACCGGTGACGAACTTGTTTCACTTCTCGATCTTAACACAGTAGCATTGGAAAACGAATGAGGTTAATGGGAGAGAACCTATGGGCGAAATCAGTTTGGAAAGCATGTCCGAGCAGTACTATGACGTGCTTAAGGAAATCGGTAACATCGGCGCAGGTAACGCAACCACGGCACTTGCGCAGATGCTGCAGTGTAAAGTAGATATGAAGGTACCCCAGGTTAAGCTCTTAGACTTTAGTGAGGTCGGAGCAATGATGGGTGGCGAGGAACAGATAATGGCCGGAATTTACCTTTGCGTAGAAGGTGATATTACCGGAAGCATAATGTTTCTTTTGCGCAAAGACGCTGCCAAGCATCTTGTTTCCAAACTCATGGGCATGGAGCTTCCGGGCGAGGATTTCGACGAAATCGGTACCTCTGCGCTTAAGGAAATCGGTAACATCATTACCGGTGCTTATTTGAATTCCTTATCATCGCTTACCAATTTAAAAATTTTCCCTTCGGTTCCCGATTTGACCATTGATATGGCCGGAGCTATCCTAAGCGTTCCCGCAATTGAATTCGGAACTCTTGGAGACAAGATTTTACTTATTCAGACCCAGTTTACCGACGATTGTGAATTGGACGGTTACTTTATCTTGGTACCGGACCTTGAATCGTACGGTAAGATTTTAGGAGCACTTGGAATTACTTTCTAAACTTGCGGGAGTTAATATTCTATGAGTGAATGTATAAAGGTTGGCATGGCAGACCTAAAGGTGTGCATAAGCCCCGACAGCGTCACAACGTTGGGGCTTGGCTCCTGTGTAGGCATCGCCATCAGAGATCCCATAACCAAGATCGGAGGCCTTGCGCATGTAATGCTTCCAGATTCCGGGGCTATAAGAAACAATACGAATGTTTATAAATTCGCTGATACCGGCATAGAAGAACTTGTGGTTCAAATGGAGAAAGCCGGTGCCAAAAGAAACAGAATGGTTGCCAAGATTGCAGGCGGTGCTCAGATGTTCTCGTTTCAGAATAAGACCGATTTGGTAAGAGTCGGAGATCGAAACGTAGAGGCAAGCAAGAAGAAACTTAAAGAATTGGGCATTCCCATTTTGGCGGAAGATACGGGTCTGAATTTCGGACGTACCGTAATCTTTTATCCCGAGTCGGGTGATTATGTTATCCGTGCAGTGGGTAAGGAAGAGAGGGTTATTTGAGGTGAACAGAAAACAGTTACCGCTGTTGCTTATGCTTATAGCGGGCGCAATTACCACGCTTACGGTATATTTTAAAGGGCTTGGCCTTAAGACGATGCTCATAGCACTTCTTGCGGCCATGGTTATATTCGGATTTATCGGATCCCTTATAGAATACATTCTTAATTCTTTTGACAGAAACCAGAATTCCGAAGTGTCGGATGAAGGTGAAGTCATAGAGAAAGAAGCCGTTGACCAGCCGGTTACGGAAGCTCCGGCGCCTGAGACAGAAGAGACAGTAGAGTAATATCGTATTCTTTTACCGATAGAAACACAGGGGATGGCGTAGTTACATGGACGAGCAAGGAAGAAAAAAACTGTGGGAGAAGTATTCTTCCGAGAAGACAGCTGAATTAAGAGAACAACTAATACTAGAGTACGCTCCGTTAGTCAAAGTAGTAGCGGGGCGCCTTAGTATGTATTTAGGTTATAATGTTGAGTACGATGATTTGTGCAGTTACGGCATTTTCGGACTCATTGACGCCATAGATAAGTTCGATTTCTGTAAAGATGTTAAATTTGAGACCTATGCGAGCCTTCGTATAAGAGGTTCCATCTTAGACCAGATTCGTAAGATGGACTGGATACCGAGAACCGTGCGCCAGCGCCAGAGAGATATCGATAAGGCGATGCACGAGATAGAACTTGAGACAGGTCACCCCGCTACAGACGAGGAGCTTGCGGCCAAGCTTAACATTTCAAGCGATGAACTTAATGACTGGCAGTCTCAGCTTAAAGTAACAAATGTTATTTCATTAAATGAATTTATGGAGTCGGGAGCGGAAGTGCCCAATGAGCGCAATCTTGCTTCACACTTTGAAGGCCCCGAGGAAGCCCTTGACAAGCAGGAACTTAAAGAGAAACTCATGGAATCTCTTGAAAGCCTTACGGAGAAAGAAAAGCAGGTTATTCTGCTTTATTACTACGAAGAGCTTACTTTAAAAGAAATCAGCTATGCACTTGAGGTGTCCGAGTCGAGAGTGTCACAGTTACATACAAAAGCTTTATCAAAAATGAGAGAAAAGCTTGGACGATACATGGGAATTCTGTTAGAATCAAAATAGAATAATCTTTTTGATTATGGGGGTCAGTTATGAATGGTTATTTTCAGATAGTTGGTAAAGACGGAAGATGCTGTATTAAGCTGGTGCCGCCTACAGACGGAGGCAGTCCCATTAAGCTTGAAGAGCTTACCGAATATCTTTCCATCAAAAATATGGTATATGATTTAAAGGCCCTGGCTGCAACGCTTTCGGGTCTTTCTGAAGTTTCTTTGTTCCCTACGAACACTCCTTTCCAGACCAAAGATTCAGAATATGTAAAGGTTAACTGCGCACCGGATAATATGTCGGTGTCTGTTTTTATGGTTCCGCCTTTTGAAGGCGGAGTAAAAATGCCCAAGGAAGAGTTCATGCGTGAGTTTTCCTCAAGAGGCATTTGCTTTGGCTTCGATCAGGCCGCAATCGATAAGTTTATTAACGAACGTCATTACTGTACCTGGGAAGTGCTTGTCAAAGGACAGCCTCCGGTTCAGGGTACGGATGCATCTATAGAGTATTTCTTTAACACCGATCCAAGGGTTAAGCCCACGCTTTTAGAGGACGGAAGCGTCGATTTCTTTAACCTTAATACCATCAATCACTGTACTGCGGGAGACCTTCTTGCAAGACTTACACCTGCCAAACTCGGAGAGTACGGCACCAACGTTAAAGGCGAGAAGATTAAGCCAAGAGACGTTAAGCAGGCTTCCCTTAAGTACGGACACAATATCGATATCAACGAGGATAAGACCGAGTTAAGAACTCAGGTATCCGGACACGTTTCTTTAATCGAAGGCAAGGTATTCGTATCCAATGTATTCGAAGTTGAGAACGTCGATAACTCCGTTGGTAACATAGATTATGACGGAAGCGTACGCGTTAACGGTAATGTATGTGAGAACTTTACTGTTAAGGCTAAGGGTTCCATCGAGGTGCGAGGCGTCGTAGAAGGCGCATACCTTGAAGCGGGTGAGAATATCACCATCGCAAGAGGTATGAACGGTATGCACAAAGGCGTATTAAAGGCCGGTGGCAATATCGTTACCAAGTTCCTTGAGAATGCAACCGCAACCGCAGGGGGATTTCTTGAGTCCGAGTCGATTCTTCATTGTACCGTAACCGCAGGTACCGATATTAAGGTTACCGGTAAGAGAGGATTTATTTCGGGCGGACGTTCAAGCGCCACCAACTGCATAGAGGTTAAGACATTAGGCTCCGAGATGGGAACAGATACCGTAATAGAAGTGGGTATGGATCCTACAGTTAAGATGGCAATAGCCGATCTTCAGAAGAAGATTATGGAGATTAACAAGCAGCTTGGTACCATTAGACCCGTTCTTGCGGGAGCCAAGCAGAAACTGGCACAGGGCATAAAGATGACCACACCTCAGCTTATGCAGATTCAGCAGCTTGCCAAGGCCAATAACGCGTTAACCGCAGAGCTTAACAAGGCTACGGAAGAACTTAACCAGTATCAGGGTGTGATGGATGTTTCAAGCCCCGAATCAAGAGGAACAGTCATCGTGACGGGCAATGTTTATCCCGGCACCAAGATTTGTATAGACGATGTATCAATGGTAGTCAAACAAGCCATGAAATATTGCCGCTTTATAAAAGAAGCGGGAGATGTTAAAATGGTGGCAATCTATTAACCTGTTTCAGTGGGGGAATGTAAATGGGATTAGGACCGTTAGAATTGTCGGGTGCAATCCAACGATCTCAGGATTTTGCAGCCATAAGACACAATGAAGAACACAAAGGCCAATTAGACCAGGCCAACTTTGTCAACCGCCTGCAAAAGGAAGTTGACGACAACGCCAACACCGTTAAGAGTACCACGGAAGTCCTTAATGAGCAGAAGAAATTCGATGCCAAGGAAAAAGGCTCCAACGAATATACCGGTGACGGCGGGCGCGGTCAGGGCCATAAGGACGAGGACGCCAAAGGTCGCAAGGGTGACAAGGACGGTGTCCACATTAAGATGTCGGAATCTAGTTTTGATATAAGGATTTAGTTAAAATGAGTGTAACGGAAATAGTGTTGTTGGTAATAGGAGGCTTATTTTTCGGAGTAAGCTTCTTTTTACCTGACGGGAAGAAAAAAGAAGAAGAGCACGTAACCAAGGAAGAAATCAAAAAGCTTATCGACGAAGAAATGGCAACCGCCAAGTCACGAATCGATGACATGGTGGATGAAACCGTCCTTTACTCTGTAGAAAAGGCCGAGCGTGCGCTTGAAGAAATTTCCAACAAGAAAATAATGGCTGTGGATGAGTATTCCGAAACGGTTCTTAATAAGATTAACGTCAATCATGATGAGGCCGTGTTCCTTTACGATATGCTTAACAGCAAGGACGAGAAGCTTAAGACCGAAGGACAGGAGCTTCAGAATACACGTACACAGATTGAAGCCGAGAAGAAAGAACTCGAAGACAAGAAACGCATAGAAGAAGAGGCTCAGAAGAAGGCCGACGAAGTACTTAAAGAAGCTTTAAAGGTTGAAGAAGAGAAGAAGCCTGAATTTGTGCCTTTTGTGCCCGAACGTCTTGAGATAGTTGACGGTGTGGCTGTTCCCGTTAAGAAGGCAGAGGATACACCTGTCGTTAAGACCACAACCTCAAAGCCCCGTAAGAAAGCGTCCAAAGACTCATCGGTACCCGTTCACTTTGAATCGGACAATGACGGTCGTAAGAATTCCAATGAGATGATCAGAAAACTTCACAGCGAGGGCATGTCCAACATGCAGATAGCAAGAGAACTGGGTCTTGGCGTCGGTGAAGTTAAGCTCGTTATAGATTTATTCGTATCGCAAAAAGAAGGTAATTCATGAAACTTAAATCATATTTAAGAGGAATCGGAGCAGGAATGATAGTTGCCGCTCTGATTATGGGTGTTGCCGCACCGAAAGGCAATGCCAAGGCACAGGAGCCCGTTAAGAACGAAACATTGCTTGAATCGGTTAAGGATGTATCTGAAGCCGAAAACGTTGTATCTGCAGATACTAAAGGTGACAAGGACGTAGCATCTGTTGAGACTCCCTCGTCTGCATCGTCTGAAGCTTCTGTAAGTGCTGATACTTCAGTATCCGAGACTACCGAAGGAGGAGACAAGACTGAATTCGTAGATGTTTCCGTATCGGAAGAACCGTCGGAACCGGAACCTGAACCCGAGCCGGAAGGCCCTCCCGCCATCAACCCCATGCCGGAAGATGAGACGGGATACGTTAATACCGGCGAGAAAGTACTTATCAAAGTTATCAAGGGCGACAGCTCCGTAAGCGTAAGCCGCAGGATTTTTGAAGCGGGACTCGTGGAATCGGCCGTTGAACTTGACCGTTACTTATGCGACAACCATTACGACAAGTCTATAAGCGTCGGCGAGTACGAGATAGAGATGGGCGCTGATTTTGAAACAATTGCGAAGACAATTACAAGAAGACAATAAATAATGTGATATTGAAGCGGTGCAGGCGATGCTTGCACCGTTTTTCGTTAACGCCTTGTTATTGAGGGCATTCTACAATTACATTATGTTAATCTCTATGCTGTGATTGCGAAGGAATAGGACATGGCAAAAGAATATTCTAATGAATCCCACACATATGATGAATACGGAATGCCACAAAACGAATATGCTGTAGAGTCTGCTCATTCTGCGCCCGAAGAAGCGCCGACAGGGCATGAGTATGTGACGCCCACGGAAGAGCCTTCACACAAGAAGCGTAAGAAAATCCGCTTCCCGAAGAAAGAAGGCGTTCTCGTGATAGAAACCGCCGCTGCGATTATGGCTGTTGTGGTAATGAAGGATGCTTTCGGATACGACATTTTGAAAGAAGATCCCTTTAATGATTACAGCTACGGATATTCCGTATCAATAGAACCGACGGAAGAAGTGGAAGACATTGAAGACATAGTCGAAAAGCTTCCGGAACCCAACACGAAGCCTGAACCCACAGAAGTTGTGGAGACGGCGCCGCTTGATGAAGCAGACAGTGCATTTCCTCATCTTTCAAATCTTGACCCGAACGGATTTGTACCGGGCTACGGTGTTCTCGACGAAGAGTATGTAAGAATCGAGCATTCCGACGGAACAGTAGATTACCTATACTGTACCGACGGAGTGTGGAACAGAACCAATGAATGGTGGATAGATTCGGAGGGTGTTCACTTTGACGGAGGCTTAGTAATAACCGATTACTACTACGCGCCAAACTCCGATTTTGAAACAGAATTGGCAAAGGTAAGCAACCGGGCAGGAAGCGCATGGCATAACGGGTACGATTTTCTTTGGATAGGAAACGACGTACTAGGCTCTGACGCAAATGTGACAGAACCCCTGTATAAAACACTTCCGATAGGTCCGGTTCCCGGCGCATCCTATGACGAAGCAACCAACACGCTGACACTTGAAAACTACACGGGAGATTACCTTAACGTTAACTTAATGGGTAACGGCTTTAAGATTAAACTGATAGGCAATAACAAGCTTACGGGTCTTATCGCGTGGGGCTTTATGTACGGAGGAAGCGTAACGATTACCGGCGACGGTTCGCTTACCATAAATAATTCGATGAACCCCGGAATTTACCTTAAGTGCGAGAACAGTGAAAGCTGTCTTATGATAGACAAGGACGTAACCCTTAACATTACAGGTAAAAACGCAGCCGTCTGGATTGAAGATTCGACACACGGCAAGGGTATCTATTACCTAAGCCCGTTAGAGCTTAAGACTTCAAGCGGAGCACCGGCACAAAGAATGACCATTAATGAGTCAGGCAACAGTTATTACACCTTTGCCGATAAAGATTCTCAGATTATTACAACCATAAAGATAGAGCCAAAGAAGGAGGATTAGTTACATGAGCGACGAAATCATTAAGAAGGAAAAGAAACCGGTTCCGGCAGGTAAAATCATAGGATTGATTATATTATTCTTTGTATTCCTTGTAATCACCAATCCTGCAATAATACCCTTCCTGCCCGCAGAGACCAAAGAAAGTCTGCAGGGAACATGGAGCAAGCTGTTTGGTGATGTAAGCAAAATATCAAGGACCTTTAAGTTTAACTTTGCGACACTGTTTCAGATTATCGCAATCGTTCTTTTGATGGTGACGATTACCCAGATAGTGCTTTTCATTGCGGATAAAGTTAATCCGAAGAACCCTAAGGGCAGAAGTCTTGTAACGCTTGTAAAGAGTGCCACAAGCTATGTGACATTCATCGTAGGTTTCTTCTGGTGCCTTGCGGCTATCGGCGTAAATGTAAGCACAATATTTGCAAGCGTCGGAATTATCACGTTGGTTGTAGGCTTCGGAGCGCAGAGTCTTGTGGAAGACTTAATTACAGGCGTATTTCTGGTATTTGAAGACCAGTTTAACGTAGGCGATATTATTGAGGTTGAAGGCTTCAGGGGAACCGTTACAAGCATCGGAATTCGCACGACCGCAATTAAAGACGTGGGCGGAAATATCAAGCTTATTAACAACTCCGACCTTCGTAACATCTTAAACCGCTCCAATAATGACAGTATCGCTGTAACGGCAGTCAGCGTAGCTTATTCTACAGACCTTGAGAAGGTAGATAAGGTATTTGAAACGCTTCTTCCGGAAATTCGTACCAAGTACCCCGAAGTATTCCTTGAAGATCCCAAGTATGTAGGCGTACAGAATTTAGGAGAGAGCGGAATAGAGCTTAAGATTATCGGTAAGGTTAATGAGAAAGATATTTTCTCGGCGCCCCGTCTTCTTAACAGAGAAATCAAGATTGGCTTTGACAAAGCCGGTATCGAAATTCCCTTCAATCAGATCGTCGTTCATCAGGGCAAATAGCATATATAAATGCAGCGGAGGCTTCGGCCTCCGCTTTTTTAGTGTGCCGGAGTGGCATTTTGAACAAAAAAGGAGGCCGATAATCACATTACGGGATAATTGTATACAATAATCCAAAATTTCATTGACACGGCATTTTGGCTTTTGTAGAATGGTAGCAATAGGAGTTTAGGGAGGACGATTATAATGTCATTAACATTATCTGAGAAAGCCAAGGCGGTTAAGCCTTCATCAACACTTGCCATCACTGCAAAGGCCAAGGAACTTAAGAAAAGCGGCGTAGACGTAGTGGGATTCGGAGCAGGCGAGCCTGACTTTAACACACCTAAGAATATTTGCAACGCAGCCATCAAGGCTATCGAGACAGGATTTACGAAGTATACCCCCGCATCCGGTACCAATGAGCTTAAGGCTGCCATAAGTAAGAAATTCAGAGACTTTAACGGACTTGATTACGCGCCTAATCAGATTGTTATTTCAAACGGCGGTAAACATTCCCTTACCAATATTTTTGACGCTATATTAAATCCCGGTGACGAGGTAATCATTCCCGCACCTTATTGGTTAAGCTATCCCGAAATGGTTAAGCTTTCCGACGGTGTTCCAGTATTTGTATTTGGGTCCAAAGAAAACGGATACAAGATTACAGCCGAGCAGCTTGATGCGGCCATTACCGATAAGACCAAGGCTTTTGTCCTTAATTCTCCCAGCAACCCCACCGGTATGGTTTATTCCAAGAAAGAACTTCAGGCACTTGCCGAAGTTATTGTTAAAAGAGACATTTATGTGGTAGCCGACGAAATGTATGAGTATCTTACATACGACAAGGCTAAACATGTAAGTATCGCTTCTCTTGGCGAAGATATTTATAAGCATACAATTACCTGCTCCGGTCTTTCCAAGTCATACGCTATGACCGGCTGGAGAATCGGCTACACAGGTTCTTCCGTTGAAATTGCCAAGCTTATGTCCGCTATGCAGTCCCATGCAACATCCAACCCCAACTCCATCGCTCAGTTTGCTTCTGTTGAGGCTCTTACAGGTCCTCAGGATGACATGAAGAAGATGAAGGATGAGTTTGATAAGAGAAGAGTACACATGTATGAGCGTGTGAAGGCTATGCCTTATGTGGACGTTATGAAGCCCGAAGGTGCTTTTTATCTCTTTATCGATATGTCCGAAGCACTTAAGAAGAAATATAAGGGCGATAAGCTTGAAACAAGCGCCAAGCTTGCGGAGCATCTCCTCAATGACTATGCAGTGGCAGTCATTCCTTGTGCCGATTTCGGATTCCCCACACACATTCGTCTTTCCTATGCAATCAGCATGGAACAGATTGATAAGGGTCTTGACAGAATCGAAGCTTTTCTTAAAGAGTTGAACTAATAGTTTGCATAAAAATATTACGGAAACCAATGTTATGTTAACCACATGGCATTGGTTTTTTATTTTTTCCAAAAAAATTTTTTTGGCATATATAGTGCAAAGGTTCACATAATAAAATAGATTTTGTGCTTTCTATTACTTTTAGGGTAAAATCAGTCAAATTCTAACAAAATTGGTATTTGATTTATTAATTGTCTGCCTATATAATAAGACTTACACACCGAAAAATGGTTTACAGAACATGACGTTTTTTTGAGGAAGAGGAAGAATGCAATCACAAATTGATGCCTTTATAACTTATTTACATAACGTTAAGAAGATGTCTGAGAATACCGAGCTTTCCTACAAGAGAGACTTAAGTAAGGTATGTAAATATATGGAAGATCAGGGTATTCATGACCCTGCCGATATTACATCGACGAATCTTAATTCGTATGTTCTTTTCCTTGAGAAGAACAAGTTCAGTGCTGCCACCATTTCACGTAATATTGCGTGCATTAAGACTTTCTATCATTATCTTTACAAGGAAGGTAAGGTCAAGGAAGATGCTTCGGAAGGCTTAAAGGCACCGAAGGTTGAGAAGAAGATTCCGGAGATTCTTACGACTTCCGAAGTTGTAAGGCTTTTGGAGCAGCCTCAGGGTAACGGCCCTAAGGATATCAGAGACAAGGCCAT
This sequence comes from Lachnospiraceae bacterium, assembly GCA_017544835.1. Taxonomy (GTDB): domain Bacteria; phylum Bacillota; class Clostridia; order Lachnospirales; family Lachnospiraceae; genus UBA1258. The sequence goes on along the minus strand of JAFYDI010000029.1, from coordinate 8,251 downwards.
GCTTGAACTTTTGTATGCGACGGGCATACGTGTAAGCGAGCTTATTTCTCTTAAACTTGATGATGTAAATATGCAGATGAGCTTTATAATATGTCACGACAGGACCAAGGAACGTGTTATTCCCTTCGGGCATGAGGCCAAGGCTTCCGTTCAGAATTATCTCGATCACGCGCGTGAGAGCATGCTTGATGATAAGAACGAGCAGACACTTTTCGTAAACTGCTCAGGTCAGCCGATGTCGAGACAGGGCTTTTGGAAGCTAATCAAATATTATGCCAAGCAGGCAGGTATCGAAGCAGACATTACGCCTCATACATTAAGACATTCTTTTGCAGCTCATCTTGTTGAGAACGGAGCGGACTTAAGAAGCGTTCAGGAGATGTTGGGACATTCCGATATCTCCACCACTCAGGTCTATGCCAATATGAATCATTCAAGAATCAGGGATGTATACAGTAAGGCTCATCCGAGAGGATAGTTAATATTTGAATATGAAGGATACAGTCGGGTTGCTCCTTGAAGCGGCTCGGCTGTTTTGTTATTATGGGTAATATGAAAAGAACAATTTATGCGGACAATGCGGCCACCACAAAGCTTTGTGATGAAGCTTACGAGGCCATGCAGCCATATTTTAAAGAGATATATGCCAATCCCTCGCAGAGTTACGCTGCGGGTACAATTGCAAAAAGGGGACTTAATGATGCGAGGCGCGTGATTGCGGAGTCACTGTCTGCTTATGACAGGGAGATTATCTTTACATCCGGAGGCTCGGAAGCCGACAATCTGGCGCTTATAGGCGTAACGGATGCATGCCGCGACAAGGGAAGACATCTGATTACTACAGATATAGAGCATAAGGCTGTGCTTGAGACTGCTAAGTATCTTGAACGTAACGGAGTTCGCGTGACATATGTGCATGTCGGGCCCGATGGCAGAGTCAATCCCGAAGATATAGAGCGGGCTATATGCGATGATACGGTGCTGATTTCCGTGATGACTGCCAATAATGAGACCGGTACAATTCAGCCGATTGAGGAAATCGGTAAGATTGCGAAGGCTCACGGAGTGCTTTTTCACACGGATGCGGTGCAGGCTTACGGGAAGATGGAACTAAACCCGGACAAGATGAACATTGACCTGTTAAGTGCTTCGGCGCATAAATTCAACGGACCGAGAGGCACGGGCTTTCTGTATGTAAAGCGCGGAACACCGATTGGATCGTTTATACACGGCGGAAGTCAGGAATATGGCTTGCGTGCCGGCACGGAGAACGTGCCGGGGATTGTGGGCATGGCGACCGCGGCTAAGGTATCTGTTGATAAGATGGCCGAAAGGGCCGAGTACGAAGACATGCTCACAAAGAGGCTTCATGACGGAGTCATGAAACGCCTGGCAGGCGTTAATGTTAACGGAAACTTTGAGAGAAGACTTCCGGGAGTCATTAATCTTTCTTTTGCAGGGGTTGAAGGAGAGTCGCTTCTGATTGCCCTTGATATGAAGGGTATATGCGTCTCTACGGGCTCTGCATGCGTTATGAGTACAGATTCTCCGTCGCATGTCATTACCGCGATTACAGGGGACGAGGAGCGGGCCAGACAGTCGATAAGATTCTCGTTAAGTCATGAGAATACCGTCGAAGACGTAGACTATATTATTGACGCTTTATGTGAGAGCGTTGAATATTTAAGAAGAATAAGAGAACAATAATGGACAAGAAAAAAGTTGTGGTAGGACTTTCGGGAGGCGTTGATTCCTCGGTGGCGGCGCTTCTTTTGCAAAAAGAAGGGTATGAAGTCATTGGCGTGACCATGAAGCAGTTTAAGGAAGAGACATTTACTTCCGATGCGGCCGCGTGTGCACGTGTGCTTGGAATTAAGCATGTGATTGAGGATGTGTCCGATAAGTTTAAAGCCACAGTGATGGAATACTTTGCAAATGAATATGCTAACGGCAGAACTCCCAATCCGTGTACGCTTTGCAATCCTGCAATTAAGTGGGATATGCTTACATCGGTTGCAGACAGAGAAGGCGCTTTTTACGTTGCGACGGGGCACTATGCCAATATTGATATGGTGAACGGTCGTTTCTCGGTTAAGAATGCATCGACAGCCACCAAGGACCAGACATATGCGCTTTGTAACCTGACTCAGGAGCAGTTGTCGCGCACGTTGATGCCGCTTGGTAAGTATGAGAAGAGTGAAGTACGTAAGATGGCTGAGGATGCTGGAATACCTGTGGCGCATAAGGCGGACAGTCAGGATATTTGCTTTATTCCGGATGGTGATTATGCGGGATTTTTGAAGAAATTTACCGGTAAGGATTCTAAGCCCGGTGACTTTATCGATGCGACAGGTAAGGTACTTGGTAAGCATCAGGGAATTGTTCATTATACAATCGGCCAGCGTAAGGGCCTTAATCTGGCAATGGGGCACCCGGTGTTTGTTACGGGAATCGATGTGAAGCGCAATGCGGTGGTTATCGGGGAAAATGATGATTTGTTTACGACTTCTTTTGCCGTTAAAGATGTGAACTTTATGGCGGGAGAAGAGAGCATGCTTCCAAAGACTTTAATGTGCAAGATAAGATATGCGCACAAGGGAGAAGAGTGTGTGCTTTCAAGGGGTGACGATGGTTTGTTTTATGCGGAGCTTAAGGCACCGGTGAGGGCGATTACTCCGGGGCAGACGGCGGTTTTCTATGACGGAGAGTACGTTTTTGCCGGAAGCGTTATCGTATGACTTAGTAAATTTTAGTAAAATTTCTTGGCTATTTGGGTAGCAAAGAGCAATACTTGGTTAGTAATGGGAACTTCCTCTTAGGTAAAATCTAGTAAAAGGATTTACAAGATTTTGATGAGGAGGTTTCTTTTTATGTTGGATACACTTAAACAGGCAGTCAATCCGTACCTTCCTTCATGGGAATATGTTCCGGACGGAGAGCCTTATGTATTTGGGGACAGGGTATATGTGTACGGTTCGCACGATTTCTTTAACGGCGATGTTTACTGCATGGGAGATTATGTGTGCTGGTCGGCTCCGGTTGACAATCTCGGCGACTGGAAATACGAAGGCGTAATCTATCGTAAGGATCAGGAACCCGGCAATGATGATTTGCAGGGTAATCTCTACGCTCCCGATGTGGCTGTGGGTCCCGACGGAAGATATTATTTGTACTACACCATCAGCAATGACTGCACGGTTTCGGTTGCCGTATGTGATACTCCCGCGGGTAAGTATGAGTTTTATGACCATGTGCATTACAAAGACGGGACACTCCTTGGCAAGAGCGGCAAGGAAGACCCTCAGTTTGACCCCGGCGTTTTGAGAGAGGGTGACAGGGTTTACCTTTACACAGGCTTCTGCGGTTACGGCGATAAGAGCCGTCGCGGTCCCATGTGCACTGTTCTCGGCCCCGATATGGTTACAATAGAAGAGGATCCCGTATTTATTGCAAAGAGCTCCGCATATTCATCCGAAAGCGATTCTTACTATGGACACGAGTTCTTTGAGGCTCCTTCGATTCGTAAGAAAGGTGAGTATTATTACTTTATTTATTCATCTATTAAGTTTCATGAGCTTTGCTACATGATGAGCAAGAATCCTCGCGAAGGCTTTGAATATAAGGGCGTTCTCGTAAGCGGCGGCGACCTTCATATCGATTCTTACAAGCCCGCCGAGAAATGCGCTTACTATACCGCCAATAACCACGGCAGCATGGTGCAGATTAAGGATGACTGGTTCATTTTCTATCACAGACATACCAACGGTACCAATTACAGCCGTCAGGGCTGCTTTGAAAAGCTTACGCCCAATGCGGACGGTACTTTCAAGCAGGCAGAGATGACTTCCTGCTGCGGTCTCAAGCCTCTTGTTGGTAAGGGCGAATATCCGACATACATCGCATGTAACCTGTTCAACGATATCGACATGACCTACGTTGCATGGTCAGGCTGGATGGACGACCGCTTCCCTAAGATTACCCAGGAAGGCCGCGACGGTGACGAGAACTACGGCTACATCGCCAACATGCGTGATTCCGCCACCGCAGGCTTTAAGTACTTCGACTGCAAGGGCATTAAGAAGATTTCAGTTAAGACCAAAGGCTACGCAAACGGCGAAATTCAGGTTAAGACCGCCTGGTACGGTCCGGTACTCGGTTCTATTCCCATCGGCTACGCCAATGTCTGGCACTACACCTCCGCCGACATCACCGTTCCCGACGGAGTCAATGCCTTATACTTCACCTTCAAAGGTCAGGGCCATTTGCAGTTTGCTTCTTTTGTCCTTGAATAATAATTTGATTTATAGTATATTACCAAGGTACCGGATGTACGCATCCGGTACCTTTTATCTTATTTCACCCTGAAATAAGGCATCGGGCTATAATTATCCCGCTTTATGGTTGATTTTTAGCTATTTCAAAACTCCGGAAATTGATTTAGCGAATAATCAGCACATTTCTACGATTTTTTTCGCCAGTTTATCCCGTTTATCGGGCAATCGGCTATAAAAATCCCCAAAGAATTAAATTTATTGCCATTACAAAAGAGTAGTAGCGAAAAAAACACGTTTTATTGCCGAATTATTCGCTTTTACAACAGGAGAAGTTTTTTTTAGCAATAATAAGAGGCATCTTAATTGTTTTTTTCGCCGAAAGGAGAAAAAAGACATATGTCAATGAAAAGAAATCATTTTTCACAGGCCGATTGGGCGTTAGATTTACGTTCAGAGGCACAGAAGAGAGCTAATATGCTGAAAAGCGCGGTTAGGGAGGCGGAAGATTATGTTAAAAGAGCACCGCAGGGAATGCTTAGAGATATTAAGCACAGGAATTCTTTCCAATACTTTTGGAGAAAAGAAAAAAGTGATACAAACGGCACATATCTGCCGGCAAGTTCAGAAACAAAGATAATAAGAGAACTGGCGCAAAAGGATTATTGCCTGAAATTTATAAAAGAAGCAAAAGAGGAATTGCGTTTTTGGGATAAATATTTGAGCATGACAGAAAAGAGAAATGTCGAAGCCGTTTACAAGGATATGAGCGAAGCGAGAAAGATGTATACAAATCCATTTATCACCCCCGACGACCTCTATATCAGGCAGTGGGAGGACAGAAAGTACGAGCCAGGATATTTTGCACCGGACTATCCTGAATACTATTCTGCAAAAGGAGAAAGAGTTCGCTCGAAAGCCGAAGAAAATATTGCAAATCTTCTAATCCTTAACAAGGTTCCGTATCATTACGAGTGTCCATTTATAATAGGCGGAGAAGAGAGAAGACCCGACTTTTACTGCCTAAACGTCAGGACAAAGAAAGAATATCTCTGGGAGCACTTCGGGATGATGGACAACACGGAATATGCGAGAAACAACGTGGAGAAGATAAACAAAATGGCCGTAAACGGTCACGTCCACGGCCAAAATTGTATATTCACTTTTGAGACGTCGGTTCTGCCGCTTAACACCAAAGTCATTCAACTTATGATAGAAAAATTTCTGCTGTAACACGGCAAAAGGAGAGCGAACATTATAATTTCACATAAGTAGGAATTCTGTCCTTGAATACGCTGTAGTACTTATATCCGCAATCGCGAAGAATCTGCTCGGCTACATCGAAAGCACCGGCAATGTTCTCGGGCTTGTGGGCATCGGAGCCGACGGTGATAATCTCGCCGCCTTTTTCCTTGTAAGCGCGGATGATGTCGATGCAGGGATTGGGCTGAGACATGCCTCTCTTGTATATGGCGGAAGTGTTAATCTCAATACCTTTTTCGTTCTCGAGAAGAATGTTGATTACTTCATCGGTGTAGTTCTTATAATCCATGGAATTGTATACAGACTCGCCGCCGGGAACGGTGCGGACGATGTAATCCATGTGGCCGAGTACGTCGAAGTTGGTGAACTGCTTAATGTTTCTTAGCATAGCTTCGTAATATTCGTTAATGGCTTCTTTGACCGTCTTGCCTTCATAATAGCGGGGCTCGTATGTGTCGATGCCGTTAACTACGTGGATGGAGCCGATTACAAAGTCAAATTCATGAGAGCGGGCAAGTACGGCATTCTTACGGAAAGCGGATTCAACCATTCCGATTTCAATGCCGAAACCGATTGTAATTTTGTCCTTGTATTGTTCTCTTAGACTTAAAAGTTCGTAGAGATATGAGTCTACGTTTAAATCCCAGGTGCCGGCAGGAAACATTTCGGTCTCGCCGTAGTCAAAATCATTGTGCTCGGTTATATTGATATGGGTAAGTCCTTTGGAAATGGCGCTTTCCACCATGTCCTTAAGAGGCGCTTTGGAATCTGCGCTGAAAGAAGAGTGCATGTGCTGATCTGCAAGAATAGGCATGTCGGTGTCCTCCTTATATATGATTGTGCGATTTGGAACGACGCACGGAATTATTTACAAAAAGAATTATATCATCGATTTCTTTTTGTAAAAAGCACAGATTTTTACTAATTTAATTAAGAGAAGTATTGAATTTTGTCTTTAAATACTATAAAATAATTGCGCTGACAAAATTTTGACAATAAAGTGTAAATCCTAAAGTGTCAAAATAAAATATATTTATATTCCAGGAGGAAATTAAAATGGCAGTAAAAGTAGCAATTAATGGTTTTGGCCGTATCGGTCGTCTTGCATTCAGACAGATGTTCGGCGCAGAAGGTTTTGAAATCGTTGCAATCAACGATCTTACCAGCCCTGAAATGCTTGCACATTTGTTAAAGTATGACTCAACACAGGGTCGTTACGAACTTTGCGACAAGGTTTCTTTCGGTGAAGATTCCATCACTGTTGACGGAAAGAAGATCACAATTTACAAGGAAGCAGATGCTCACAACCTTCCTTGGGGCAAGCTTGGCGTAGACGTAGTACTTGAGTGCACCGGTTTCTATACAAGCAAGGATAAGGCACAGGCTCACATCGATGCAGGTGCTAAGCACGTTATTATTTCTGCTCCCGCAGGTAATGACCTTCCTACAATCGTTTACAACGTTAACCACCAGAATCTTACCAAGGAAGACAAGATCATCTCTGCAGCATCCTGCACCACAAACTGTCTTGCACCTATGGCTAAGGCTCTTAACGATCTTGCAACCATCAAGTCCGGTATCATGTGCACCATCCACGCTTACACCGGTGACCAGATGATTCTTGACGGTCCTCAGAGAAAGGGCGATCTTAGAAGAAGCCGTGCAGGCGCTATCAACATCGTTCCCAACTCAACAGGTGCAGCTAAGGCAATCGGCCTTGTTATTCCTGAGTTGAACGGTAAGCTCATCGGCGCAGCACAGAGAGTACCTACCCCTACAGGTTCTACCACCATCCTTACCGCTGTTGTAGAAGGCAACGTTACCAAGGATCAGATCAATGCTGCTATGAAGGCAGCTTCCAACGAGTCCTTCGGTTACAACGAGGATGAAATCGTTTCTTCCGATATCATCGGTATGAGATTCGGTTCTCTCTTCGATGCTACTCAGACCATGGTTCTTCCTCTTGACAACGGAACCACTCAGGTTCAGGTTGTTTCATGGTATGACAACGAGAACTCTTACACCAGCCAGATGGTTCGTACCATCAAGCACTTCGGAAGCCTTCTTAAGTAATTTGGTTTCTTAAAGGTTAAGAAATTTGTGGGCCCGGTCCGGCTAGGGCCGGGTCCATCTTTTATTTAAAACAAAATCCAATTGGAGGACATTCATCATGGCATTAAACAAGAAAACTGTTGATGATTTTAGTGCTAAGGGTAAGCGCGTACTTGTACGTTGCGATTTTAACGTACCCCTTAAGAACGGTGAGATTACCGACGATACCCGTATCGTTGCAGCTCTTCCCACCATCCAGAAGTTAATGAAAGACGGCGGCAAGGTTATCCTTTGCTCTCACCTTGGCAAGGTTAAAGAAGGACCCAACGAGAAGGAATCTCTTGCACCCGTAGCTAAGGCTCTTTCTGCTAAGCTTGGCAAGGAAGTAGTATTCGTAGCTGATTACAATGTAACCGGCGAAGCTGCTACCAAGGCTGTTGAAGCTATGAAGGAAGGCGACGTAGTACTTCTTCAGAATACCCGTTTCCGTATGGAAGAAGAGACCAAGCCCGCTAAGGCAGGCGAGAAGTTTGCTGAAGAACTTGCAGCTCTTTGCGATGACTATGTATGCGATGCATTCGGTTCTTCTCACAGAGCACACGCATCTGTATCCGTTGTTACCAAGTACGTTCGTGCTAAAGGTGGCAACTGTGCAGTTGGTTACC
>JAFYDI010000028.1 GCA_017544835.1 Lachnospiraceae bacterium | reverse complement strand
ATTACCGTTACAGTTGAGGATTCGGGCCCCGGTATCCCTGTCGAGTCGCGGTCTCATATCTTCGAGAAGTTCTATCAGGCAGATGCTTCCAGGATGCATGAAGGAAGCGGCTTGGGACTGTCACTGGTTAAGCGTATATTGGAGCTTCATAACGGTACGGTTACGGCCGAGAATATGCCTGAGGGAGGCGCAAGGTTTACGGTTAAGTTATAATATGTGGATTCTTAGAAAGCGTGGGCGGTTGCCTGCGCTTTTTCTTTGGCCAAATGTGGGGAATTATCAACAAAAGTTGATATTTGGTTGAGAAAGAGTTGATATTCGGGGTTTATCATGGGTAGTAACATGAAAAGAGTATGTATGAGGTATTGATTATGAATGACGTACAACAGGGGAAGTATTACAACAAGATATTGACGATTCCAAACGTCTTATCCTTCTTCAGACTGGCGCTGATTCCGGTGATTATATGGCTGTATATCGCCAAGGGCGAGTACGTGCTGACCGCGGGGCTCATCGTTTTGTCGGGAGCGACGGATGTGATTGACGGATTTATTGCAAGACGCTTTAACATGGTGAGCGCGCTTGGCAAGGCACTCGATCCTGTGGCCGACAAGCTTACGCAGTGCGCAATGCTTATATGTCTTGTGTTCAGATTCCCGCTTATGTTATTACCGCTTGGGCTGTTGGTGGTCAAGGAATTATTCAGCGGCATCACGGGACTTGTGATAATCAAGCAAAGCGGCAAGGTATACAGCGCTTTGTGGCACGGCAAGGCTACCACGGTTCTTCTTTATGTGCTGCTTCTTACGCATGTGCTTTGGGCGGATATTCCGCAGGCGTTGTCGGAAATGATGATACTTACAACGATTTCAATGATGATTATTTCATTTATTCTTTACGGAACAAGAAACCTTTCACTTATCAAGGCTTCAAAAGCAGGAGTTAAAGAGGTGATTTAAATGTTAGAGTTACTTAATGATTACAGTTTCTATGACTGGTGCATGATGATAGTCGTGTGTTCTTTTATCGGCTTTATGATTGAGAACTCGTGGCTTGCATTCACCAAAGGATATATTGACAACCGCAACATGCATCTTCCGTTTCTCATCGGTTACGGATTCGCGGTTGTGGCATGTTACTCGGTAATGGGGCTTCCCGATGATTCGCCGGATATTATGTACTTTGTGGGATTGTTCCTATTTGTATCCTGCGGCGAGATTGTGCTCGGTAAGTTCGTGGAGCTTATGTGCGGCTTCTACTACTGGGATTACACGAGACTTCCGCTTCATGTTACACGTTATACGAGCGTGTTCACGAGTCTTGGATTCGCTACTGCAATCATCGTGTTCATGAGGCATGTGTTCCCTTGGATTATGTATGTGGCCGAGTCGCTTGACCTTGATTCGATTCATAATCTCGAGGTGGTGGCTGTAGTAGCGTTGGCGGTTGACTTCGCGGTTTCTTTTGCCAAGATGCACCGTGAGCATGGATTGTTAGAGCTTTGGAAGATTGATGTATGGCACCGCCACGAAGGCGAGAATGCCGATGAAGTTCGTACGAAGATTGCATAAATAAAGACGGAGGAGGCAGGTCGCTTCTTCCGTCTTTTATTATGTTCCTTAAAGAGTTTCGATAAGTGCTTTAAGTTCGGGAAATCCACCCTGTTTAAAGGGGCTTAAGTCCACGTTGTCGTCGTTTATGAGGCAATCCTTTAAGAGGAATACATCCATGCCGGCCTCTCGAGCTACCATGTCTTCTGTTGCGTTGTTGCCTACCATGAGACACTCCTTGGGGTCGAGTTCAAGAAGCTCTGCGATTTCTGTGTAGTACTCCTTGGAAGGCTTGCAAAAGTGCGAGTTCTCGTAGGAAGTGATGTATGAGAAATCGTCGATGTTAAGACCCGCCCAGCGCATGCGGTTCTTCTGCGCCACCATGGGAAACAGCGGATTGGACGCAAGAACCACGTTGATACCCTTACTCTTAAGTGCCGCCACAATTTCCGCCGAGGCTTCGCTGTAGCCGCATACGGCCTTGGCCTTATTGAATTCGTTCTCGTAAAAAGAATTGAATATTTCGATGTCGTCTCTGGCTTCTTCGCCGAAAATCTGACAGAAGACCTTCCAGAAGGCTTCCTCATTGGTCTTGGTGCCGTCATTCTTAACCATGGCGCCTGTGCCCTTCCAGATACCTTTCACAAGCGCATCGGGATCGTAGCCGTGGGGAACCATGAGCTTAGCAAGTTCCTTAAAGTACGCTCCCGTGAAAGTATCCTGATCCATCGGAAGCAGTGTTCCGTCAAGGTCAAATAAAACCGTCTTAATCATTTTCCCTAATTACCTTTCTCTTAATATATAAATATGCTATTACGCAGATAACAATCGATACAAGCGAACCCGCCGGAGCCGCGCAGCCCATAGGGTAAAGGGTCTCCGTGAATACCTTCGAGAAGAAATACGCAAGCGGAATTCTTACGCAAAATGCCGAAATAACATTATGCAGGAATGAAAGACCTGCTTTCGAATACGCACAGAAGTATCCGCTGAAGCAAAAATGTATTGCCGCGAATATGCAGTCCCACACATAGGAGCGCATATACTGGTCGCCAAGTCTTATAACCTCCGCGTCTCCCGAAAACAGTCCCACAGCGAAGCCTGCGCAGAACTGGAATGCTATTGCAAAAAGAAGCCCTATGCCTGCCGCAATCTCTATGGCATAGAATAAAGTCTTGCGAGCCCTCTCATGCTCCCCCGCGCCCACATTCTGCGAGCATATGGCCGATACGGCAGCCAAAAGCGATGAAGGTACCAGAAACAATATTCCTATAAACTTCTCCACTATTCCCACCGCAGCGGAGTCATTAAGACCGCGCATATTGGCAAATATCGTAATAACGATAAAAGAAACCTGAATGAAACCATCCTGCGCCGCAACAGGTATGCCGACTTTAAATATGTCGGAAGCCACCCTAGCATCCAAAGAAAGACATTTCCTTGAAAATCCGGGCAAAACGCGCTTTTTGACCGTGTAAGTCAATGACATGATTACGCTTACTCCCTGCGCTATGGTGGTGCCCAAAGCCGCTCCCATCGGGCCCATTCCCAGGGCTCCAATGAATACAAGATCAAGAACTATATTAACCACACAAGCCACCGCCACAAAGTACATGGGACTCTTGGAATCTCCCATACCTCTGAACACGGAACTGATAATGTTATAAGCCGTCACAAAAGGAATACCGAGAAAGCACACAAACAGGTAATCCGTAGTCCCTGCCACCGCATCCGCCGGTACAGCGACAAGCCTCACGATACCGTTGACCAACGTAGTCAACATTACAGTCAGCACCACTGACAGCACCAGGAATATCACCGCGGTATTGCCTACAGCCTTATTCTTAAGCTTTTCATCCCGACTTCCTACCGCTCTTCCGATTAAAACCGTCGAGCCCATGGACAGACCCACAATCATGACCGTGAGCATATGCATCACCTGTCCGCCTACCGACACTGCAGTCGTAGCCGCCGTGGGACAGAATTGTCCGATTATGAATAAATCTGCCAGTCCGTATAAAGTTTGCAGGAAATATGACAATAAAAAGGGAAGTGAGAAAAGGACCAGAGTCTTTGCCACGCTTCCGCTCGTAAGATTTTTCTCCATACCAATGCCCTTACTTTCTTTCAAAGTACTATTCTACACTAAAGTATTGAATTGTGCACGTTTTTTTGTAATCTTACAGGTCTTTCCGTTAATATAACGTTGTCCCTCCGCATATATATTTATTCCTAAGACACCCATACATTTACGGGTGCCGGAGGGGAGACAAAATTGAATAAATCTATCAAAAAAATCCTTTCTCTGGTCTGTACCGTTTCACTGTCAGTAAGCTTAGGCGGTTGCGGTGCGACACAGACTTCTTATGATTCTTACACCCTTACGCCCAAGGTGTACTACGGCTTTGAGGCGCCGGATAACGGTGCGACCGTTTATACCGAGGATACCACTTCACAGCTTACCGAAGCGGATATCCAGAGGATGAATAACGGCAAGGCACGTTTTGTGTACGGCAATCAGGGCTACGTATCATTCATTAACGGCAAATATTCAAATATCAAGGTTAAGGACCACGAGGACGCCATCAGGACGCTTCAGCGCGTGGCAGGTCTTATCGGTCTCGGCGCCGGCTCTGAATTCTTTGCCAACCATGGCAGCCGTGATGCCCGAGGATATACTTACTACACCTTCCAGCAGCGTTACGGCGAGTCTACGGTACTTAATGCGGTGCTTACGGTAATTGTGGATCCCGATGGCAATGCGGTCGGCCTGTCGTCTTCTTTTACCCCCAACATAGGTATTCCGACATCTACCACAGACGTCGGTCCCGACGCGGCGCTTGAACTGATTAAGAAAAACTTCAGTTCATACAACTTAACCTATTACCCCGAATACACGCACAAGATTGCCATAACCTATAACGGAAATACATATAACGCCTACGCTATCTACACCAGTAACCCTGACAGCGTCGGGCAGGAATTCAATCTTCGCTATTACGAATTCTTTGTTTCTACCGAAGGCAAGATAATTACTTTCTACCCTGTAGCTTCAATAGGAACGGACAACATGGACGTAACCCGTGCAGAGGACTACTTTAAGAATCTTGAGACCACGAACAAGAGCTTTATCGTAACAAGGTTCGACGGGTCCAAAGAAACCATCACGGTTCCCGTCTCCTACAATAAGACTAACAACACCTGGTATCTGGCCGATGCATCCAGAAAGATAGCCGTGGGGCCGTACGACACCATGAGTAACTATGCTATCCCTGAGTTTCTTACCTCAGCCACAGGAACCGACTGGCGCAATCAGGACCTTCTGGCATACGACCGATACATAAAAGCTTACGACTACTACGCAGCGCTTGGCCTTGTATCCGTTGACGGTGTAGGCATTCCCATCATGGTATGCACGCAGATGCCGGAAGATAATGCATGTTTCTTTGGCATTCATTCGGGCTGGGCTTGCTTTGCGGCAAGTGATTTGAATACTTTCAGTGAAGCGCAGGATTGTGTGGGACACGAATATACCCACGCGGTTTTCGACAGCTCCATGATTTCCAACAAGTATTTCGGCATTACCGGTGCAATCAACGAATCCTACGCCGACATCATGGGCAACATCATGGAAATGCTTTACGGCATGACTCAGGATACCAAGTGGCTCCTCTGTGAGCAGTCGGGCACAACACTTCGTTCCATGAGCTCGCCGCGCGACTATGGCCAGCCCATGAGCAGTCATGACAGCTACTACGCTGACCCCAACAATCTTCAGTACGACAACGGCGGCGTGCACGTCAACAGTTCACTGCTTAATCTGATGGCCTATAAGCTATATCAGCAAGGCATGTCTCTTACCGAAGAGCGCTCGCTTTGGCTTACCACCATGGATATGCTTACTCCGCTTTCAGAATTCAAGGAAGTGCTTGAGTCACTTCTCCTTAGTATCGACATAAACGGCTTTGACCCCGCATACAAAGACTTCCTCATCGAAGCCTTCACCGAAGCGGGCATGCTTGAGTAAGAAAGGAGGCCGCCATGACAAAGAAAATGCTTAACATGCTTGTTCTTTTGCTGACCGCCTTATTCTTAACGGGATGCGGAGCCAAAGAAATATTTGTGACCAATTCAGTCAATACTAAAACCGACATGCCTGTCTATGCAGGACTTGATGCTTATTCCGGCGAAAACAACGGTGTTTCCTTCCTCTACCCCGAAGAGTGCGAGATTATCTACTCCGACTCCGACGGCGCGGGAATTTACAGTAACGGCTACGGTAACCTTCCGTATGTGCTTGTAAAGAAGACCGACAAGAAGGGGATGACTCCTCAGAAGTACTTCGATGCCAGCAACAAGCAGCTTCTTAAAGCCTTCAAGCAGGTTAATTCAACTCCTATCCTTGAGACGGTTATCGATGACAAAACTCTTTATATGACGCGTTATGTGTGCAGTGACGGAAACGGCGGCAACGTAGTCGTCGACAGATATGTAGAACTCTACGATGACTTCTACATCCAGTATTCGTCCCTGTCGGCCGGGGAAGGTGACAACGACACCGCTACCTACTACGCCATCAAGACAGCCAGCACCATGAAGGGCGCTTACAACGAAGGAATCGCCACGAGCTTAAGCCCTTACAGCCAGTCGGATACGGGAATATCGATTTCTTTGCCCGATTTATTCAAGGTTAATGAGTTAACGATAGGATACATGGTATCCGGAAGCGACGTCATCATGCTTTGTATCAAGTGTGACACCGACGGAAACGGTAACCCGATTACAAGCCGCAACGATTTCGTGGAGCGCGCCATGAATGATTCGACCTTTATGGCAAGCTACTTAGGCGCCGAGTCCGTAACCTTCGGAAGCGGTTCCTCTGAAACCATTAACGGCCGCGACTACTACGTATATCCCATGACCATGGAGACGTATAACGGCACTGCATACGATACATACAGCGGTAAGATTTACTTAGGCGATTCTTCTCAAGGCTGCATGGTAATATGCTACGGAATCAGCGAGAATAACACCGATAACGCCAAGATAGCGGAATTATTCGAGTCTTCCGTAAAGACTTTGAAATATTAAGGAGGCACTAGATTATGAAAAGAAAAATATTTGCACTTGCAATGGTTATTGTAATGGCTCTCTCCCTTGCTTCTTGCGGCAAGGATACAACGGGCGGTCTCGGAACCTTGTCAATTGACAGCGATTCAGGTTCGAAGACCTTTTCAAACAGCGGAGTGCCGGATTTAAACGGTGGTAAGAGCAGTACAGCTACACCTACGGGAACTGCTACAGAGCCCACAACATCGCCCACATCAGTGCCGGATTCTACACCTACATCGGTGCCCGACTCTACGCCCACATCGGTACCTGAGCCCACGCCTGCACCGCAGACAACCTTCCAGACTCAGTTCTACAACGACCAGTTCATCTCTGCCACCATTCCCGCAGGATGGAACGTAAACTGTCAGGCATACAATGACGGAACCGGTAACTATCGTATGGCTATCTGCATATCCGATCCCATGGATTCCAATACGCAGATTACTTTCTTTACCGCTTTGGAGCCCTTCTGGACCAGCGAAAGCGATAAGAACCTTATGGCACCGCTTATGGCTATCGGACCTTACTGCCCCGTAATCAACGAAGTCAGCGCATCCGCAGTACTCGGTCAGTGGAGTAACGTTTATAAGTGCCTTGCAATTTCGGACGTAACTTACCCGAAGATTTCCGCAACTGTTCCGGACATCGTAGTAGGACAGATTGCAGGCACCTCAACACCCGTAAATGACGGTACCTTTACCTCCAGCGAAGTTCTTGCGGCTTGCTCGATTCCCGGCGCTTCACAGGCTTACGCGGTATACTTCAGTAACTCAATGGGAAAACTTGTTTTCCCTTACTACGGTATTTCCTACTACGTAAGCTACGCCAACTTCCTTATCTCGGCCCGCGAAGAAGTATACGAAACTTATCTTCCCGCAATGCTTGAGTGCGCCAAGACCTTTGATTTCACAGGCTTTAACTCATACAACAAGAAAAACCGTGTTTCACTTGATGATGTAAGCTCCAACGATGATTTGATATGTGTTTCACCCGATATCACTCTCGATGCAACGACCTTAAAGCTTAAATAATTCTAGGCATATAAATAGCCGTCGCTTTTAAGTAATCCTTAGAAGCGGCGGCTTTATTATTTCTTTGTCCGATAACTAGAAGCACTTACCTTCATGCTTCTGCGGGCAGGAACCTACCTTGTCGCATTTGTAGCATACTTCATTGGTGCTTCTTCCCTGTTCCATGAACTCCTTGATGTTGGCAAGGGTCGTGGTTGCAATGTTCTCAAGTGCATCCGATGTTAAAAATGCCTGGTGAGATGTCACAATTACATTCGGCATTGAAATTAATCTTGCAAGAACATCGTCCTCAACAATGTGGCCCGAGAAATCGTGGAAGAATACATTGGCTTCTTCCTCGTATACATCAAGGCAGGCGGCACCGATCTGGCGGGCCTTAATGCCCTCAAGAAGCGCCTCAGAATCAACCAGTGCACCACGGGATGTATTAACAAGCACAACGCCCTTCTTCATCTTCGCAATGGACTCTGCATTAACCATATGAGTGGTCTCATCGGTCAGAGGGCAATGCAATGAGATGATATCGCTCTTCTCCCAGATTTCATCAAGAGAAACATAATTGATATCGCTGTCCTTAATGGGGAACTTATCGTAACCAAGCACGTTCATGCCAAATCCCTTACAGATATCCATAAAGATTCGACCAATCTTACCGGTTCCCACAACGCCCACAGTCTTGCCGTGAAGGTCGAAGCCCGTAAGACCGCTTAAGCTAAAGTTAAAGTCTCTTGTGCGGATGAATGCCTTATGAATTCTTCTGATGGATGTAAGAAGAAGCGCCATAGCGTGCTCCGCAACCGCATAAGGTGAGTAAGCGGGAACTCTTACGATATGAATCTTGCCGAAAGCATATTCAATATCAACGTTATTGTAACCCGCGCATCTGAGTGCAATAAGCTTGACTCCGTTGGCCACAAGGCCGTCGATTACGTCCTTGTCGCAGATATCGTTAACGAATATACATACCACGTCACAGCCCTTGGCAAGCTGCACCGTATCGGCACTAAGCTTTGTCTCGTAGAACTTTACCTTGAACTCCGAAGTGAGCTTAGGTGTAAAAGAATTGGTATCGTATTCTTTGGCATCAAAAAAAGCTACTTTTATCATATTCTGTATCCTTTCCCTTACAATTTTATTTGCTTTATTACCCTATCTTTAATTATACCATATCTCATTAACAAAGAATGTTGCCACATCGTTAACAACTTGATGCGATAATGACAGCGTATTAATTTGTACTGTTTGAGCTTAATCGCTCTTCCGCATAAATTTAAAATGCGTAACAGTAACTCTCCTTTCTTTGTAGAAGAGCGTCATGTTAAGTGGCATGACGCTCTTTAAATTGTCATTATTTTACTTTCACAAGTCCCCAGGATATCCACTGCCAGACCGAAGCCTCACCGTCAGGCCCATATGTCGTGATACGACCCTTCTCGTCGGCCTCCATGCGGGAAATATCCACACCGGTATCCGAAGCCATCCACATGGGCTTCACAGAGCCCTTTTCAAGGGTGTATATATATACATGCTGGCTGAACACCTTCGGGTCATCCTTGACAAAAAAAGGTTTGCTTCTTCCGTATCGTCCCTGCTTCCAGCATAAGATTACCAGCTCGTCTTGACCGTCCCTGTCAACATCCGTAACAAGGCAATCCTGAACCTTTAACTCGCTATTGGTATTCCAGACATTCTCGCCATCGGCAGTTACCGTTAAGTGTCGTCCCGATAGCTTAAAGTTCATATCGCAAGCCTCAAATTCTCTGTCGCTAAACGTCGCCCACCCGGGAAGGAATGCTCCACCTGCCCACAAAAGGTAGATTACGACGCCGCACGCAAGCACTGCTGCCGCGACAATACATATAAGCCATACTCCTTTTTTTGCACTCATTATCTCTCTGCTCTGTAGCTTGTGGTCCATGCGGGCTTGTCGGGAATATCGTCAGCCCTGTGGTACTCGGGATATCCGTCGGGGCCTTCCACGGGAATGGTACCGATTTTAATGCCCCATTCGGTATCTGTCATACGCTTGTCAATCGAAACGGTGAACTGATAGAAGTTGTATACCACGCCTCTTGCAATTCTTAAAGTTCCGTCTACGGGTACCACTACATAAATAACCGAAGGCTCACCGTTGGCAAGTTCAAGAACCTCGCCGTTAGGGTCTGTGGCAATGTCCACTATAAGCGATGCGGGATGGTCGCCGGAATCGAATGAAGCACCCGAGCCGTCGTCATAAGACTTATACCACAAATGCTCGATGGTTCCGCCGTAAGTCTCTATGAAATCATATTCCTCTTTGCTTAAAGTCTCGCCCTTTAATTCCTTCTCTGAAATGGCTCTTAAACTGTCACATACAGTAGCAAGCGAATTGAGAAGCTCAACATCTTCGTCGCTTATTACGCCAAGGTTCTTAAGTCCGTCGCGCATAGCGTTGGTAAGCGCATATACTCGTCCGTATACCAGGGGTTCGGGCTCGACGTAGCCGCGGAAGTCAACTTCTTCTTCCCAGCCGCCGCCCATCTCGGCCATAACGGGCTTTGCGTATAAAACTGTATCATGCTTAAGCTCCGTGAAGCTTCCTGCGAAGCACTCGAGGTCCTTCTTAACCCACTCTTCGGATTTCATGAAAGCGGGATAGCCGTCTTTTTTGACCGTAAGCAAAGGTAAAAGTGAATTAAACCAGCCTGAGTAAATGTTCTCGCTCCACTTAGCCTCGGGAATGTTGCCTACGGACTTTCTCAAAATATCCATATTGGTGCTGTAATCAGAGAACTTGGCAGCGCCCTCAGCCTTGGCAATGTTAAGCGCGGTATCAGAACCGAACGCTGCGGGAACGTCAAGAACATTCGGAAGCATTCTTGCACTGCCGTCATCCGCCATGTCAACTGCTCTGTACACAAGATTCTGCATTACAAAGGCATCGATTGTAAATCTCTGGCCCATGACTCTGAAGCCCTTAACCACGTTATCGTCGGTAACCTCTACCGGAACGGAGTTAACCGAAGGGTCGGGGAGTTTGTTTACTTCCTCAAGATACTTGGGGAATGCGTTTTTGTTGTTAATAAGCACATCCGATGATACCTGATCGCCGTATGCCGTAACGATGCAGGGAATATACTCTGCAATACCGTTATCATCGCTGTTGCCGGCAAAGAAAGCGGTTACGCCGTATACGGTTCTCCACTCATCAAGGCCTGTCTCTGCAATTGCCAATGTAAGAAGAAGCGCACTTCTTTGAAGCTCTTCGCTGTCGGTCGGGAAAGTTATGCGACCGTACCACATCATGGTCTTAAAATACTTTTCAAGCGTCTCATCGCCTTCGTAGTAGCCTCTAACCTTGTACTGGCTGTAGTCTTCCATCTTGCCGATAATCTTGGAATCATCGATGCCTGATGCGTCATTAATCTTTCCAAGTTCGTAAGATACTACTTCGGAAGCTGCATCGGGCACTTTAGGTGTATCACCTGTAAGAGCCTTTGCCACTGCTGCAAACTCTACATTCTTAAGAGCAGCGGACTCCCAGTCAGTGCCCTTGTATGTTTCATAATCTGTGAGTGTTCTCTCATAAAGCTTGTCCGTCATGGTCTTCACGCGGTCGAAAAGGTATTCTTTCTCCGTGTTCTTAAGAAGCTTCATGAAGTACAAGTGATATGTGTGCATAAGAGAGTCAACGGTAATAAAGCTGGGAAGCTGCACGTATCTGTTGAACTCATAAATATGGAAAAACTCCATACCTGCGTCGCCTGATACCACAAAAAGATTATTCTTAAGCTTAGTCTTCATCTCATCGCTTGCATACTCAAGAACGTTGTATGTCATAACGTTGGAGAAATCATCCGCAACCGTATAATCTGCCACGTTGGCAACAAGATTGCCGTCGCTTCCCGTATCAAGTTCACCCGATACAAGTTTGGGTCTTGCAACGGCTGCAAGGGAAGTTCCCATAGTCTCCTTACCTGTCGTGCTCTGAGAAGCGCTCACTTCTGTAGAGCCGGATGTGGAACTGCTGTCCGAAATTGTCACGGGCTTGGTGCATCCCGCAACCATGCATGCTATAAGAACAATGCTCGTAATTGCGACACTGATTCTTTTGTTAAAATGTCTCATTCTTAACTCCTCTCTTCCTGCCGGTCATAGAAACCACAGAGATTGCCACGCCGACAAGACATACCGCGATGCCCACCATGAGCATTGCGGGAACGCCGTGCTTATCAAGCACAGGTCCGCATACTATATTGCTGAACACGCCGCCGAGTGTAATAGCGCTGTTGATGTAAGCCTGTCCTTTAACCTTGTCTCCGCCTTTCATAAGCTTATCCGCATAATACGCCGATGTCGGGATAAACACGGAATATGCAAAGAACTGAATCGACTGACTGGCATACATTCCGGGAAGCCCCGTCGCAAGGTACATCACAACTACCTTTACAAGAAAAGCCATCATACAAAATACCAAAACAGCCTTCGCGTTAATCTTCCTAAGCACAAACACCATAAGTGCCATCACGGGAAGTTCAAGTATCGCCTGTAAGAACTGCGCATATCCAAGCTCCGCCTCCCCGCCGCCTAAATGCCTGATAATCTGAATCAGATAGTCATTAAGCATATTGTGGGAAAAGAAAACGCACGACACGCCCAGCATGAAAAGCATGAACATGGGATACTTTCTGACAAAGTCTATGAAATTGTTGGTGGGTGCATCTTCTTCTTTCTCGGCCGTGTCCGCCTTTGAAACACCGGCGTCCTCCGGCAGTCTGAAAAAGAAAACCACCGCAAACATCAACACCATCACAGCCACAGTCACATACATATTGACCGTAGGCCCGCTTTTCTCGATTACGGGACCCATAACGGCTGCGGTAACAGCAAAACTCGCTGAGCCAAGACCTCTTGCCAGTCCGAAATTGTGCTTACATCCCGCGGATCTGTACTCAAAGCTGATGGCTATAAGAATAGACATAGCAATGAACTGAACCGTATAGATAAGCACGAACAGTGCAAAAATAACAGGCTTGGGTGCGCTTATAAAGCAAAGCGCCAATGACCCAAACAGCATAATGGCAGCCGCTGCCATCAGTACTCTTCTGTTGGTCACAAGACTCGAGCGATCAACAATACCTGCGACAATCGGCTGCCCTATTACTGAAAGAATATTTGCAAGGGCCAAAGCTATTCCGACTTCCGTGTTTGAAAAGTCTCTGCTTAAAAGAAACACGGCCGCGAAGCCGTGAATCGTTGCGAATGCCACAAAGTAAAATACGTTGATTAATGTATATCTTAATGTCCAATTCTTATTTTTCATATAACAATTCCTGTAAGAGTTTTATAAGTTTCTTAATATTGACGGGCTTGGAAATGTGTCCGTTCATGCCCGCGTCAAAAGCAGCCTGCTTGTCTTCGTCAAACGCGTTGGCTGTCATTGCAACTATCGGGATGCTTGCGATATCTTTGTCCTTAATCTTACGAATTTCGCGGGTTGCGGCATAACCATCCATAATAGGCATCTGAATATCCATAAGGATTACGTCATATTCGTCGGCACGGCTGTTCTGCATGATTTCAACAGCCTTGGAGCCATCGTATGCCTCCGTAACCGTGAAGCCGAGTTCCTTAAGAATACCGCTTGCGATTTCACAGTTAAGCTCGTTGTCTTCCACAAGCAATACGTGGTAGCCGGTAAAGTCTGCCTTAAGCTCCTGCTGCTTACGCTCGATATTATTCATTGCGGAAGTGCCCACAGTAAGAACATCCTTAAGGTCTGATACGAATACGGGCTTGGCAAGAATACCGTTGATACCGATTCGGTTGGCCTTAGCCTCAATCTCCGACCAGTCGTATGCGGTCATGACAAAGATGGGCGAAATATAACCCGCCTTCTCTCTGATAATCTTGGCCGTATCAAGTCCGTCACCGTCAGCCAGATGCCAGCCCACAAAGAACATACTGTAGCCCTTGCCGGTCTCCTCGGCGTTCTCCACAAGCTTAACTGCCTTCTCGCCTGTGGTGCTGCAGTCGGACTCTATACCAATCTTGGCTATCATGCTGGAGATATTCTTACAGGTCTCTTCATCGCCGTCGATGATAAGGGCTCTGAGGCCTTTGTACATGGTAAGCATTCTGGTGAATTCTTTCTCAGACTTGGAAAGTTTAAATTCAAAGGTAAAGGTAACTGTGGTACCCTCGCCTCGCTTACTGTCTATCTTAATGTCGCCGCCCATAAGGTCGACGATGTTCTTGGTAATGGTCATTCCAAGGCCTGTACCCTGGATACCCGAAACGGTAGTGGACTTGCCTCGTGTGAAGGGCTCAAATACCACCTTCTGAAGCTCCTTACTCATACCCATGCCGTTATCGGAAATGGTGAAGACAAAAGTACCCGTATCTTCCGTGCGCTTGGTCTCTTCTACACGGAAAAGAATCTTGCCGCCTTCCGCTGTGTACTTGATGGCATTGGAAAGCACGTTAACAAGTGCCTGTCTTAAGCGAAGCTTGTCAAGGAATACGTCTTCATCATATACGTCAACCGCTTCAAGGTAGAAGCGCAGATTCTTACGCTCTATATCTGCAAGAACAATGTCTCTTACTACGTGAACCACGTCGGAGATGCTTTCTTTTTTCTCTCGAATGGTCATGTTGCCGGATTCGATACGGCTCATGTCGAGAACGTCGTTGATAAGGCTTAATAAGTACTCGGAAGACTGCTCAATCTTCTCAAGGTAATCCGCAACCTTTTCGCGGCTGTCGATGTGCTTCTGCGCAAGGTTGGTAAAGCCTAAGATTGCGTTCATGGGAGTTCTTATGTCGTGAGACATGTTGTTAAGGAACGTGGTCTTGGCGCGGTTGGCAGCCTGAGCCATAAGGAGCGCATCCTGTTTCTCCATCTCGGCTCTGTGGCGGGCGTCGACCTCTACGAAACCTATAGCGATATTGATAGGCTCTGCATCGGCTTCCTCGGCCTTAGCAACCGTCATCTGGGCATACTTGTACTCGCCGTTATAATTGCGGCGGAATACTACCGTAAATCGTCTCTTGCCCTTTAAGTTCTTCTTGATATTGTCATAATCAAGCAGCCCCTTCATGAAAGGCTTATCCTCGGGATGTACCATGCACTCTACCATCTTGTCGTAGGCAATATGAAGGTCTGCGTGAAGGTCGTCCTCAATTCCTATATTGGCCCTTATAACCTCATGGCCCGCAAGCACAAGCTCGCGACCTGTTTCAAGGTTAAAGTAGTAAAGGCCTTCGTAGTCCTCGGAAAGGATCTTGATTATGTCGAAGTTTTGTTTAATCTGGTACTGTTTTTCTTTCTCCGCTTTGGCGTTGGCGGCTTCCTCGGCCATGAAGGAGTGGATACAGAGCTGCTTTCTCGTATCAAACATTACCCAAAGAAGATACAGTGCCATAGCCGCAACCTGAGCCGCAAGTGCCAGTGCACAGAGTCTCTTAATCGCCATGGTTCTGGCAAAAACAATATTCTCGGTAGCCGAAATAACTATGGCATAAGTGCTCACCGACGAAGGCTTTGTGTAATAATAACGCTTCTGCCCGTCTTCGCCCGTAAAGTTCGCCTGAGCCTCTCTGCCCGCATTAATAGAGCGGTTCCACTCCGAGCGATCGCCCGTGCTTGCAAAGTCGGCATAGGAATTACCTTCCTCGGTATTGGTGTCAAGAATCACATAGTTGTTCCTTCTGTCCACCAGTGCAACATCGCACCTGCCACCGTAATATGAGCTGTACAAATAACCGGGTAACTTACTGATATCCACAATCGAAGCAAGCATGGCCACTACCTGACCATCCTTCCTTATCGGGATAAAATGCTCAACAATCGTCATGTTCGGATTGAACATGTCGCGGTGAGCTGTAGAAATGTAACTTTCTTCGGAAACGATATCCTTGTAGGATACGTTCTCGCTTATATCTTTTATGAAACCCTTCTCGGTCATAGCCGAACCGTCGGGGTAATAAATTCTTGCTTCTGCCTTGGTAATTCCGAGACCCGCTTCGGTAAAAAGATCTTCCATCGCCTCGGAATCTCTGCCCCCTCTTCTTTCTATCTGATCTGCGAAATTATCAAGGGCGGACTCTCCTCCGATTACCATCCACTTAAGCTCGGAATCCAAAGAAACGGCAGCCTCGTCCAGAGTCTCCCAACACATGTCGTTGACTGTTTTATTGATATATGCAAATATTCCGACTGTCTCCACCATCGTAAATATTATCAAAAGAATGCATACCAGCACCCTTCGCATATTTATCCGTCTGATGATCGGATCGTTCTCGCTCTGTACCTTATACTGACTCATCGATAAACTCCCGAATTAACAAAGTACCCCCTACCCCGTCCAAACTACATACAAATTCAGTATATCACGTGTTTTTAAATTGTAAAACTCCCAAATACCGCTTTTCTCCCGCACATGCACCACACCACAGCGCGGGCAAAAGCCTTCCCCCAAAACACCCTCCCGTTTCGATCTCACGTAGCGGCCGGTCAGACGCTCCGTTTAGACTGCGGTCTGCCCTACGCAAAAAGTGGTGCTTGAGGGGCAGCACAGCACTTTTTGCAACTCAAACAAGAAGTGTTTTCGTGCATAAGCGGCTTGAAATACAGCCGCTAAGCGCCGACGCTCCGATAGAGTTTTGGGGAAAGACTTTTGCCCGCCCTGCTCCTTGGCTATCCAATCGCTATTTTCGCCCACCCGAGCCGAGTTAATAATAAAGCAAGTAAAGGCAAGGCGAAAGATGCGGAAAATGTAATATAAATCAATTTCTTACAAAAACGTAAGTAAACTGTAAGCAGAATCGATGGAGTGCTTAAGTCCCCGATGTTATCTTAATATTACAGACAGGGAACACCTGTAAGGAGGATATTGAGATGGAAAACACAAAAAAAGCAAAAAACATTCCCATGAATGAGAACTTATATAATCGCGATTACTGCAAGCAGCTTGCTCACGAGCTTACCGACGGCAACATCATCACAGGCATGACTCTCGGCCAGCTTTCCTGCGAAATTTTTGCACACGCTTATGTATATTACAATTATCGTTTATTACCTCGCTTTATGCAGAACATGAAAGCTTTTAAATCTTTCTATCACAGCGTATCCGATGGAGTAGACCTTGAAGATTGTGGTGACAAATGGTATCGTCGCATGGCTTATCGCTTTATTTGGTTACTTCCTGCATTTAAACTTTGATTTTCCTAAAACTACAAACCCCCGAGGCGCATGGCGCTTCGGGGGTTGTGATTGTATGTGATTATTTAAATAATCCGAAAAGGCCTTTCTTGCCGGCTTCAGAGCGTTCGATACCGTTTAAGGTGTAGCCGGTCTTGTCGATTACGGCCTTGATGGCTTCGTCAGAGATGCTCTCCTCTGTCTCGAAGACTGTGGTGCCCTTTGAATGGGACGATGTTACCTTGCTTACTTTAAAAGCATTTCTGATGGCGTCGTTAACGTGACTTTCGCACATTCCGCACATCATGCCGTCTATCTTTAATGTGATTTTCTCCATGAGCAAACCTCCTATCATTTCATAAATACATATGAAGTATAATAGATTGTGTGCAATTTGTCAACCAGAGTTACATGTTGTCAAGCTTAAGGTCGTTTTCTTTAATCCAGCCAATCTTACGCAAAAGAAGGCAGAACACCACCGAAAGGATTGCGGGAAGCACGAAGGATACAAGACCGAGGCCTACCCAGTCCATTGCGGTAATGGCTTCCTTGGTACCTTCACCGATGTCTTTAAGCCAGCCGCTGTATACGCCTATCTGACCTACAAGACCGCAGGTGCCCATACCGGAGGCAATTGCCTCGCCGTTCATCTTAAGCTTAAAGATGCATGTGGCAACAGGTCCTGTGATTGCAGCCGCAAGTGTCGGAGGAATCCAAATCTTGGGGTTGCGTACAATGTTACCCATCTGAAGCATGCTGGTACCAAGTCCCTGTGATACGAGCCCGCCCACTTTGTTCTCACGATAACTCATAACAGCGAATCCAATCATCTGAGCGGAACAACCCGCAACAGCCGCGCCGCCTGCAAGACCCGTAAGGCTTAATGCCGCACAGATAGCCGCTGAGCTGATGGGAAGTGTAAGTACCATACCGACTACAACGGATACAACGATACCCATGATGAAAGGCTGCTGCTCCGTAGCCCACATAATAACGGCTCCGACCGAGCTTGCCGCTGTACCGATGTAAGGCGCGATACCCATGGAAAGAAGCACACCGAATCCTATGGATACGAGGGGTGTTACAAGGATGTCGACCTTGGTTTCTTTGGACACTATCTTGCCAAGTTCGGTGGCAAGAATTGCTATAATGAATACCGCAAGGGGACCACCCGCACCGCCGAGTGTATTGGCAGCGCTGCCTACCGCAAGCATTGAAAAAAGAACAAGCGGAGGCGCCTGAAGTGCATAGGCAATGGATACTGCCATAGCGGGACCGGCTACGCCCTTAGCGAAGTTACCGATACCAACAAGTACCTGTACTCCCAGTCTCTGACCGAGCGTAGCAATAATCGTACCGATTAGCAGGGACGCAAACAGACCGTTGGCCATTGCTCCCATAGCATCGATGAAATAACGTTTCCCGGATACAATAATGTTCTTTCTGATCAGGAAAGACTTAAACTTGCCGGGAGTTTTAGCAGCAGAACTTTCAGACATATCAACAAAAATCTCCTAAATATTTTTCACCACTATAAAGCATTAAAGTGTCCCTGTCAACAGGGAATCTTCAAGTTAATCGCGGTGTTTGCCTTCAAGAGCCCACTCAAGGCCTCTCTCAAGCTGAGCGCGCCAGAACACGAAATCGTGGATACCGGGGCCCGTAAAGAAAGTAGCGGGATACCCGATTGAATCAAAGTATGCCTTCATTGCTCTGTTAGGCTCGATAAGAAAATCTTCGGTACCGCAAGCCATATAAATCTCGGGCTTCTCCGCACCTGTATCAACAAGACGCTTGGCAAGAACCTCCGGGTTATTGTCGCTTTCTTCAAGCTTCTCGAAATCACCGAAGGTATGAGCGTAATACTCATAATTGGCCATAACGTTTGTATCGTCTTTGGCAATGTTCTTCATACCGTGCACGATAAGTGCGGAAGAAAGTGCCAAAGCCTTTGAGAAAGTCTCGGGAAAAGCAAGTGCTGTGTGAAGAGTACCGAAACCGCCCATGGAAAGACCGCCTATGAAAGTATCCTCTCTCTTGTCGGAAAGTCCGAAGGTCTTGCGGGTATACTCTACAAATTCCTTACCCACATAGTCCTGGTACTTAAAGCCTGTCTGGGGCTGATTAAGGTAGAAACTGTTGTCGCCGTTGGGCATAAAGAAGTTAACGTTAAAACGGTTCGCAAGGTCTCCGAGAGGAGCGTTTGTGAACCAGTCGGTGTCGCATCCGCTGTAGCCGTGAAGAAGATACACGTTCTTGGTGGGACGCTTAAAATGAGGGTTGTCGCCCATGGGCCACGGAATGTCATTGGACAAAACCGCAGTGAAATGTACCGGGCGTGAAAGTGATGTTGAGAAAAATGTTCCGTTAAAAAAAGACATAGCAAACCTCCTTTGTATAATCATTACTCTAACGATTATGCCAAAAAAGTGATTGCCATGTCTTGCGAATTACTACTCAAATATTTTCAATTTTCTCACCTGATTCTTATCTTAAGCACATTTACGTACTCTGACGGCAAGTCGCCCTTCACATCGCACACGAGCACACCGTCATACTGCGTAAAGCCCACCGGTCCTCTGCCAAGAAGTTCAACCGACTCAACCTTTACGTCACCAAGGCTCTTAAGCACCGTGCTCTTTCTTTCGCGAGCTTTCATCGCAAAAGCATACAGATAGTCGCCCTTCTGCGTAAACCTGAAGTCGTCGTCATCCCAGCTAACCTTCTCCTCCGTGAAGCCCTCGATTTTGACAAAAGAATGTCCCTCGCAAGCCACCTTCCAAGGTCTGGTATCGTATATCGCCTCGCCGCAGAGATTAAACCACTTCTCAAGTTCATCAAGTATCCATGAAGCCTGCTCATCGATGGTGCCGTCCGGACGCTGTAAGATATTAAGAAGCATCGTCCCGTTCTTGGACACCGTATCCACCAGTATATCGATAATGTGACCGGGAGTCTTGTAATGTGCCTTCTTATCGTAGAACCATCCGCCTATACAGGTCTCCGACTGCCACGGCACCGCTGAAGGCTTGTCGAGCTGGCTTCTCTCAATATCAAGTACGCCTACGGTATAAATGTCCTTGTCGCGGCTCTTCTGGGTGTATACCGCATTGTTGAAGCCGTTACGCTTAATGTTGTCGTTATAGAAATATGCCACCGCTTCAAGTCCGAGCTTGTAATCGTCAGGCGTAGTAATGTCGCCGGTCTCGCTGAAGGGTAAGAAGCTGTCGGAATAGAGAAGATCGGGATGGTAATTGTCCACGATTTCTTTCATAACCTTGAGCCAGTATTCTCTGAACTTCGGATTGGGTGTCAGCCAGGTCCATTTATCCTCCTCGCCTTCTTTGGCCACATGTTCATAATTGTCGTGGTAGAAGTCCCTGTAAGCGGGGTCGTTACCGTCATATGGCACACCCTTGTAAGGCCCGTAGGTATCGTGACCCTTGTTGGAACGCCACCAGGCAAAAGAAGCTCCCAGATGCTCCGTCATACCAAACGGAAGATTGTACTTCTCGGCCGCTTTCTGCCAGAGTCCGCAGATATCCTTGTGCGGTCCCATATCCACAGAATTGAAACGATTGTACTGAGATTTAAAGTTAAAGAAATGATCGTGATGAGAAGCCTGCGCCACGAAGAATCGCGCACCTGCCTTGTAATAGCGCTCCATAAGCCCCTCGGGATCGAAGTTCTCGGCCTTCC
This sequence comes from Lachnospiraceae bacterium, assembly GCA_017544835.1. Taxonomy (GTDB): domain Bacteria; phylum Bacillota; class Clostridia; order Lachnospirales; family Lachnospiraceae; genus UBA1258. Next base: position 3,671 of record JAFYDI010000028.1, on the reverse strand, counting down.
AAAGCGCACAGATGTCCTTGTAGCCAAACTTCGAAGGGTGACCATAAGTACGCACGTGGTACTCATACTGCTCGGTTCCCTGAATGTACATGTTACGCGCATACCAGTCGCCGCACATCGGCACCGACTGTGGTCCCCAGTGGCTCCAGATACCGAACTTCGCGTTTCTAAACCATTCGGGGCACTCATATTTTCTCAGCGATTCAAAAGATGGTTCAAACATATCAAGTAATCCTCCAATACATTATATGTTTACAAATATCCACATTCGAAATGTCATGCTATGTAAATATTGTAGCGTAGACCACCATTAAAGTGAATTAATTAATCCGACGTTTCACTTCCAAAGTTGGCGTAACTCCGCATCGATATATACGCCCTATGAAAGCGGACCTATCCATAAAGTGCATCCGGCGACATATAAAAAAGGCACAAGCCTAAGCTTGTGCCCAAAATCTACATCATCGTTTAAAAGAATAATCCAATAATCATACCGCTTACCGCGCCGAATACATACACAAGGCCGACTACCTTAAGCGTCTTCTTAACGCTCTTAGAGGCTCTGAAAAGTACCAGCCAGCCTACGCCTGCGCCGGTTAGAAGGCCTGCGAGCATCGGTCCGGCACTGATAACACCTTCAAGATACATCTGAGTTAAGATAACGGACGATGCGCAGTTAGGAATAAGTCCTACAAGGCTCGCAATTAAGGGGCCGAATATCTTGTGATTGAATACCGTGCCCGAAATGGTCTCAGCGCCGACGGTGTCAATGAGGAAGCCAAGAGCAAGAGAAATCACGAATATGAATAAAGCAATCTTGAGGGCATGCTTTAAAGCCGAGCCCCAGATACCCTTGTCACAGTGGCAGTGCTCTTCTTCGCACATGGTGTGGATGTTGATGTGCTCGTGAGCGTTTTCATTTCTGAAGAATACAAGGTCACACAAGAATCCCCAGAATATGCCGATAAGAAGCTTAACGCCGATAACGCTTAGGATAAAGCCCGCGGGAGCCTTCTCCGAAATAAGCATCGGAAGCATCTCATCGGAGGTTGAAAGATAAATTGCAATAAGTGTTCCTATAGAGATAATCTTGCCCGCATAGAGGCTTGAAGCCGCCGCGGAGAAGCCGCACTGGGGAACTGCACCCAAAGCGCCGCCGATTAACGGGCCGAAATTACCGGCTTTCTGCACAGCAATTAAGACCTTCATAGAGGTCTTATGCTCGAGATATTCCATTGCAAGATAAGTTGCGAAGAGAAACGGCAAAAGTTTCGCCGTATCTATCAACGCATCCAGTAATATATCCAACATCTGTTAACTCCGCTAATGCTCAACGGTTCTCCATCTTAGCAAGCTTGGCTGCCTGGTCGGCTGCGATTAAGCTGTCAAGAATCTCTTCCAAATCTCCGTCCAAAACACCCTCAAGGTTGTGAGTGGTAAGACCGATACGATGGTCGGTTACACGGCTCTGAGGGAAGTTGTAAGTTCTGATCTTCTCGGAACGGTCACCTGTTCCAATCTGTGAACGACGAAGCTCTGCTTCCTCGTCATGCTGCTTCTGAAGTTCCATGTCATATAACTTCGCACGAAGTAATGCGAAAGCCTTGTCACGGTTCTGAAGCTGGCTCTTCTCGGTCTGAGAATATACCACAATACCTGTGGGATAGTGAGTAAGACGTACAGCCGAGTCGGTAGTGTTGACGCACTGACCGCCGTTACCGGAAGCACGCATTACGTCGATTCTGATATCTTTTTCATCAATAACTACGTCAACATCCTCAACTTCGGGCATAACCGCAACGGTTACGGTGGAAGTGTGGATACGTCCGCCGGACTCGGTCTCGGGAACTCTCTGTACTCGGTGAACGCCGCTTTCGTACTTAAGCTTTGAATAAGCACCGTTACCGGTAATCATGAAGTTAACGTCCTTCATACCGCCGATACCGATTTCGTCAACGTTCATGAGCTCGACTTTCCAGTGCTGCTTCTCTGCATAGTGTACATACATACGATAGATTTCAGCCGCAAAAAGTGCAGCCTCGTCTCCGCCTGCGCCGGCACGAATCTCCACGATAACGTTCTTGTCATCGTTAGGGTCCTTGGGAAGAAGCAAAATCTTTAACTCCTCCTCAAGCTTCTCAACATCGTCCTTGGCAGTTGCGAGCTCTTCCTTAAGCATCTCGCGCATGTCTTCGTCGGACTCGCTTTCAAGCATAGCCAGGCTGTCTTCAATGTCCTGCTTGGCTTTCTTGTACTTCTTGTAAGCCTCTACGATGGGAGTCAAATCGCTTTGCTCCTTCATGAGGCTTCTGAAACGCTTGGGATCGTCGGTTACTCCGGGTGAAGATAATTCCACCATAATATCCTCAAAGCGCATTAACAAATCTTCAAGTTTATCAAACATATCACACCTCCGGGCTAGTAACAAAAGCCCTTAACCACGCGGGGATTCCCGCACAAATCATTAATAACTTCCACATTCTTAAAGCCGCCGCGAATCATAATGTCGCTAACCTCTTTACCCTGGTCGCAGCCTATTTCAAAAGCAAGCAGCCCACCCCTGTTAAGAAACTCAGGCGCCCTTTCAACAATCTTTTCGTAAAAGAAAACGCCCGTCTCATGTCCGTTAAGCGCGATAAAAGGATCGTGGTCCCGCACTTCCGGCATAAGCTCCTCTATCTCGCAAGTGCGAATATAGGGAGGATTGGACACAAGTATATCAAACTTGCCCTCGACATTTTCAAACAAATCGCTTTGGATAAATGTTGCATCTATGTGAAGCGCCTCTGAATTCTTCTTGGCAACTTCAAGCGCTTTCTCGCTGATATCAACGCCTACGCCCTCACAGTCGTTGGAGAACTTAAGAAGGCTTAAAAGTATGCATCCGCTTCCGGTACACATATCAAGCACACGCATACCGTCGTGTAAATCCTTAAGCACCTCTTCCACAAGGGTCTCCGTATCGGCGCGGGGCACCAGTACATTTTCATTTACCAAAAACTCAAGACCCATAAAGTCCTGTCTGCCGGTAAGATGCTGAAGCGGAATGTGATTGCCTCTCTTAACAAGAAGCTCATCGTAGCGCGCTTCGCACTCAGCCGAAACCTCCGAATCGCCCTTCGTGAAAAGGTCGCCGTAAGTCGTGTCGCAGACATATTCAAGCAAGAGTCTTGCATCTGTCTTATAATCCGAAATATCGGCTGCCTTCAATCTAAGACAGCCGAGTTCATAAGCCTCTTTATATTTCATCCTTCAACCGATTCCGCGGTCTCCTCGGGCGCGTTAACATCCACGCCGAACTTCTCCTTAAGGAAATCCTTCCAGTCAAACACAGCCTCAACAGCCGCGATGGCTACTTCCACCATGGACTCATCGGGTTCCTTGGTCGTAAGTCTTTGAAGAAGCATTCCGGGAGCCGAAATGATACGTACAAAAATGTTATTGTGCTTGCCGGCAAATCTCAATACCTCGTAGGATATACCTGCGATAACCGGTATGAGAAGAAGCCTTATCACTACCTTAAGCAAAAGCGAATCCACTCTTATAAAGAAAAAGCAAATCACGCTTATAAGCATTACAAGAAGCATGAAGCTTGTGCCGCATCTTCTGTGAAGTCTCGAAGAATGCATAACGTTCTCGACAGTTAAGGGCTTACCATGCTCAACGCAGTT
>JAFYDI010000027.1 GCA_017544835.1 Lachnospiraceae bacterium | reverse complement strand
CTGGTAGATACGAAGCAGGTTGCCGGCTTCATCGGAATCGTCGGGATAAAGAAAGAGTGTTAAGTTCTTCTCAATATCGGTCTTGTCAAAGTCGATGCCCTTGTCAACGATGGACTCGTCAACGGACTCGATGTCGAATAAGTGAAGCTTGTTGGTACCGTTTCTGTAGCCTACGATGTCGATGTCGTAGAGCTTGGAATTAACGGTAAGGTCGCCGAAATGAACGGGGAAAGAAATGCCCGTATCCTCAAGCCAGGACTTGTCTTCAATCCAGTCGTTGGGCTCTGCCTTCTGAAGCTTGTTTCTGAATACCTGCTTGAAAAGGCCCAGATGGTAGTTAAGGCCGATACCGTCGCCCTGATAGCCGAGGGTTGCGATTGAATCAAGGAAACAAGCCGCAAGACGACCGAGGCCGCCGTTACCGAGTGAAGGTTCGGGCTCGAATTCTTCGATTTCCGCAAGGCTCTTCCCGTTCTTGGTAAGAATCTCGTGAATCTTGTCATAAAGTCCTAAGTTAATAAGGTTATTGGAGAGTAACTTACCGATAAGAAACTCTGCGGAAATATAGTATACTTTCTTGTCGCCTGAGATGGGCTCGGATAACTCCGTCATCTCCTTGGTAAGGGACAAAAGAATGTAATAAAGCTCCTTGTTGTCGCAGTCCTTAAGGGACTTCTTATATGCCTTTTGGGCTCTGTCCTCAAGCTCTGCCTCCATATTCATAAGCATAACTTCCTGCTGCATTTCTGCTCTTAAACTCATATTAAATCCTCCTCAGTTTGGGGTTCACGGTAGTCCGTGATATTAATGGATAACGTCCAGATACTCGATTCTTACGACTTCATGGGGAAGAATTACTTCTCTTCCTTCCTCGCCAAGGAGCAATCTCTCGGCTTCCTCCACGGCGGTCTTTGCAATCTCTGTAAAGTCCTGCTTGACCGTGGTCATCTGGCGACCTGCGTAGCCCATCAGGGATATTCCGTCAAAGCCGCATACCGGTCTGAATATATCCATTTTTGTAAGAGCCATCATGGCTCCGATTGCACAAAGGTCTGAAGCACATATCACCGCATCGTAATCGGCTCCGATTTTAAGCACAATCTCGCGGGCTTTTTTCTCACTGAAGTCTGCCTGCTCCACTTTGAGAGTAAGCTTTTTCTTCTTGCAGAAATCCTTCACCGCTTTTAGGCGCTTCTCGCATACAAAACTATTGTCCTTGCCCGATAGATACAATATCTTCTTAGGCTTATTCATCTTGTAAAGAGCTTCCGCCACATCCTTCTGGGCTTCGTACTGGTCTACCCATACGCATGAGGTGTTACCGCTTACAAGAGGCGCATCCACGCAGACTGTCTTGAATTCACCGCTCTCCACCAGTTTAAGTATCACCTTGTCATCCTTGGAAAGTCCGAAGATTACGAGTGCCTCGACGTTCTGGGACTTAAGATACGCTGTGATTTCTTTAAGGCTTTTATCCCCTAGCATGGAGAAAAAAAGAGTAATTACATCAAGCTTCTTCTCTCTTGCCTTAAGTATCGCGCCGGATAGATATTGCATGTCCACCTCATCGATGGAGGCATTGGCCATCTGATTGATTAAAATGGCTACTCTTCCCGGCTGCTTGGAGGAAAGGGCCGCCGCTACGGCGTTAGGCATAAAGTCAAGCTTCTTGATGGCTTTATTGACCTTGTCCTTGGTCTCCTTACTTACATTGGGGTAATTGTTTAAAACCTTGGAAACTGTGGATACGGCAACTCCGGCTTCGCGGGCTACATCTTTGATACCGGCCATTGCTGTCCTCCCCTATTATTCTATTTCTGCCGCAAAATTCACCCATTTTGAATAATACCAAAATGAGTGCGGAATACTCCGTATGGCGAGCATTTTAAAGCTAATGACTCGCCATCATGAACCTACAATACAGGTTCATGATTCCTTCTTGGAAACCGTTTTCCATAATTATAATATTATGCTGTTAACGGAAAGTCAAGGAAAATTTGGAAAACGTTTTCTTTGGTCTCAAAAATAAAGGCGAGCACAGGAAATACCCGTCTCGCCCATTATATACACTCTCTAAGATAAATCGCCTACGCTTATTCATAGGCTCTGTTATACAATCTAAAATTCTCAATTTCCATAATCACGGTGCTTACGATTACTATAACCGCGCCGCATACCGCAACCCTGTAATCAATGTAACATGTCCAGTAGAACTCGCTAAGCGCCAGAAACACCAACGTAATAATGCCTATCAGCGTATCCAGGTGAAAGAACCTGCGACGCTTCTTAACATCCGCGGGAGTAAGCGCTCCGTCTTCGGTACCGCTCGCAAGAGTCTTACGAATATACCCTGCTCTTGTAACGGCATAAAGCCCGTAAATTGCAATAATAACGAGGATGGTCCAGTGAATATTGCAATGTGCGGCGGCCGTCTCCGGCACTGCCTCTTCTTCAATTTCAGTAATGCTGCCCACAATGCTGCCAAATAGCAGCATCGCCTTGGCAATTAATGCTTGCATATGATCTGTTCCCAAAGAAAATGATATGGCGGACTATCCGATGACATACGCGCCTTGGCACCCCTACCGGAAGAATAAAAGGATGTCATCAATTTATGGAGTACCGCGCACGTCCGCCAAACTTAATTATACATCAAGCCAGTAGTTTTTTTCAACTATGCTGACAGTGTTGTCCTTTTTCTCAACGCTTAAGACTACTTCCGCCTCATCTGCCGAGCCCACAAGCTTAGCATTCTGCGCCTTAATAAGAAGCTCAAGATAGCGCCTTACGCTGAATTCCGAGTACAACACCTTCGTCACATCATCGTAGCCAAGCTCGACATATTTGTTCTTATTCACGTATTCCTTGCCCACAAAAATCACGCGGCGCATTCTTGAATCAAGCCACGCATATTCAAGACGACTTGACTGAAGTGCAGTTATATCGTGGGCAAAAAAACAATTCTTTCTGTCATAAAGCTGTACTTTAACACCAAGCTTCTCAACCGCCATCATACCGGTAAAGCCTTCGGAAAGGTCGGTGAAATTGTGCTTGGGCTCCGTATAGAAATCATCCACAACGAAACGAACATAATGAGGAAGCTCCCCATTACGAAGGTCGACATCAATGTACTCAGCCGCATTGCTGTGAGTAATGTCACCCGACGTTACAATACCGCTGTTTCTAAACGCTCCGTTCCAGCCGATATGTACGTTCTCCTCGGCACCCTCGGTGTAACCCTCGGCATGAAGATCAAGATCGGCGCGCTCTTCCAATGAGTTCCAATATACGAAGAAGCGCACAGTCGTAGCCTCATCCGGAATCTTGTAGGCGAATCCGCTCTGGAGATAACCCGTAAGCGAGCTCTTGTCATTGCCGGCAATTGTGGAATGAGCAAGGTCCACATCTCCCTCCTCAATATAAACTTTCTTACCCTGAAATCCCGTATCCGCGTGCTTCATCTTCTCTTCCATGAGGCGCAGGAAAATGTTATATATCTGCAAGCGTTCCCGCTCGAAGCTCTCAAACGGGTGGCCAAAGAAAACAAGACACGTGTTCAAGGTCTGCGCACTGAGGTTCTCTGCGACGGGAAGCAGGCGCGAAATAATATCGTACTCTCCGTAGCCAAGCTTAATAAGTCTGTTAACCTTTCTAAGCATAAGTCCCGGGCGCTTTGCAAGAAAATCAAGCGCTTCTTCTGAACGCATCTTTAAAAGTGCGTCAACCTGAGCTTCGAAGGATTTAAGTTCTCCCTCTCTCAAAGCGCGTATAGCTTCGGAGAACTCGGGATTCCGCGAAAATCGGTTAAAATCTATTACGGTTAAGAGTCTGATGATTCTCTCGCCTTTTTTAATGCTGAGAGTCAGGTTCTCCTTGAAATCGCCTGCGCCATAAGTTTCAAAGAGGCGCACGAGTTTCTTTTTCTCAGAGGTACGAAGGTGGTAACGCTTATGGGTAATAAGGTAGTCCGCGCACTTCCACACATCGCCCGTGTGCTTGCAAAAGCCGCGCATGGAATCGATAAAATCCGCAGTATCAAGCGTGTCAAAAGCAATCGCAAAGAGCGCCATCAGATTCTGCTTAAAGGGCACCTGCAGTTCTTTAATCCAAGGCTTGTGAAGCTCGTGCTTGTAGGATAGTGCCACGTAGGTCTTGTCATCTTGTGACATGCGTTCTTTTTTCGAAAGAACTTTCTCAAGGCAGTATCTGTAAGCATCCGCTTCGGGTACTGCTGTAAGGAACTTAAGATTAAGGAGCGTATCGTCCTTCTCGGTCTTCTCCGTATCGGGGGTGTCCGGAAGCCAGCCCTGCTTAACCTTAATGCCGAACCAGCGCTCAAGGCCATAGGTTGATGTATAGTGACATATCTGGTGAAAGCGGAAAGTCGCCTCATCGATATTCATAAGAGTGGTGGGAAAGTCCGGGTACATGGGCTTTACGCCATGCATGTCGGCTGTGCTCTCTATATCTTTGTAAACAGTCTCGAGGGTGTCGGAAGTTGCAAGCTTCATGAGTGCTTCGGCGCCCATGGAGTATCCGAGCGTCTTAAGGTTTTCATTGGCCGTAACAGCCATAAGCATGCGCTCGTCCGTAAGCTCACGTGAGCCCTCGTTCTTGATAACTATTGTTCTGAATGCTGCGAAAAGATACTTTTCAAAGTCTGTCATTTTCGAGTCTTATGCCCCCATGTAAAAAGGATTTTCTTTATCCAATATAACACAAAAGGGTCAGCCTTGCGACTGACCCTGTGGTTCAAAATTTATTTATTTGTATCCCTGCTCAACAAGCCAATCGGACATAAGCTTGTGGGAATCTTCTTCGGAAATAATCTTGATTCCGGTGTTTGTAAACGCCTGTCCGATGGGGCTTTCGGCATCGTATTCCTCACCGTCGTAGCCTTTGTAAAGGGTTACGTAGATGTCCTCTGCCTTGGGATTCTCTTTAAGTGTGAAAAGTCCGAGGCTTAAGCCGTCTGTATCAAGACCGCTTAAATCCACCTTAATAACATCGGGCGTAAATCCTACATAGAAATCGCCGGCCAAGACTTCGCTGTCGTCTTCCCACTTGGAAATAAACTTAAAGTCGCCATTAGCGTCTACAATTCCTACTTCACCGCAATGTACGGCTGCGCCTGCTGAACCGCCGCTTAAAATGTAACCGTCACGGCCGACCGTAACCTCTGAACGCGACCAGCTGTCGCCGTCGTAAGCAATCTTTAACTTGCCGTCCTTCTCAACAACTACCACGTCTATGGTAAAGTCTTCGATTCCCTCAACGGGAAGCTCGATGCGAAGATGAAGCTCTTGCTTGCCATCCATGCCGCAATCGATGTATTCCTTGGTAATCTCACCAAGTACAGGGCGCTTGTCCCAGCCATCCTGCTCCATATTGTCGGAAAGCTTCTCAATCATTTCGTTAAGTGTATAATATTCGCCTGCAGTCATGGCACTTGTGAACGAATAATACTGGCCTCTGTCGCCCTCGGCTGTAACCATGGCCTTAGCCTCGCCGTTCATAAATGCATCATACAAAGCCTCGCCTGTGAGTCCCTCTTCCTCTGCGGAAGTGCTTGTGCTTGTGTCAGCCGAAGTCTCTGTGGACGCCTCAGTGCTTGTTAAAGTCTCAGTGCTTACGATTGATGTCTCACTTATAGTATTGTATGTAGCCGGCGCATCCTTCTTCTCGCAACCTGCCAAAGAAAGAATTAATGCTGCCGTTAACGCTACGGAAAGTATTCTTTTCTTCATACTTAATACTCCTCTCATATCCCTGAATTCAAAGTATATAATAAAGCACGTTTATTAATATCTCCATAACATTCTCGCCAAAAAATATTAAAATTCACGTGTATTTGATGTATAATTTCCTCATGGCAGATTTAATATACGATGCAAGAAAAATAATGGTATACGAAGACTTAAAGTACTTATCCGATTTTAGCGGCAAGCCCGCGAACTTCGCCGATACGCTTTGGAGTAAGCTTCTTAAGTACCCCGATTTGTACGAAGAATTCTTATACTACATAGATCACAAAAGCCTTAAGGATAAGTTTGAATTCCGCGGTTATTTCTTAACGGATATTTATGTGCATTTGCTGGCTGAATACAAGATGTTTAAAGACATCGGCAAGAACGGCTCCGAATGTGGCAAGGAATGGCTGATACTTGAAACCTTCATGGAAATGACCAAGCTCATGGCAAGCCCCGATGAATACATCAAGAAGCTTGATGCGGGGAGAGGAATGGATATTATGTGATAATAGGAGTCCGATAATGACGGGCTCCTTTCTTTTGCCCGAAAAAACGCAAAAATATGGAGAGGACATCCTGCTGTTACTGATGCCCTCTCCTAAAGAAATATCTCGTCCAATGGACTAATCCTGCCTTTCTCTTCCTATCTTTCCACGTATTGTTTTGTACTCGGTGTACTTG
>JAFYDI010000026.1 GCA_017544835.1 Lachnospiraceae bacterium | reverse complement strand
GTGGCTTTGTAAACTGCTGCACAGACAACCAGACAATGGGTGTGCAGCGAGACGGAAGCTTCAGGGAATATATTGTGATGCCTATCGAGCGTATTTACGAAGGCAGGGGATTATCGGCCCAAGAACTTGCTTTGGTAGAGCCTTTCACCATCGGCTGGCATGCACTTAGCCGTACAGAGATTAAGCCTACAGACAGAGTGCTTGTGGTCGGCGCCGGTCCCATCGGACTTTTTGCAACGATTTCTGCTGTAGCCAAGGGCGCAACCGTGTATGTGGCAGATATTCTCGACGGTCGTCTTGAGAAGGCTGTGAAGTTTGGAGCTAAGGGTACCATCAATTCTTCCAAGGTTGACATCGTGGAAGAGACTATGCGTATTACAGACGGCGACGGTTTTGATGTATGCGTTGAGGCATGCGGAAGTTCTGTGACATTCCTTAATTGTATCGATTGTGCTGCTTTTGCCGGCAAGATTATTCTTATCGGTAACGGCAAGAAGGAGACGACGTTTCTTCATTCGATTCTGCTTAAGAAGGAGCTTAATGTTTTCGGCAGTCGTAACTCGTTCCCTAAGGACTTCAAGGCAGTTATTGATTTGATTTCCACGGGCAAGGTTAACGTGATGGATATGGTGAGTGCGGTGTACCCGATTGATGATGTGGCGGCTGCTTTTGACGCGCTTACCCATAACGACGGAAGTCTGTCGAAGGTTCTTATCGAAGTTAACAAGTAATTTGTTTTTGGCGGGGTTTTATATGAATTGTATTAAGATTGATGCTCACGTGCATTTGTGGGCTAAGCAGCAGGGAACGGTAGGCGGTAAGCCGGTTTGTTCGGCGGGTAACGGCAAGGCTGATTTCGGCGGCGAGATTCGCCAGATGATGCCTCCGTACATGGATGACAACCGAAACAGCGCCGAGAGACTCATTGCCAACATGGACTATGCGCGCGTGAACGGTGCGGTTATTACGCAGGAATATATAGACGGTAATCAGGACGTGTATCTTCTTTTGTCGAAAGATAAGTATCGTGACCGTCTCAGAATCTGCTCGTTGTACGAGGAGCGCGACGATTTCAGAGTTGATGGCTTCGACGGCATCAAGATATGCGCGGGACGTTTAAAGAAACAAGATTTGCGTGAGCACATGGCGGTATTTAAGGAAGCCGAGCGGCTCGGTAAGTTTGTGTCGATTGATATGGCTGACGGTGATGCGCAGGTTGAGTCGATGCAGGCGGTGATTGATGAATGCCCCGATTTGCGTGTGGCTGTCGGGCATTTCGGCATGGTGACTACCGACGGTTGGGAGCGCCAGATTGCGCTTGCGAAGAATAAAAACGTGTATATCGAGAGCGGCGGCCTTACGTGGCTGTTCCACAAGGAGTTCTACCCTTATCCGTCGGCAATCGATGCTGTTGTTACCGCTCGTGACATCTGCGGTATGGACAAGCTTATGTGGGGAAGCGATTATCCGCGCACTATGACGGATATTACTTATATTATGGCGGTACGCTTTATCGAGGAAACCGGCAAGCTTACGGAAGATGAGAAGCGGGCTTTTCTCGGTGGAAATGCGATGCGCTTTTATGGATTTGATTTCAAGAAGCCGCTGCCCGTAATCGACAATATGCTCTAAAGGAGAATTGATATGTTAAAAGGAATACCTTCAATAATCGGTCCGGACTTGCTTAAAGTCCTCTGCGAAATGGGTCACGGAGATACAATAGTCATTGCCGACGGGAACTTCCCTGCGGCTTCGATAGCCAAAGATGCGATTCTTATACGCATGGACGGACACGGAGTACCGGAGATTCTTGAGGCAATTTTGAAGCTTGTGCCACTCGATCAATATGTGGAAAGGCCCGTAACACTTATGGAACGTTGCGCGGGCGACAATGCGGACATTTCCATCTGGGATAAGTACAAGGCGATTTTGAATGGTGCGGAGTCGCGCGGAGAGGCGTTGATAGGCACTCTCGAAAGGTTTGCTTTTTACGATGAGGCTAAGAAGGCGTATGCGGTAATTGCAACGTCGGAGACGAGTCAGTACGCGAATGTAATACTCAAAAAAGGCTGTGTATTGTAATACGGCCCCCTTTCATAATAAAACCGGCGGATGTGTACCGCCGGTTTTTACGTTTTTGGAATTATTCTTTTAACAACTTAAGTCCGTACGACCGATACCTAAGCCACGCGGTAAAGCCTGCCATGAACCACACAATTCCGACGGACCACCAGATGCCCCAGAGCCCGATGGCCGGGATGGCGGTGAGGATAAACGGAACCGTGAAACGACCGATAACTTCAACTATACCGTTAAGCAGTGAAAAGAAAGCGTCGCCGAGGCCGCCGAGTACTCCGCGGATGGAATAGATTACACCGAGGAAGATGTAGAAAAGGCTCGAAATCTGAATGGCGCGACCGCCCATTTCAATAACCTCCGCATCGTCGACGAATATAGAGACGATATTGCTTCCGAAAAACTGCATGACGGGGAGCATAAGCACCGAGAACACCGCAACGATTATAAGCCCCAGACGATGCCCAATCTTCACGCGGTCAAACTCGCGAGCACCATAATTCTGCCCCGTGTAAGTGGAAAGAGTGGCGCCGACAGTCTGATAAGGCTGATGAATAACCTGCTCGATACGGGAAATAGCCGTGCTTGCCGCAACCGCAACGGGACCGAAGGAATTGATAACCGCTTGCAGAGCCATACACGAAATCGAAATCATTGAAAACTGCAGGGACAGCGGAACTCCGAGACGAATGGTCTTATAAACGATGTTCTTATCGTACTCAAAGTCTTCTTTGGCCAGTTTAAAATAAGGATTCCTGCGAAACGAATGAATGATGCACAACGCGCCGGATAAAAGCTGCGCAATAACCGTGGCAATCGCAGCGCCCCACACGCCTGTATTAAGCACCAGTATAAAGAAAAAGTCGAGCCCTACATTTAATACGCAGGAAAAAATCAAAAAGTAGAGAGGAGTCCTCGAATCGCCGAGAGCACGAAGAATCGATGATATAAAGTTATATAACGACACAAAAATCGTACCGACGCACATTATCCTTAAATATATGAGGGAATCCGCCATAATATCCTCGGGTGTCTTAAGAAGCACTAAAAGAGGATGCGAAAGAAGTAACCCAAGTCCTCCTATTATAATAGGAACAATCAGCATAATGAATCCGGTGTTGGTGATACACTTCTTAACCGATTTATCGTCACCCTGCCCGAAGAACTGCGAGGTTACAATACCGCCGCCGTTACCGATACCGTTGCAGAGTGCGAAAAAAAGAAAGGTAACGGAGCCCGTGGCACCGACGGCTGCGAGAGCATCCTTACCTATAATACGGCCCACAATAATAGAGTCCGCAAGATTATATAATTGCTGGAAAATATTACCCACAAGCATAGGGATTGCAAACTTCACTATAAGCTTAAGCGGATTGCCTGTGGTCATATTGACCGTGTTATTCTTGGACTTACGCATAAAGGATATTCCTCCTGTATAGTCCTTTATACTACTTTCCTATTAATAATTCTTTCGTTTTCCGTCGCAAAAATGTCGTTAAATAGCGCGTCCCGAGAGGCTCTCGGGGTGGCAAAAAAATATTATCGGAAAAACGGTTTACCCCGGCAGAATTTGACGAAATATTCCGAAAATTTATATTTATACAAAAGAATATGCAAATTTGCATTAAAAAGGGAACAATATAAAGACATTGAAAACATTGCGAATAAAAATACAATCTATTTCCCTTGCTTTTGCTGATAAATACTGTATTTCTAAATACAATGCGATATTAATGTATACATGTATATCAGTATTTTGTGATTGACAGATTCAGATTAGTTGTGTAAAATGTAGAAATCATGATACAGTTTGACTTTAACAGATTGCATCGTTGAAGAAAATATTCATTACATTATCAAAAGGGAGGATAATAATGAAAAAGAAACTTTTAAGTGTTATTCTCGCCTCTGCAATGGTTTTATCTCTTGCAGGTTGTGAGAAGGAAGCACCCGCTTCGGTTTCTATTGAAGTTTCCTCAGCATCTACTGAGACCTCAGCTTCTACCGAAACCGAGACCAAGAACGACGCTGACGTTACTTACGTTCGTGCCGATGATGAAGATGTTTACGAAGCTGTTTTAGGCGACTTCGAAGCTCTTTCCGCTGCAGCTAAGGCAGCATCCTCTGTTGATGAAAGATTCATGCTTTTCGCACAGGCTGAAGCATACCTTCTTGATTCCGCAGTTATGATTCCTACCACCACACAGGGTGGCGCTTATACGATCAACAGAATCGCACCCAGAACTGTTCCTTATGTACAGTGGGGTAACGACGACGATCGTCTTAAGGGTCTTGTTATTTCTGATGAGTTCTGCACTCCTGCTGAGCGTGATGACATGCTCGCTGAGTGGGCTAAGGCAGTTGCAGGTGAAGGCACATACGATCCCGCTGCTTATTTAAAGTCCAAGGGCCACACTATTCAGGATACTTACACTTTGACATTCCAGACCGCACCTGTTACTCTTGACTGGCTTAACACAAGCTCTCAGGCAGATACAGAAATCACAGTTAACTGTGTAGACGGTCTTGTTGAATACAACAACTTATCTCAGATGACTCCCGCACTTGCAGAGAGCTGGGAAGTATCTGATGACGGTCTTACCTATACCTTCCACATTCGTAAGGGTGTTTACTGGTATACTTCAGAAGGCCAGAAGTACGCAGAAGTTACCGCTAAGGACTTCGTAGCAGGCTTCCGTCACATGCTTGACGCTCAGGCAGGTCTTGAATGGCTTATCGATGGCGTAGTAGTAGGCGGTACCGATTACTACAGCGCAGGCGGCAGCTGGGACAACGTAGGTTACAAGGCAGTTGATGATTACACCCTTCAGGTTACTCTTGAGCAGCCTACTTCCTACTTCCTTACAATGCTTACCTACTCTTGCTTCTTACCCATCTGTGATTCCTTCTATCAGGCTCACGGCGGTGTATACGGCGTAGAAGAGTATGCAGCAGCTTCTGCTGACACCAACTCCTATACCTATGGTAACTCCGATGATGTTGCTTCTCAGGTATACTGCGGACCTTTCACTATCCAGAAGTTATTAAAGGATTCTGAAATCCTTATCGTAGCTAACCCCGGTTACTACAAGGCTGATCAGGTTACCCTTAAGAGCGTTAAGTGGGTATATGATAACGGCGAGAATCCCGATGCATTATACAATGACACTGTTGCAGGTACCTACTCAGGTATCGCACTTGGCGCATCTACCGGTCTTCTTGACAAGGCTAAGGCAGATGGTAACTTTGATAAGTACGCTTACGTATCAGATACAACTTCAACTTCTTACTTCGGTGGTCTTAACATGAACCGTGGTACCTATGCTCTTGAGAGCGGTACCGTTGCTTCTCCTCAGACCGAGAAGAACAAAGTTGATACTCATACCGCACTCATGAACAAGAACTTCCGTAAGGCTCTTATGCATGCATTTGACAAGGGCACACAGAACGCAACCGTTCGTGGTGAGGACCTTAAGTTCACCAACTTAAGAAATATGTACACACATCCTGAATTCGTTAAGATCGAAAACGATGTTACCGATAAGGACGGACACACCTTCACCGCAGGTACCTTCTACGGCGAAATGGTTCAGTATTATCTTGACAAGCTTGGCGCTAAAGTTACCGTTAAGGACGGCGTAGACGGCTGGTACAATGCAGACGCTGCTAAGGAATACCTTGCAAAGGCTGAAGAGGAACTTGGCGATTCCGTAAGCTATCCTATCAACATTGATGTAGTATACTACTCAGCTTCCGATTCTCAGGTTGCTCAGGCTAACGCTTACAAGCAGGTTATCGAGACAACTCTCGGTGCTGATAAGGTACAGGTTAACCTCATCGAGGCTACCACTCCTGAAGACTACTACGCATCAGGTTACAGAGCTTCCAACGGTGAAGCAGGTAACTTCGATATGTTCTACGGTTCAGGTTGGGGTCCTGACTACGGTGATCCTTCTACCTACCTTGACACATTCCTTGGCGAAGGCGCAGGCTACATGACAAAGGTTATCGGTCTCTTCTAATAGTTAGAGACTAATTAAACAGACTTTCATGGGCACACAGGGAGAGTTTCTCTCCCTGTGTACCTTAATGTTTAAGAGAGATTAGTTAGGTTGGGGTTATGTTGTTATTTAATGGCAGGCCACACAAATTAGAAAGGATGAATAGTTAAATGAAAAAGTACCTGTTCAAAAGAATACTATTCTCGGTTTTTTCCCTTATCGTGGTGGTCGTACTGGTTATGATTATGGTTTATTCGCTCATCGAGAGGAGCGCGATTTTTCAGACAGACGATACTTGGAATAAGAAGAGTAATAATGACAGAGGTCTGTACGAGTATGTGCAGTACCAGAAATTTGGATATTTAACTTTTGAAGATTACACGACCTTCGTAAAGAATAAGTATATTGAAGTTTACGGAGACGATTATTATAAACAGTCAGATTATCTTGCAGATAAGAATGCAATTCAGGATGCGGCTACATTCCAGCAGAATCCTACAGTTCAGGAATTCTTGAATAAATACGCTGCAAAGGGATATGAATTTAAATATTTTGAACCCATGCTTTACAAGTCCGGTAAGACCAAACCCGGCGGCACGGGCTATTTGCTTGCAATTGATAACACCAACGTGTTCGTGCGTTTGGGCAAATATATTGCGAACTTCTTTAGCTTTGAAACCACCAAAGATGTTAAGGACCCCAATCTTACGGATCGTTACGTACGTTTTGAGAAGGATCCCTATTCCGGTCTTTTTGCAATCGTAGGTTCCGGTACACAGCACAAGTATTTGTTGTATTTTAATGACAGATTCCCTTATATACATCAGAACTGGTTCCGCATTAACCTTGGTACGTCTTATACTGCCTACAGAGGTCAGGAGATTACCAACGTAGTTACTACTCCCACGGGAGATCTTAAGACTACAAGACAGCAGTTCCCTATTGACTTGGGAACAGACAAGTATACCGACACAGCTATCGATTTCCACTCTGTTACATACAATGCAACAGGTGAACTCAGTGAGGTTGAGAAGACTCAGTTTACTGACAATTACACAGTTTATTCTTATCAGAGAACGGGTCTTACTGTAATCGGAAACTCTTTCATTATGGGTATTATTTCTACCCTTATGGCGTACCTTATCGGTCTTCCCATCGGTATCGCCATGGCAAGAAAGAAAGACGGTTTCCTTGATAACATCGGTAACGCTTATATAGTATTTATTTCAGCTGTACCCAGTTTGGCTTACATTTTCATGTTAGCTGCATTCGGTAATGCTGTTTTTCACCTGCCTTATAAATTTGCAACAGCAGAGACCAAGGTTTTGGCATATATTCTTCCTACAATTTCATTGACACTCCCCGGCCTCGGAAGTCTTATGAAGTGGATGAGAAGATACATGATTGACCAGATGAACTCAGACTATGTTAAGTTTGCGCGTGCGGAAGGTCTTTCGGAAAAGGAAATATTCAGAATTCATATTTCCAGAAATGCGATGATTTATATCGTACACGGTATTCCCGGCAGTATTCTGTTCTCACTTGTCGGAGGTTTTATAACAGAGACAGCATATGGTATTCCCGGTACAGGTCGTTTGCTTATTAATGCAATTCATCAACATGACAATGGTATTGTAGTGGCTATGACGGTATTCTATACATCACTAAGTTTGGCTTCAGTTATTTTAGGAGACTTGCTTCTTGCCAAGGCCGATCCCAGAATATCTTTGTCATCGGATAAAGGAGGCGGAAGATAATGGAAGAAATGATGAATTTGTCTCCTGAGCAAGAGAATGAGCTTTTCAGATTTTTGGGAGAAGACGAAAAGGCATCTAGCGAGAAGATTATCGCGCCGAGATATTCCTATTGGAAGTCAGTGTTCAGAGTATTCTTTAGAAAGAAGAGCAACATAATTCTTCTTACACTTTTTATTTTATTACTTGTTTCGGCATTTATTATTCCGTTGATATTCCCTTATGATGTTATGGAGAATGTTACGGATTCATCCTCATACAACTTAAGTCCTACAGCGGCTATGACCAAGTACGGCGGCAGCATCAAGTATTTACTTGGAACCGGCTCATCAGGTAACTCTATTTTCCTTGGAATCTTTGCTTCGGCTCAGACTTCTTTGAAACTTGCATTTATCTGTGCTGCAATTAACATGTTTATAGGTGTTGTTCTTGGTGCAGTATGGGGTTATTCCAAGAAAGTCGATTCCGTAATGCTCGTATTTTATAACATTTTCGGTAATATTCCCGGCTTGCTTGTACAGTCTGTATTGGTATATGTTATCGGCTCGGGTTTTTGGAGCCTTGTAATCGCGTTTACATTGTTTGGATGGCTTGGTGTTGCGTTCTTCTTCAGAACACAGGTTATGATTATCAGAGACAGAGAGTATTCTCTTGCATCAAGATGTTTGGGTACTCCCATTAACCGTATCATTTCCAGAAACGTTTTGCCTTTCCTTACATCGGTTATAGTTACGGTTCTTGCATCTGAAGTTCCCGGATACATCAGTAGTGAAGTTTTCCTTTCCTATGCAGGATTGGGACTCAGTGCTTCGGTTCCTTCGCTCGGTCGTATGATTCAGAATGGACAGACTGCATTTATTACATACCCTTGGACATTCTGGCCTCCGGTTATTATGGCCAGCTTGGTTGCCATGATTCTTTATTTGCTGGGTCAGCATCTTGCAGATGCTTCAGATCCCAGAACACACATGTTATAAGAGAGGTGCGATATGAACGATAATAAAGATAGAAAAGTCCTCCTTTCCCTTAACAATGTGGACGTTAAGTTTAACGTAAGAGGACGTGTACTTCAGGCGATACGTAACGTATCCCTTGATATTTATGAGAATGAGTCCCTTGCTATCGTAGGTGAGTCAGGTTCGGGTAAGTCAGTACTTACCAAGACATTCGCCGGTATGCTTGATTCCAACGGATTCATTTCAAACGGTTCCATCATTCTTTCGGATGATGAAATCTCCAAGACCGATGTTGTGCTTACCAAGCGTAATAAGAGGACTCTTGATGAGTACTTTGAATTCCTTAATAAGAATTCCGTACTTGAAAGAGGTGCATCGGAATATAAGGCAATTATTGCCAAGAAGGCTGAACTTGACAGCCTTGATAAGCTTACTCCCGACGAGGAAGCAGCTCATGCCACAAAGGTAAAGAGCCTTAAGGACTCTATAGTTGATACTACCAACTACCTTTGGACTCTTGATAAAAAGATTGAGGACGACAAGCCCGAAATCGTTAAGACAGAGAAGAAGATTAAAGACCTGGAGAAGGAACTTGAAAACGTTCAGAAAGAGCACGTTGAGCTCTTAAAGCAGCGTAAGGCAGCCAATAAAGCCGAAGCTGAAAAGGCTGAGGCGATTAAGGCTGAGATTAAGAGCCTTACAGAGCAGAGAGATAAGAAAATTGCTACTCCCGCTTCCGACAAGAACCCTTACGGTCTTACAGATGCTATATTGGAGCGTAATAAGAAGATTGCTTACGAAGTTGTACTTTCAATAGCAAGATATCCGTTCAAGGATCAGCTTCTTTTCCGTTACAAACTTAAGAAAGCATTTAAACTTGCAATGTCACTTGGCGAAGACTTAAGTGATGCTGCAACACTTAATAAGGTGTTCGAGACTGTAGCATTCAGAGTGGAGTTCCGCTCCTACGAAGAAGCTACCAATACCATTCACGGATATGCGATTATAGACTGCGCAAAGGTTAAGTATACCAAGGACTGGCAGCAGATTCGTGGATGTCGTATTGCTACAGTATTCCAGGATCCTATGACATCTCTTAACCCTGTTATCACAATCGGTAAGCAGATTATGACCGTAATCCTTAAGCACCAGCACTGCTCACAGGATGAAGCCAAGAAGCGTACCATCGATATCATGGACAAGGTAGGTATCCCCGACCCCGAGAAGAGATTTAATGATTATCCCTTCGAGTATTCCGGCGGTATGAGACAGCGTATCGTTATTGCGATTGCTCTTTCATGTCAGCCTAAGATTCTTATCTGTGACGAGCCTACCACAGCGCTTGACGTTACAATTCAGACTCAGATACTTGAACTTATCAAGTCTCTTCAGAAAGAACTCGGATTTACTACTGTTTATATTACTCACGACCTTGGCGTTGTTGCCAATGTTGCAGAGCGTGTTGCCGTTATTTACGGAGGACAGATTGTTGAAGTCGGTAACGTAGATGAAATTTTCTACGATCCCAAGCACCCTTACACATGGGCACTGCTTTCTTCACTTCCTCAGCTTGCTACCAAGGGTGAAGAACTTTTCTCCATCCAGGGCACACCTCCGTCTCTTTACAACAAGATCATCGGTGATGCTTTTGCACCCCGTAACCAGTATGCATTGGCTATCGATCTTGTTAAGGAGCCTCCGGTATTTAAGGTCAGCGATACTCACTATGCTAAGACCTGGTTACTCGATCCCAGAGCTCCGAAGGTAGAGACACCTGAAATTATCAGAAATCTTCACGAAAAGATGCTTAAGTCTTACGTGGATGTTTCGAAGTAGGAGGCAACATTATGGATAACAATGAAAAGAAAGTATTATTATCAGTCCGTAATTTGGATGTTGTCTTCAAGGCAGGTAAGTCAAAATTTAAGGCTGTAGATAATGTAAGTTTTGATATTTTTAAAGGCGAGACACTTTCGCTTGTAGGAGAGTCCGGCTCCGGTAAGACCACAATCGGACGTGCAATCGTAAGAATCAATCCTTGTTCCAACGGTGAGATTATCTACGACGGCAAGAGAATTTCCGGTAAGCTTTCCCGTAAAGAGGACAGAGAAGTGGTACGTAAGATTCAGATGATCTTTCAGGACCCTTCCGCATCTCTTAACGAGCGTGCTACCATCGAATATATTATTTCCGAAGGTCTTCTTAACTTTAAGCTTTTTAAAGACAAGAAAGACCGCATTAAGAAAGTTGAAAAGATTACCAAGGACGTAGGATTACTTCCCGAGCACCTTACCCGTTACCCTCACGAGTTCTCCGGCGGACAGAGACAGCGTGTCGGCATTGCCCGTTCCGTTGTAATGGAGCCTGAGTTCATCATTGCCGATGAGCCTATCTCGGCACTTGACGTATCCATTCGTGCACAGGTACTTAACCTTCTTAAAAAGTTCCAGAAGGAAAAAGGTCTTACATATCTTTTCATCGCGCATGACCTTTCAATCGTAAGATTTATAAGTGACCGTATCGTGGTTATTTACAGAGGTAAGATTATGGAAATCGCAGAGTCCGAAGAACTCTTTGCATTTCCGCTTCACCCTTACACCAAGTCACTTATTTCCGCTATTCCTGTTCCCGATCCCGCAATCGAGAAGAACAAGAAGCTTATGGTATACGATCCTTCCATGCACGACTACTCAACAGAGCAGCCCGAGCTTACCGATCTTGGCAACGGCCATTTCGTATTCGGAAGCCCCTCTGAAATTGAGGAATACAAGAAGATTAGATTTGCTGACAAGCAGTAATTTTCTTAATTTAACACACATAACCCTAGGCAATTGCGCAAGCAATTGCCTATTGCTTTAAAGAAAGACACAAGAATGACAGAGAAAAAAATCAGCCCTATAAGAGTGATTTTGTTTGCTGTTGCTTTTGCGGCAGCCATCTTCTTTATCACAAGAGGCATATACAAGATTACCAATCAGGACCCGGGATATTACAACCTTGACACTATGCCTGACGAGGAAGCGGGCCTGTATGCAAGCGGCATTACCTGCACATATCTTTTTGAGGGTTCAAGCAACGCAATCAAACAGCAAAAGAAAGAAGCAGAGGCGTGTTATACCGGTTCACTTGTAAGACTTTACAAGCTTACAGACCCTGACAAAGAATACACCGGTTATACCAATCTTTGCACCATCAGTAAGAATATCGGCAAGGATGTAACCGTAAGCGAAGAACTTTATAACATACTTGAAGATGCTTACAAGAAGACTGCTCTCGGACAGAATTACAGTGTATTTGCCGGTGCATTCTACAGCCATTGGAGGAGTATTCTTTCGCTGGAAGAACCTGAAGAGTTCGATCCTGTTAACAACACCGAAGAAAAAGAACGTCTGGAGGAATTGTATTCCTTGCTGACCGACTCACAGAACTTTAAGCTTATATTCAAAGATGACAATGTTGTGCGACTTGAAGTGTCTGATGCATATCTTAAGCGAATAAATGATATGGAAGAGTCTGCGACGGTTTTGGACTTAAACGTATTACGCGAGGCATATATGTTACAGAATGTGTCGCAGGACATGAAAGCGCGTGGCTTTACCAAGGGACGCATTACTACAGACCTTGGATTGTACGTTGACCTTGGCGACTACGGCGTAGGCGGATATACTACATATTCTGTGGAAAATGGCAAGGCAGTTGAGAAGGATATTGTTCCTGTTTCCAAGGCAGAGTGTATGTGCGGTTTTGTATCGGTTCCGGTATCCGACAGGACCGACCTGTTTTACTCTGTTTCTGACGGAACGCATACTTACTACAGGTCTCCCTTTGCCCTTGTAGTACCGGAATCCTACTCCAATTATGTCGGAAGCGCATATGCCAAAGCCGGTGCGGAGACAGGCATTGTAAACACAGCTTATCGTTGCATGATGCTCTACGGAGCAACTTCGGCAGAGGAAGCTGAAAATGCGCTTGACGAAATTAAAAAGGGCCCGGCTTCGGAATGCGTCTGGTATGCAATAAAGTAGACTAAAAGCGTAAGATTCTTGCAATCTTGCGCTTTTTCTTGCTTTTATCGTTTTAATGTGGTAAAGTGTTAACATATTTATTGGGGCTATGCCTCATTATGGTACTCTAAAGGGAGGAATAATTATGAAGAAATTAGTATCTATCATGGCTGCACTTGTTCTCGCACTTTCTTTGGCTGCTTGCGGTTCATCTTCAGCTAATTTAAGATTTGTAACAGGTGGCGAGTCGGGCACTTATTACGGATTCGGTTCCGTAATTGCTCAGCATGCTACCAATAATGCGGGCGTTAAGGTAACCGGCCTTGTAGGTAACGGTTCCCAGTCCAATATCAATGAGTTAAAAGAAGGTAACGCAGAGCTTGCTTTCTGCCAGTCAGACGTTATGGCTTACGCTTACAACGGAACCAACCTTTTTGATACTCCCATCACCTGCTTCTCGACTGTAGCAGCTCTTTACACCGAGCAGGTTCAGATTGTTACTCTTAATCCTGATATCAAGACAGTAGCAGACCTTAAGGGTAAGAAGGTATCCATCGGTGCTGCAGGTTCAGGTGTATACTTTAACGCTATCGATGTGCTTGGTGTATACGGCTTAACCGAGAACGATATCGAGCCTACATACCAGAGCTTCGGCGATTCGGCAGACGCTCTTAAGGATGGCAAGATTGATGCGGCATTCATGGTTGCAGGTGCTCCCACTAC
>JAFYDI010000025.1 GCA_017544835.1 Lachnospiraceae bacterium | reverse complement strand
CCGTGAAGTCTTGAGTGAGAAGATAAAAGTCCGAAAGCCGCCCATCGCTTGTAAACATCGGGAGTGGAAGTAGCTTCAAATCCTCCGATATCGTGACTCCAGAAACCGAAGCCCGACATAAGCAGTGACAATCCGCCGCGAAGACTCTCTTCCATGGATTCATAATCGGACCAGCAGTCGCCGCCCCAGTGTACAGGGAATTTCTGACCGCCTACGGTTGCGCTTCTTGCAAATAAAACAGCATCGTCTTTACCACGTTTCTTTTGTAAGAGTTCAAATACACATTTGTTGTAAAGATATGTGTAGTAGTTGTGCATTTTCTGAGGGTCGGAGCCGTCATGCCATACTACGTCGGTGGGGATTCTTTCGCCAAAATCGGTTTTGAAACAATCAACTCCCATATCAAGTAATGCTTCGAGTTTGTCCTGGAACCACTTGCAAGCTGCGGGATTGGTAAAGTCCACAAGAGCCATGCCGGCCTGCCACATATCCCACTGCCAGGGGTCGCCGTTTGCTCTCTTAACAAAATAACCCTTTTCGCAACCTTCTCTGAAAAGAGGAGATTCCTGACCGATGTAAGGATTAATCCATACGCATATGTTAAGACCCTTTGCCTTGATACGCTTAAGCATACCTACAGGATCGGGGAACACTCTGTCATCCCAGATAAAGCTTGACCAGTGGAATTCCTTCATCCAGTAGCAGTCAAAGTGGAAGACTCTGAGCGGAATACCGCGGTCTAACATACCATCGACGAAACTCATAACAGTCTTTTCATCGTAATTGGTGGTAAAAGAAGTCGACAGCCACAATCCGAAGGTCCATGTAGGGGGAAGTGCGGGCTTGCCGGTTAAATCTGTATATCTTTTAACGACTTCCTTCATAGTAGGACCGTTAATCAAGAAATAGTCAAGCTCATTACCTTCAACCGTGAAGTTAACCTTAGTCACAAATTCGCTGGCAACTTCAAAAGAAACATTCTCGGGATGATTAACAAGCACTCCGTAACCTTTATTGGTAAGATAAAAAGGAATGTTCTTGTAGGAAAGCTGAGTATTGGTACCGCCGTCCTCATTCCAGATATCTACATTCTGACCGTTCTTGACAAAAGAAGTAAATCTTTCGCCGAGGCCATATACCAACTCACCTACGGAAAGTCCCAAACTCTGGGTCATGTAGGTATTGGAGGTGTCACCGTTTGCATCATAAATGAATCCGTGCCAATCCGTCTTAACACAAGCAAGGTCATTAAAGCTCTTGGTAATAACTTCGTCACCGCGCTTGTAAATTAAGTAGAAAGGATTCTTACCAACTTCAAGTGTGAGAGTTCCGCTTGAAAGAAGGAATTTGTCTTCCTTTTCTTCAATTTTAAGGCATGACTTCTTCGGAAGATTAAGCTCAAAGTCGGGGCCGTGATGAGTTACGCCGAGATGATGCTTGGTCTGCACTCTGATAACTTCGGGTGCGGGGGATGAAATCACAACCGTAAGATTGATGCCCTCCAAAACGTCGCCGCGATGACGAATAGGATTGGTAGGAGCACATATACTTAAAATGTTGTCCTTAATATCAAAAAAATGAATTTCCTTGGGAGAGAAAAGCTCTACACCTTTTTGCTTGGTCCAGCAACCGTTATGAAATCTCATAAAATCCTCACTTTCTATTTAATCGGTAAGAGAACCGAATATAGTCTTTAACCACGTATGACACAAATCTACCCATTGAGCAGCGCCCGCATCAATCTCCGTCCTACCGGGAGAAAGTGTAATCTCGTCCGCAAGACCTAAACCGTGTCCGCCGGAAGGGAAGATGTGAAGCTCAAAAGGAATATTTTCCCGCTTCATAGCTTCTGCCAAAAGAAGGGAATTCTCAACCGGAACGCAACCGTCCGGGAATGTGTGCCAGATAAATGCGGGAGGTGTTTCCTTGGTAATTCTGTTTTCAATGGAAACATACTCGAGCATCTTCTTATCATTTTTAAGCTCACCTAACAGATTGTCAAAAGAACCTCTGTGGGCAAATTCACCCGAAGTGATGACAGGGTAAGCAAGAATCATTCCCGCCGGACGAAGATAATCACTCGATACTTTCAAAACAGAAGTAACTTCGTCGCGGAAATATCCTGTAGCATAATCGGCTGCCGCATGGGCTCCGGCCGAAGCTCCGTAAATTACGATACGGTTAGGATCGATATGATATTCCTCGGAATGGTCTTTAAAGTACTTGACTGCGGCACTTACTTCCAAAAGCTGAGTCGGGTAAGTGGCAGGGGCCACCGAGTAATTGATGATAGCTGCGTGATAACCGAAAGAATTGAATTTAAAAGCGATGGACTCGCCTTCTCGGTCAGAAAGAAATTCGTATCCGCCGCCCGGACATATTAAAACAAGAGGTCTTTTGTGGATACAAATCTCGGGAGAATCCTTGAAGAAAAAGGTTTCACTATTTCCGCTTCCGTTGTAGCCTTCAAAGGATATAGATATAATCTTATTAATCATTGTAACCCTCGCGATAGTTAAAAATCGGATTGCATTGACAACCCTCATGCTACTTCATACAATTATAGCATAGTAGAATCCTAAATGGAGAAATAAATGAATTATATTATTATGGATCTTGAATGGAATCAGTCGGCGACCACCGCAGGTGCCAATCCCGCGATTCCTTTTGAAATAATTGAAATCGGTGCCGTCAAGCTTAACTCCGAAAAGGTTATGATTGACGAGTTTAGTGCGCTTATCAAACCGCAGGTTTATAAGACCATGCACTACATGACCGGCAAGCTTGTTCATATTAAAATGGCAGAGCTTAAACACGAGCAGCCTTTCGAAGAGGTAATGGAGCGTTTTCTTGAATGGTGCGGAGAAGATTATGTTTTCGGAACCTGGGGACCTCTTGATTTAACAGAGCTTCAGCGCAACATGGTTTTCTTTGGCTTTAAACCGTTTATGAACGGACCGCTTGCTTTTTACGATATTCAGAAGCTTTTCGCTATCGAATATGGTGAGGGTAAAGAGCGTCGTTCTCTTGAAAGCGCGATTGACTTCCTTAATATAGAGAAGGACATTCCTTTTCACAGAGCGTTTAGTGATGCTTACTATGCAGCGAAGGCTTTTGCCCTTATTAAAAAGAAAGAGACGCTTGAGCATGTATCTTACGATAACTTTATAGCACCTCCCGACAAGCAGCATGAAGTACATGTTAAGTTCTCGGATTATGAGAAATACATTACTCGTACTTTTGCCACCAGAGAAGCTATGCTTTCAGACAAGGAAATAAAGAACGTAAACTGCTACCTCTGCGATAAACCGTCTAAGAGGCATACAAAACTTTTTTCGCCCACGGGTAAGTATTTCTTGTGTATTACCTATTGCGAGGAACATGGATTTATTAAGACAAAGATTCGTGTGAGAAAGAACGATGTGGGAAGGTTCTTTGCGGTTAAGACCAAAAAGCCGGTTTCTGCGGAAGATGCCGAGAGCATTATTTCAAGATATAAGAAACTCAAAGAGGACAAAAAGCCCAAAAAGATTTCTAAATAACTGTAAATAGCACAATTACTTGAAAAGTAGAGGAAATATGGTAGAATTCATTCTTGTGGGTATTGGGTTTATGTTGGTTTAGAATGGAGACGACATGGAATCATATTTGGTTTTTAAGGATTTAGCGATTATAGTTATTTTTGCTAAACTGTTCGGAATACTTGCAAGAAAGATTAAGGCACCACAGGTAGTCGGAGAGATTGTAGCGGGTCTTATAATCGGACCGAGTTTGCTTGGATTGGTTAATCAGACCGATTTTCTCGGACAGATGGCTGAAATCGGCGTAATATTGCTTATGTTCAGCGCAGGACTTGAGACGAATCTTCATGATTTGATTAAGACCGGACTTAAGGCTACGCTTATTGCCTGTGCAGGTGTTTTTGCTCCGCTTGTGGGCGGTACTGTTTTGTACGGTTGCTTCTACGGATTTGCGGAAATCGGTTCACTTGATTTCTTCAAAGCTGTGTTCATTGGCGTAATTCTTACCGCAACGAGTGTAAGTATTACTGTTCAGGCCCTTCGTGAGATGGGTAAGCTTAAGGGACTCATCGGTACCACGATTTTAAGCGCTGCTATTATCGATGATGTTATCGGTATTATTGTACTTACTGTAGTAATCGGTTTGAGAGATGCAAGTTCCAACGCCGGAATGGTGGTTGCCAAGACAGGTTTGTTTTTTGTATTCTCAATTGTTGTGGGATTCTTGATTTATAAGATATTTAAGTTTGTAGATGCCAAGTATCCTCACACCAGAAGAATTCCCATCATGGGACTGGCACTTTGCCTTGCCATGGCATACGTTGCCGAGAAATATTTTGGTATTGCGGATATTACCGGTGCATATGTCGCAGGTATTATTCTTTGTAATATAAGAGATTCGGAATACATCGCAGAGAAAATGGATATTAACTCATATATGCTTTTCGGCCCCATTTTCTTTGCAAGTATCGGACTTAAGACAGATATAAGCGATTTGAATTTATCGGTTTTGGTATTCGCGATTGCTTTTGTATTCGTAGGTCTTATATGTAAAATTATCGGTTGCGGACTTATGGCCAAGGCTTGTAAATTTACCTGGGCCGATTCGCTTAAAATCGGTGTAGGTATGATGACTCGAGGTGAGGTTGCACTTATCGTTTCGCAGAAAGGTTTAAGTGTGGGCCTTTTGGAGCCGGTTTATTTTACTGCTGTTATTTTGTTGATTATTGTTTCTTCCATAGCAACTCCCATCATACTTAAGTTGCTCTATGCGAAGCACCCTCCGAAAGAAGGACTATGAGTATTTTAAATGTAGAGAATCTGACCCATGGTTTTGGGGACAGAGCGATTTTTGACAACGTTTCATTCAGACTTTTAAAAGGTGAACACATCGGACTTATCGGCGCCAACGGCGAAGGTAAGTCCACATTTATGAATATCATTACAGGTAAGCTCATGCCGGATGAAGGCAAGATTGAGTGGGCCAAAAATGTGCGCGTCGGATACCTTGATCAGCACACAGTTTTAGAAAAAGGAATGTCTATCGAAGACGTGCTTAAATCCGCCTTCGATTTTCTTTTTGAATGGGAAGCCCGCATGAACGAAATCTGCGACAAGATGGGTGATGCTTCGGAGAAAGAGCTTGAGGATTACATGGAAGAGCTCGGTACCATTCAGGAACTTCTCGATCAGCATGATTTTTACATGATTGATGCAAAGGTTGAAGAAGTGGCAAGGGCTCTCGGTCTTATGGACTTAGGACTTGATAAAGATGTTACCGAACTTAGCGGCGGACAGCGTACCAAGGTGCTCCTTGCAAAACTTTTGCTTCAAAAGCCTGATATTTTACTACTCGACGAGCCCACCAACTATCTTGATAAAGAGCATATCGATTGGCTTAAGCGCTATCTTAACGAATATGAGAACGCTTTTATTTTGATATCTCACGATATTTCTTTCCTTAACAGTGTTGTTAATCTTATTTATCATATGGACAATAAGGAACTTAACAGATATGTGGGCGATTACGATAAGTTCCTTGAAGTATACGAAATGAAGAAGGCCCAGCTTGAAGCCGCTTATAATAAGCAGCAGAAAGAAATCGCGGACTTAAAAGACTTTGTGGCTCGTAATAAGGCTCGTGTTGCTACCCGTAACATGGCTATGTCTCGTCAAAAGAAACTTGATAAGATGGATGTCATTGAGCTTGCGGCTGAGAAACCGAAGCCGGAGTTTAATTTCAAGGAAGCAAGAACTCCGGGAAGATATATTTTTGAGACAAAGGATTTGGTAATCGGTTATGATGAGCCGTTATCAAAGCCTCTTAATATTTCCATGGAGCGAGGACAGAAGATTGTAATTACCGGTGCGAACGGTATCGGTAAAACAACTCTTTTAAAAAGTATCCTCGGATTAATTAAGCCTATCAGCGGAAGTGTAACTCTCGGTGATTATCTTAGTATCGGATACTTCGAGCAGGAGATGGACCAGAGTATTACCACAACTTGTATTGAGGAAATCTGGAATGAATTCCCGGGATTTTCTCAGTATGAGGTAAGATCTGCTCTTGCAAAATGCGGACTTACCACCAAGCACATCGAATCTTTGGTGAAGGTCTTAAGCGGTGGCGAGCAGGCCAAGGTTAGACTTTGTAAGCTTATTAATCGCGAAAGCAATATTTTACTTTTGGACGAGCCCACCAACCATTTGGATGTGGATGCGAAGGCTGAACTTAAGAGAGCTCTTCAGGCATACAAGGGAAGTATTCTTATGGTATGTCATGAGCCTGAGTTTTATGAAGGACTTGCTACCGAAGTCTGGGATGCAGGTAAGTGGACCACCAAGGTTTTATAAAGAAAGAGGTTTTAATGAACGATAATCAGGATTTTACCGTCGGTTCGATACCAAAGAAAATGATTAAATTTATGCTTCCTATTCTTGGAGCGATTGTGCTTCAGGCTATGTACTCGGCAGTAGACTTAATGATAGTGGGAAGGTTTGGAAGTACTGCGGGTATTTCAGGCGTTGCTACAGGAAGTAACGTAATGAATCTTTTCACATTTTTCACGGCTAACTTATCTGTCGGCGTAACTGTT
>JAFYDI010000024.1 GCA_017544835.1 Lachnospiraceae bacterium | reverse complement strand
CCGTGAAGTGAAAGCGGAATGGTAACCCACTGATACTTCTTAACGCCGCCGTAGTAGTGTGTATCAAGATATGCAATGTCTGTATCCTCGTAAAGGGGATTGGACTTAATATCCATTCTGGGGGAATCGATGTGAGCGCCGAGGATGTTCATACCCTTTTCAAGAGGCTCTTCACCGATGTTAAAAAGAACTATGCCCTTATTCATGTTAACGGCATAAATCTTCTCGCCCTTCTTAAGCTTGCCGCCTGCCTTGAGTCTCTCCTCAAGCTCAACGTAGCCTGACTTTTCAACCATGTTAACGATTACATTGACACATTCTCTCTCGGTCTTACCGTTGTCAAGAAAGTCTCTGTAATCCTTATTAAGAACTTCTAATTCTTTAAGCTGTTTAGAGGAGTAATTCTCCCAAATCTTCTTATGTTCCATAAACTTCTCCTTGATAATATATTTACGCTTTCGCGAATAATGTTCCTAAAAAAGAATACACTTAAAACTATATTAAATCAATGAACTATTTCTTAATCTTCCTCCAAACTTTCAAGCTGACCTTTAAGCTCGGATATAGGTTTCTTGTTAAGTATTCCTCTGATAAGCGGCCTGAAATACTTATTAAGATTGTCTCCCAGAAAAAGAAAATACATACACATATACAGCCAAATCATAAGAATAATAATGGCTGTAAGGCTTCCGTACATACTGTAAGCACCAAACTTATTAATATACCACGAAAACAGGAATGAATAGCCCGTCCATACAGTTGCCGCCAGTATCGCTCCGGGAAAGGTTTCTCTAAACTTATGCTTCTTGTAAGGAAGAAGTGAATAACAGAGCATAAAAAGAATGGACAAGACGCCGATTGAAATCAATGTTCTGAAATTCATGAGCACTTCAAATACCTTGGCAAGTCTCGGAAACGCTCCTACGGAAACATCCATAATGAAGTTACCGCATACCACAAGAATGAGCATTAACAGCACGCCCACAAGAAACACCAAAGTGTATAAACATGCAATAATTCTTACAAGCAACCCATTTCTCTTATCAATGTTCTTGTCAATCGCGTTGAAACCCGCAATCAAAGAGTTAATACCCTTGCCTGCCGACCAAAGAGTCAACACCGCAGTCACGGAGATAAGTCCTACAGACCTTGTGGATATTTCTTCAAGCACGGAAATCACAAAATTACCCGTGCCCGCCGGAAGCTCCTCAAGCACCCACTTGGTAAGCAGCGCCGGATCTATCGGTGTGTACGGTAATATAGCCAAAAGAAGCATTATCATCGGTATTAAAGACAAAAAAATAAAGAAAGCACAGCTTGAAGCATACGCAGTGATGTTATCTTCTTTAAGTTGTCTTCCGAAGTTGTCAAGAATCTTTAAAAATTTCTTCATACGCTTTATCAACTCCAAAAAAGGCAGCCACCGCCGCCTTTTTCGGTAAACTATAAAGTTTAATCCCCCCGAAATGCCGACCTCTTTTTGACTCCTAGAACAAATCTAGGTGGGCAACCGCATACATGCTTCTGCCTTCCACTGCAAAGGAGGCCTGACATCCACATGAGAATATAGGAATCCCGTTTAAAGTAACTGTAGGTTCAAAACTAAAGGTCAAACACCCGAGGTTGATATTATAATACCATAAAACCTATGAATAATCAACCTTCTCAAGGCACAGGCCACAGGCAGGTGCAGTGTCACCGGCGAACCTTCGGTCTTTAATCTGTAACAGTTCCTTAACACTTTCCGGCGTTCTTCTTAAAAATCCCACATCAAGAAGCGTACCTGTAAGTATACGAACCATGTGCTGCAAGAATCCGTTTCCGTGATAGGTAAAAATAACATAATCGTCTTTCTTGCGTATATCTATCAGGTCTACATTCCTTACGGTAGACTTTTTCATTCTGGGGTTAGAGCAAAAAGAAGCAAAATCGTGTTCACCCATAAGATACTCCGCCGCTTCTTTCATTCTGCCTATATCCGGGCATGAATCCAAAGCATATACATATTTTCTGTCAAATACCGGCTTAGAATCGCCCACATAGCATGTATACACATATGTCTTGCCCCTGGCATTGTAACGGGCATGGAATCTATCTCCGGCGATATTTACGGAGTTAATGCAGATATCCTCGGGAAGATATCGATTCATGTACTTCTTAATATCTTCCTCAGACTTAAGTGTATCCAGCTCCACGCTTGCAATCATAGCCTTGGCATGAACACCTGCATCGGTCCTGCCCGAGCACTGGATATCGGGCATCTCGCCTGTCATTTTCTGAAGGACGTTTTCAATCTTACCCTGAATAGTCATATCGGTGTTAGGCTGATGCTCCCATCCGAAATATTTCGTGCCGTCATAAGAAATGGATAACTTGTAGTTTCTTTTCATAACCCCTCGCTTGAATAAAAATACAGAATTTACCTGACACTTTCATTTTAATATAAAAATAGACCGGAGGCAAACCGCCTCCGGTCAAATTTAACTGAATTTCAAATTAAAGCTGGGGACCTGCTGCAACAAGTGCCTTACCTGCTTCATTGGTCTCATACTTCTTGAAGTTCTTGATGAATCTTCCTGCAAGATCCTTAGCCTTCTCTTCCCATTCGGAAGCGTTAGCGTAGGTGTCGCGAGGATCAAGAATACCTGTGTTAACTCCCTTAAGTTCTGTAGGAACTTCGAAGTCAAAGTAAGGAATCTTCTTGGTAGGAGCGCTGTTGATGGAGCCATCGAGAATAGCATCGATGATACCTCTGGTATCGGGGATGGAGATTCTCTTGCCGGTTCCGTTCCAACCTGTGTTAACAAGGTATGCCTTAGCGCCGGACTTCTTCATCTTCTTAACAAGCTCTTCACCGTACTTGGTAGGATGTAACTCAAGGAATGCCTGACCGAAGCAAGCTGAGAATGTAGGAGTAGGCTCGGTAATGCCGCGCTCTGTACCTGCAAGCTTAGCTGTGAAACCGCTTAAGAAGTAGTACTGTGTCTGTTCGGGTGTAAGAATAGATACAGGAGGAAGTACTCCGAAAGCATCTGCTGAAAGGAAGATAACGCTCTTAGCTTCAGGACCTGAAGACTTGCCGTTAACCTTCTTAACGATGTTCTTAATGTGGTCGATAGGATAAGATACACGAGTGTTCTCGGTAACGCTCTT
>JAFYDI010000023.1 GCA_017544835.1 Lachnospiraceae bacterium | reverse complement strand
TTAAAAGTTTTATTTCTTATCTCTGTCGGCGCATCGCCTTCCACCTTATCGCTATTTACGTTGCCAAGCCGCTCGCTCTTCCACTGTTCATCGCTCATCGCCCACGAGAGGTCAGATGCCGCCTGCTTGTAGTCCCCATCCTTCGTAAGTCTGATGGCACTTTCCAAAGCACACATATTAGCGTAATAACGTCTTTCCTTCTCCGTAAAGTTCTTCATAGTGTCAAAAAGGCTCAGAACATCTTCAAAATATCCCTGCTTACTTCTGCTATAAATGCTTTCAAGCAGTTCATAATCATCGGCACGCTCACTGCTACCGGGCACAAGGGTACATGTGCGCAGGTATTCCGCAGCCTTTGCATACTTTCTTACCATTTCACACTCAATGGCCTTTACGTAATCGGCGGACTGTCTGTAATATAGCTTTGAATCCTTGTAGTTTTTGAGCGCATAGAACTTAAAGGATGCTCTGCTGTAATCTCCCTGATTAAATAGATTAAGCGCCTCGATATACCGTGCTTCCAATTCCTCCTCAGATTCAACTGACACCGATATGGGTGTTTCTGAAGACGGGGTTTTCCCCGCAGACAAATAGCCGTTCTTATACGCATGTATTCCTAACACCGCAAGCATCACAAGCAATACTGACATTGTTGTCAGCAAAAGAAAGATTGTTTTCTTCTCACGCTTGTTGTCTGTTTCCTCCGACTCATTGACGGTGGTTACTTCTTCCGACCCATCCTGCCGGATATTGACATCGGCAAGCGCCTGCTTCATTAAATCCGCAGATGAATATCGGTCCTCAGGCTTATAACTGCACGCTTTGGTAATAACTTCCGAAAGCTCCGGTGACACACCCTTAAGCTGCGGAATCTTGTCGCCTTTAAGTCGTCTTTCAACCGCAAGGCGTCTTTCCGTAGGGCTTAATAACTGCTTCTCGCTGTCTAAAAACGGAAGTCTGTTATGGTTTAAAAGCCTGTATAACACTATGCCAAGCGAATAAAGATCCGCTCTTGAATCGTAGAAAGAACTGTTAAAGACTTCCGGCGCCATATAGTTAAAAGTGCCCTTCTGAGAGAACCCGAAAGTCATGCCCTCCAAGCTTCTTGCAATGCCGAAGTCACCGAGTTTAAAGTCGCCGAATTCGTTTACAAAAATATTCTCAGGCTTAATATCCCTGTGAATAATGTGCTTGCGCTCGCATACAGAAAGTGCGTTACAGATGTCTGTGCCGAGCTTAATTATTTCCCCGTCCGTGAGAGTCTTGTCACACAGATATGTGTTGAGAGGAGTCAGTAACTCCATGCGAATATAGATATCATAGTGAGGCACCACGTCCTGCGCTATGACTTTATAATCATCGATGCTTACGATATTGGAGTCTCCCTTACAGGATTCCATAAAGGACACTTCCTTGATGATATCTTCGGTCAGCTGCTTGTAGTAGGTAATGCTGTCGCCCACACTTAAGCCTTCCGCAGCCATGCTTTCGACTTCGGAATTGTTAAACGGTATGGAAATAACCTTAATGGCAGAGTAAACAGAGACGCCGCTTACGTCTTTACGTGCTCTGTATACATTTCCGTAAGAGCCGGAGCCTATGAGCTTTTCTATCTCCCATTCGGGCCAGAAAGCCTTAACATCAACCTGCTTAGCCAATTTACCCCTCCATATATGTAATCCCCGACGGCCGCAGGAACGCTTCGGCCGCCGGAGAAAGCTATCACCAAACCCAGCTTATTTTACCATAATCTCAAAGAGATTAGTATATTATTCTTCCGTAGTCTCGTTTCCGAAAAACCAGTTACCAAAGCCATTTGGAGCCCAGTATTCGATAAGCGTACCCTTCATATCATAAGTGGCCAGGATTATTTCATCGGGATTCTCTGCCTTTTCGTATCTGTACATTACATACGAAGGTCTTAAATCGTTCTTATTCTTGTAGTAAAGAGATATAAGCGATCCGCCCTCTCCCCAGTATTGAACTGCCTTGGCCATAACCTCACCGCTAACTTCATACCACATTTCATCGGTGGAATAATGCGTTTCCTTGGTGTAGTTTCTTTTTAAGAAAGTGCTGTTATTGGCAATCTTAACAACGGTGGGACCTGCGTACTGACACTGCTCTCTGTCGATTAATGAATCGACGAGTGCAACAAGGTCCTTGCAACGATAGGTATCTGCGTAATATGCACTGCTGTTTCTGGGATTCCAGAAGCCTTCGAATGTCCAAAGGTCTACAATCTTGCCTCTCATATTATAGAAAAAGAAACCGCCCATGTCGGGATTGTTCTTTTTCTCGTACCTGTAGGAATAGTAAGAAGGTGTGGCATCGCTTGAATTTCTGTAATAAAGCGATATTGTCGCCCCCTTTTCATCCCAGTACTGAATAGCCTTATCCATACGTTCAGTACCTACCATGAAGCCGTATTCGCCTTCGGAATAGGACTCGTATTCCGTGTAATTTCTCTTAAGGAAGCCTGCGTTGCTAACCACCTTAAGAAGCATCTCACCTGCGAACTCATACTGAAGGTTGTCAACCATGTTGTAAGCGCTATCCACCATTGCCTTGTACGGCGCGTCAATCGCCTTGTAATAGCTCTTAAGCGCCTTTGAATAGAAATCACCGAAATTCTGCACATTGCAGTTTACACCGTATGAATAGGTGTTCTTAGAATGTGCAAAGCTCTTCTGTGTGCCTGCCCCCGACATAAGCATAGTTGCCAGTATACCCATTGCGACAACAGACTTAAGTAAGTGTTTAGTGTGTTTCATTATCATACCCTCCTGCTTTAATGTTTACTGTTTCTTGCAAGCTAAATGATACAGGAAGCGGGAAGGCATTTTGTAATTTGCGTTTTACCTGTCTGCAAAAGAAAAAGGCCCTTTCGCGCTGTAACCGAAAGAGCCTTAAAAAACTGTATTAAGTTAGTGATTATTCCATTACTACGCCGTCTTTGTCAACAAAGATTGTAACGTCTTCTGTGCCGTTGTTAACGGTTAAGGAATAGAAGAAATCTTTCTTGGCTTCATCGGTGTAAAGAACTGAAACGGTACCGTTGCCGTCAGCTGCTACGGAAGCGTAAGAAACGCTTGCTACAGCGCCGTTCTCGGAATCGGTAAGCTCTGCTTCTGTTGCCTTATCGCTCCAGTTGTTCTCTACCCAAAGCTCGTGAGACATAACGTCAGCTACAAGTGCTGCGGCGTTGTCATTGTCACCTGCTACAGCAAGTGCTACCATAGCTTCAACCTTAGCGTGCATTTCTGCAGCGGTAAGATCCTTCTTGGTAAGAGAGCCAACCTTGGACTTAAGAGACTTAGCCTCTTCAAGTTCGCCGGCCATAAGCTTAGCGGTCATTTCGGAAATTACAGCGTAGTCAGCTGCTCTTCCCTTGCTGTCAAAAAGAAGACCGCAGTCGTTAAGAAGTGCGATTGCACCTTCGTAATCAAACTCACCTGCAAGCTTAACTGCGTCCTGATACTTATTAAGAATCTCTACGTAGTTAGCTGCATCTTCATACTCGCCAAGTGCGGCAAAAAGTGCAAGAGACTCCTCTGCGTTGTTCTTCTTAAGAGACTCTACAGCTGCCTTGTAAGCTTCTGCGAGCTCTTCGTTGGTGTATTCTTCCGCAAGAACTTCTACTGAAGTTGAAGTCTTGTCCTTAGCAAACATGCCCTTACCGAATACCAAAACAAGGGCTACTGCGCATACTACGATAATTGCAGCTACAGCGCCTGCAATAATCGGAGCGGTTGATTTTTTGTTACTCATATACTCTTTTCCCTTCCAATGTATTATAATCAACCCGTGTATAGTATCACACTGTGAATTTTTTAACTATCGCAAAATCACAAAAAATTGTCAAAATATCGCTTGTAAATTTGTAAATTAATATTTGCAAAAATCGATTTTCCCTATTGACACGGGCGTTTCTTTAATTTATTATAACGTAGTATGTGTACGTTAAGTCGTCCGTGTCCGGAGTGGCGTGCACGAGTATATCAACAATGTATTCGATTAAAATGGAGGTGTATAGTCTTGGCTAACATCAAATCTGCAAAGAAGCGTATCTTAGTAAGCCAGGTGAAGGCTGACAGAAATAAAGCCATCAAGTCCGGCGTTAAGACTGCGATCAAGAAGGTTTATGCTGCTGTTGACGCTAATGACCAGGCTGCAGCTAAGGAAGCATTAGTTAATGCTACTTCAGCTATGGATAAGGCTTGTGCCAAGGGTGTTTATCATAAGAACACCGTTGCGAGAAAAGTTTCCCGCATGAGCGCTACTGTCAACAAGATGGCTTAATCAGTCGCACTAATATATAGTACATGGAACCCTTTCGTACCCGTCATGCGAAAGGGTTTTTTATTTTTCCCAAACCAATCATCGGATTTCTTAATGATGAAATCCGAGATTGTATGCGGTCGCCAAATGTCTGATTGTGCAAGCACATCAGCCGCTTGGCTCGTCGCCTAACAAAAAGAGAAGTCGCGTACGACTTCTCTTCTCCTATTCTCATCTCGAGTGTCCTCCGCCGCCATGGCTTCCGCCACCGCCGGATGTATGGTGACCACCTCCGCCACCGCCTCCGCCGCTGCGCGATTCGGACGGGGGATTGTAACGCTTGGTCACATCTTTTCTTACAAACAAATCTCTGTTGACCGGGAACTCAAGCGAGCCCTCCATCAAATACGATGACTCTGTAACGGTGCTCGAACCTGCCTTGGATGACAGATGCGAAAGCATGTAAATGAGCCCGTAGAATATCGCGATTCCGATTGTAATCTTGGAACCGGTTAAGTGAATCTCGCCTGTCATGTCAAGTTCAAACTGCTTAACGAATTTAAGACAGGCCTTATAATAATCCTCCTCGACGTACTCATAGAATACGTCCAAAGCGTGGTCTATCATCTCTTCCGAATAAGCTCTCTCAACCTTACCGGTAGTACACATCCACGTATAAATCTTGTTGGTTTCGGGTTCCCTAAAGTTATTGTCTACAAGAAGAACTCCGTCGCCCGAATTGGGTGTTCCGTCAAGTATCTGCGGCTTATCATAGCCGAATTTATTGTCTTCCCAGAACTTATCCGCATACACCATTACATACTTATCTGGAGTTATGGTCATGTTGTACTTGGCTCTGTATTCAGGCGCATAGTCCTTAAGCGACTCATTAAGCGCAA
Organism: Lachnospiraceae bacterium; assembly: GCA_017544835.1. Taxonomy (GTDB): domain Bacteria; phylum Bacillota; class Clostridia; order Lachnospirales; family Lachnospiraceae; genus UBA1258. The sequence continues at coordinate 158,049 of JAFYDI010000023.1, read as the reverse complement.
CTATTACGATATCGCATGTAGTCCTCTTCTCAGCCTCGTGGATATACGCTTCAAGTTCTTTCTCCTGAGAGTCTGTAAGCTTATCCGCATAGTCAAATACACGCTTGTCCCCGTATACACGCTGAGTGTTGGGACTGTCATAGTATTCATTCAAGTTCTTTTTACTATTGGCCAGAAAAAACCATGTCGCAAGAAGCGCCGCCACGATAATCATCGGCACCAGGAACTTACCGAAGAACTGGGATACATTAGAGTTGTAATGCTTCTTCATTATTTAAGCACCCCCTCTACTATACCGAGTACCGCTTCAATTCCTCCGTAGAAAAGAAGTGTCGAGAAAATCGAGTAAATCACTACTTTAAGCTTTGAAACCGGCGTCTTACCGATAACTTTGCCCGTCTGACCGTTTACGTAGAAATTGTAATCCTTGCCCGCGTATTTGTACTTATAAATCCAAACAGGGAAAAGCGCGTAGTCAATCTTCTGATCCGTAAGTGTGGTCTGATCCACAAACGTCTTCATGGAAGAATATCCCCCAATAGACTTCTTCATAAGAACCTCGGCGCTGTCTGCGGCCTTTTTCTTGGCCCTGTCTGCGAATTTATCGGCCGTATCGTTGTAAATCTCGCCAAAGAAACCCGACAGATATTTAGGGTCAAAGCTTAGCAAATCGCTGTAATCGTAAGGCTCCATAAGGTCCATGGTTGAATCGGGCATTTCAAAAGAAGCATCCGCCGGAATATTGTCAAAAGAAGCATGCATCTCTCGCTCGATATCATAGTAAGAAGTCTCTGTATATGTATAATCTCCGCTTCTCCACGAACGAACCTTGGTACCCTCACCTCTGAATACGGACTGTGCAAGATAATCATATAAAAAGAAAGGGACATAAGCACCCTTCATGCTCTCAAGTGACTTCTCGCTTAGGAAAGAAATAGGCGCAAACAACCTTTTCTTAAATTCCCTGTCCATGGAAGCTACCGCCATATCCTTATCAAGCTTAAACGGAATAATAGAGTCAGGCTTATAATTATCGCTGACTCTCTTATCGAATATCAGGAAGTTGCCGCAATAAGGGCACTTATCCGAACTCTTATACTCTCCCGGATCCACCTCTCCGCCACAGGAAGCGCAGACGGTAAGGGAGTCGTTGCCCGATACTCTCTCGGTATCTTCACCGTCGCAGTAAGGGCAATACATCTTTTGCTTAGCGGGAGCAAATATCATGTTTCCGCCGCAGTTCTTACATTGATAATTCATTTAAAACCTCGCAAAACCCTTTCTTTATAACCACTCCTGAATAAAGTTAAGCACTCTGTCCCGAGGAAGCGGTTTGGAGAAATAATAACCCTGAATGTACTCGGCATTCATTCTCTTAAACGCCAGATACTTCTCTTCCGAATCAACACCTTCAACTACGATTTCCATGCCAAGCTTATGAAGCATTTCGATGGTATACTCGGTAGCGATTCTGACCTTCTCTGATAAGAAGTAGCTGTCGGTAATAAGCTTATCAATCTTAATAATCTTAAGGGGCAGATTAACCACATAAGTAAGATTGGAATAACCCGAACCGTAATCGTCAAGCGAGAAACTGCAACCGTAATCAAGAAGCTCTCTCATGTTCTTATCAATAACCTTGCTTGAACCGGTAGCGGTCTCGGTAATTTCAAAGTTAATCCTGTAAGGAGGAATCTGGTACTCTCCCATTATGTTCTTAAGAATTCTAGCCATATCGGTCTGAATACACTGAACAACAGACAAGTTAACCTCTATATACTCAATTCCGTACTCATCCACGTGCATACGCTGGATAAATTCGCAGACCTTTCTGAATACGGCCTCGCCGAGTTTAAGAATCATACCGTTCTTCTCGGCATATTCGATAAAGTCCGAAGGCATTACAAGCGAACCCTTGTCATCTCTTAATCTAATCAGCGCTTCCATGGCACTGAATCGGCCTTCCTTGATATTGTAAATCGGCTGATAATAAACCTCTATCGAATCATTATGAAGCGCCCACTCTATAGCATGGCGAATTTCGAGGCTGCGCTGCCTTGTGGCAAGCTCTTCATCATTAACCGTAAGAATCTCTCCCGAAGGACGCTTAACGCTCTCAGCGGCAAAATAATGAACCACCTCTTCCAAATCATCAACGCTCTTAAACTTAAGCGTATCCTCGATATAGGACAAAGAAACACCTATTTCTATAGTACCGTTCTCAACCGTCCAGGGAAGTTCGAATCTCTTGATAATATATTCCAAAGCCTTCTCCGCATCCTCAGGCTTATCAAGAGCGATACAGAAAAGATTGTCTTCAAGTCTGAAAAGTGTAGAATCCGGAATGTTATCCGCAAACTTTGAAATAGCCATAATAACAGTTTCCACCGCATGGGCACCGAAAACTTCATTGACCATGTTCATGTCACGAACTTCCATGTTCACAAGAGCTTTTTTCTCCTGATACTTGATGTGTTCGGTCATTATCATTTCAAAGCCCTTGCGGTTAAATACGTTCGTGGCAAAATCAAGATGATACTCCGGATTCTCAAGCTTACAGTACATATACATGCAGCCTATGGACATCGCAAAGCTTACCACCAAAAGCTCATTATTGATAAACTGAACAACCGCGGCCGCAAGCCACGCAATCATCCAGAAGTAAATCGCATAGCGTCTCTTAAGATTAATCTTATCCCTAAGCAAAAGAACCATTACGAAGGTCGAAACCAGATAAAGCACACAAAAAGCATACGTAGCCAGTACCGGCACCCCGTATGTATAAATTTCATTGCCATTCACATAAATCTTAACGGGGAAAAAGAAAAAGACCAAAACCTCTGCAATTAAAGGTAAATAAGTCGCATATATCCATGTTTTTTTGAAAGTGTAACGAATTTCTGCAACAGAAAAGAACGATGCCTGACACGCCACAAAAACTATGGACAAAAGATATATCTTACACGAAACCTGCGTAAGCGTAGGACCTATCTCGTCCCTGTAATTGATGACAAATATAGAAATAATATCTAAGATAATACACGCAATAACTACGAAAAGGAGTCTTGTAAAAGCTCTTTCCGCGGCAAAATTGAGTCGCTTCTGACCAAAGCACATTATCGCTATCACTAAAGCGATAATCAAAGCCGCAAACTGAAAATGAACATTCCAGACCATAAACTCCTCCCACAGCATTACATATATACTGATTATAAGTTATGTTGACCGAAAATTCAATTAAAACTGCCTAAAATCATGCATTTTGCACACACTTTAATCAAGTATGACAGCCTGTGAATAGAACTGCTTATATCTCTTGATAAATGCAGTCATATCGTATTCTTTAATGCCTCTCATGGGGTCTGATACAATTACGATATTCTTCTCTGTATCATAGCCTGTAAGAACCATGCAGTGAAGATTCGTCTTCCATACCAGATACTCTCCGTCCACTATCCATTCGATGGAAAGCGCCGGCTCCGTGTTAATATTGGCGGCTCCCCAGACTATTACAGGGGACCCCTCTCTAACCTTTATGAGTAAATCTTCAAAGCTTGAGCCCGTAAGATCTGTCGCTCTCATGGGGCTTCCCGCACTTTCAAGATAAGCATTCGCCGCCTCGACGATTACGGGTGCATAACAGCCGAAAGAGTTTCTTTGGCCGGGGTTACCCACAAATTCCTTGTAGAAATTGGCCTTGCCGACTTCCTTCTTGTTAAGAAAATCTCGCGCCAACGTGTCTTTATCAATGTCGTATCCGTAGAATTTAAGCACCGTCGCAAGACTTGTAATCTCGCAGCCGTTTGGTAGTGACGGAAACTGACTTATGTATTTGACATCAAGCGATACCCGTTCCTTACTTAAATTGATTTCTTCGGTAAGCGGCATATCTTCGCGGTTTCTGAGAAAATTGGTGCCGTTTCCGTAGAGCAGCTCCCCGCTCATACTTACAAGCTGATAACAGCAATCCTCCGAGATTCCCACGCGTAAGAACTCTTCCCACACTTCCGCACGTCTGACAGGCTCTCCCTCAAAAGAAGGGCTGCCATATAATCCCGCCTCAGTCGAAGCAAATACATACTCTGCCGACGCTCTGAAATCCGTTCCGTCAACAGACGCCGGTACCACTACGCCATTGGGAATAGCGATATCTACCGGAGCCTCATAATCCGCCGCAAGTACCAGCTCTGTATCGCTGAATTTCGAAAGATGAAAGTCAATGTTCTTGATATATACGGTCTTGACGGTTTCTTTGGCAATTTGATTGGGAAGCGTTTTAAGCGCTGCCTTTAACGCGCGGTTATATTGCCACTCTTCGTAGCGCTCATGTATGCCATCTCCGACTTTTTCAAAGAATTCTCCCGTCTTATGGGCGCCCTCGATAAGAAGCGTAGCCACAGTAGGCTTATCGCTGTCATGCGATATGCCGCCGCTTACATACGAATATACAGTTATCAAAAGAATAAGCACCGATATGCTGAATATCAAGAGCTTCCAATTAATTTTCTTTGGCATTTAGATCTATATCCCGAATTGTTTTAAGTCTACTTTCCCGCTCTTTACAATAACGCCTTCTTTGGCAAGAAGGTCGGCCTGAACCTCCGCCCCTCCGAAGGCAAAAGCACCTGCCAGCTCTCCCTTAGAATTAACCACTCTGTGGCAAGGTATGATGCCGGGCTCAGGATTCTTGTGAAGGGCGTTTCCCACAGCCCTCGCCATATTCTTATCCCCCGCCATCTCAGCCACCTGCCCGTAAGTAGCCACTCGACCTTTCGGTATCTTCTTAACCGCTTCATAAATGCGCTTCGAAGGGCTGTAGCTGATAATGTCATAGCTCTCCGCAATCATAATCTTAATGTCACTCTCGGGAATGCTTCCATCCAGAATAATCGTGTTCCAGTGCTGCTTATTCTGATGATACCCCGGAATCACCGCCTTGTAAGCCTGCCTCCAAAAGTACACCTTATCAGGGTCGGTCTTCACATTAAGATTAATATATCCATCCTTCTCATAAGTCCACAGAAACGCTTTCTTATTGCCTTTATACCGCACCAGCTGCCAGTTTAAATCCGAAAACGGCGCATCCTGATAAGTATCCGGCAAAGAAAGTCCGTATTTAAGCGCTTCCTCGCGAGTCGTCATTTTGTTCAAAATCCTTTATGTCCCCTGTCAAAAATTGAATTGTTTACACTCTCTGTACTGTGCCGGAATGTCCTTTTCGTCATTAACAAAGCCTATATTCTCGACGAACTGAGACTTCTGGTAAGGATACTTATACCTGTTAAGCCAGTCCACGAAGTCCTCCTCATCGTAGTAACCGCCCTCGCGTGAAAACTCCATGCAAATCTCTTCCAGTTCACGCTCTATCTTGTCGGGCACAGAGTATACTTTCAATTCCCCGTCCGCACTAAGTATTACGTTTTTCATGCTATATCACCCCATAATCGTTGTAACTCAATTATACATTATTAATTGTATTTTTTACATATCCTGTCCATTCAGATAAGCCTTCATCCCATTTCTGAAAGCTGTCTGTTGACTAAAGCAAGCAAAAGAATATCTGTTAGTCAACGTTTTTGCTTCTTTCGGCTCTGCATCAGTTTTCATTATTGACTAAAGAAAAATATTGGCTTGGGTTTAGTCAACTTGAATGGGACTTTTTCTCTGAAATGCCGTAAAAACGTTGACTAAGAGCAAATCCGTGTATGGATTTAGTCAATTTTCTTCAATGAACGCAAATGCAGGACATCCCAAAAGCGGAATGTCCTGCTTACTTTTGTTAAATCTCAATATCTATTTCAGTTGTCACCGAAACATCCGGTATCTCAATATCCGGAAGCTCGCCAACAAACTCAGTGTTATCGGCTATCTCCATGGGATTGGAATACTCAGGCTTTTCTTCGTCATCCCAGAGGGAGTCATAGTCTTTGTGCTCACGCTCCTTCATCTGACGAGCCAGCATCTGCATGTCCTTGGCAGCCTGATACATCTTTTCATCGTACTCCATGAGTTTTTTCTCATCGTACTGCGGTACGTTGTCGCCGTTTGCCAGCCTTCTGAATACAGTCATTATCTTGCCGATGTCCTTAACTTCTTCAGCCATGGCTTCGCCTTGCTGTCTCGCGGCTTCCATGTTACTTACGGCTACCCACTGTTCCATGAGCGAATCAATAACTTTCTGATTCTCTTCAAAGGCTTTGTTCGTCGCATCCAGCGACAATTCAAGTGTCGCTGCCTCTTCGGCAAAAGAAGCATCTCCGGTAACCTTGTACCTGCTCTCGGCCTTTTGCTTTTGCGTATAGATCGTACGTATTTGATCTACAAGTTGCTTTCTGTTTGCATAATAAGTAGGCTGTGCCTCAGCTATTTTCATATCTCCACCTCCGTGTGAATGCACATGAAATCCTTTTCATGCGTAGAATCATCCATATAGGTTATCGGCAGAAAGTGTCTGAAACTTTAGCCCTTTTATATCTTTATTTCATTACGACAAGTTCGTACTCTCTTGTACCCACACCAATCTTTTCGGCATGTTCAAGAGTCTCTTCCCATGCGACATTTGGATTGCTGTTGTGCCATACGTCGCCGCTGTCGTGGAAGTTTATACGAGCCATGTTATCGCCTAACTGACTGTTTCGAACAGGCGTTGCCTTCTGGCATAAGTCTACGCAAGCCTGATCGAGTGCTACAGGGTCGAAAGACGCAAGCATTCCGATATCGGGAAGTATAGGCGCATCATTCTCTCCGTGGCAGTCACAGTTGGGAGACACGTCCGTGATAAGACTTATGTGGAAACTCGGTCTGCCGGTTATTACAGCTGATGTATACTCAGCCATCTTTCTGCCTAACATCTGAGGAGCATCCCAGTTATCATTTCTGATAGCGTCAAAAGCACACGCACCGATACAGCGGCCGCAGCCTTTGCATAATTCCTTGTTTATTGAAGCTCTGCCACCTTCATAGGTTATGGCATCTGAGCCGCATTCCTTGGCGCACCTGCGACAACCTACGCATTTTGCAGTTATTACATGAGGCTGACCGCTGTTATGCTGCTGCATCTTGCCTGCACGGCTACCACAACCCATGCCGATGTTCTTAATGGCACCGCCGAAGCCTGCCTGCTCATGTCCCTTAAAGTGATTAAGCGAAATAACAATATCTGCATCCATAACCGCGCGGCCTATATATGCTTCCCTGCAGTACTCGGCGTTTTGAACCGGTACAGCGATATCATCGGTACCTCTTAAGCCGTCTGCGATAATAATCTGGCAACCCGTAGTAACAGTGTTAAATCCATTGATATTGGCGCAGTCAAGATGCTCAAGTGCATGCTTGCGGCTTCCGGGATACAAAGTATTACAGTCGGTAAGAAAAGGAAGTCCTCCGAGTTCCTTAACAACATCCGCTACAGCCTTGGCATAATTTGGTCTTAAGTAAGCAAGGTTGCCAAGCTCTCCGAAATGCATCTTAATCGCCACGAACTTACCGTTAAAATCTATAGAATTAATGCCCGCAAGTTTAATAAGTTTCTGGAGCTTAGCTGTTAGACTCACTCCGAGAGCGGTTCTGAAATCGGTAAAATATACTTTAGATTTGTCCATGTCCAACCCTCCGTTAACAATCTTGCTTAAATAGTATCACATAAACGGTTGCGTATAAAAATAATTTTCTTCAATGTTTTTAATAAAACTCACCCATTACCAGCTCACCGTCAGCACCGCTTATGGCAATGTAATAACAGTGCTCGGTACCTGTTCGGTCTTTCAATTTGTAGTAAAGTGTGCTCGTATCTCCCGGGAAAGATGCTGTTACCAAAACAGCATTTCCGTAAGCGATATCGCCTATCTTAAGTATCGGAACAAGTGTGAAATCCTGCTCGCCTCCGCGGTCCTCTCCCCATTCAATGTTGCATAACGTTACATCGAAAACATCGTCATATGCCTCAAGCACAATGTCATAAGGATATTCATAGTTACTTACATTAAAGTCCCTAAGAGACGTGGCATCATATGCATAATCTGATGCAAGCATCGGATAAAGAAGACATCCGCCCATGATGCCGATTGCTCCCTGCAGGGAATATAAAGGATTAAGGTCGATATTCACGATTCGTCCTTCATACGCTTCCATTATTGCCCAGAATTCGTCGGCATCTTTCACCTTCGCAGGTTCGGATTCTTTGACATCCCATATGCCTGTGGTGTTGTGGTAGTATTCAATATCGCCGGTAACTCCGTTATAAGTCGAAAAATAAAAATCGGTCCATTCAACGCCCATTCCGTCTTTGGTAAGCTTGTACGTGCCAAAGCAGGTTTCCGTGGCGCCCGAAGAACCTTCGTTGTAAAACTCTCCGTTATCAAGCAAATACTGGCGGTTTCTGCCCCATCCTTCGACTGTCATATGGTACTCGCCGTTTTCATCAGTGGTATAGATTGCCTTAATGTCCGACCCAAAGTCCCATTCGGTATCTGTGGGATATCCTGCTATTATCAAGTCAAGTTTGCCGTCTCCCGAATAATCGTGAGCATTAAAACCAATAAGTTCAAGAGGACTCTTTCCGGTGGCATCAACCAGGTATCTGAAATCCGCAAGCCAATAATATCCTTCTCCGCTATTTTCCGCATAAGTATCCGTGGGCGCCAGCAATGTGTAATAATATTGGCCAAGCAATCCCAGATAGCCTGTAAAATCATCGTCAGAAGCTCCGTTTGGTCCTTCCGGGATTTCATCTCCCTTCGTATCCTCCGATGATACGCTTGTAACTTCGGTACTGCTCGGTTCACTTACGGATGCTTCTGTGGATGCTTTCTCCGCCTTTTCCTCTTCTTGAACGGAAGCACTCGGAACTGAAGAACGTTCACACGCCGTCACCGACACGACAAGTGTCGCGCACATTATGATTACTGCAAGTTTCTTTAATACTGTTTTCATAATTTCCCCTTTAACAAAGATTCTCTTATCTAAATAATACATAAAAATAGTTTCAGAAACAATCCTGCGCCTACCGCAAAGAAATGTAGGCCAAACCCGTTAGGTTCGAATCCAGTAACACAAAAAAAGACTCGAGTAAATTACTCGAGTCTTTTAAACAACGTGTGTGAAAGGATTCGAACCCTCGACCTTCTGGTCCGTAGCCAGACGCTCTATCCAGCTGAGCTACACACACATTTTCTCATGCCGTTTCTCACGGCACGAGAATGATATTACCATAGGTAAATTGATAAGTCAAGAATGAATTTTAGTTTATTTGCGTTTCTTACGTTTAAGCTGTGCAAGCTTCAAATTGGTATTGTAGAAGTCCTTGGTGGAGCAACCTGCACGACCGCCGCCGGCGCAGGCACAAGCACAGGCGCAAGCGCAGGAATGTGCGCAGGCACATGAACTGTGAGCGCATGAGCTGTGGGCACAAGAGCTTCTTGTGCGGGGCACAGGCACATGTGTTACGTGTACGCGCACGTAAGTGTTGGGCGAATCGCCGTATCTGAAGATACCTTCGGAGTTGTACTTGGAAGGCTCCTTGATTTCTTTTTCTTCGATGACTTCTTCACTTTCAATAAAGCTTCTGCCGCAGTACTCGCACTTCTCCTTGCCTTCCGGACGAGCTGCGCCACAGCCGGGACAGGTAGGATAATACTTGATGAGAGTACGCTTAATCTGCTTCTTGGTCTCACCCTTGAAGCCGCTTCCCGATGAATAATTGAGAGCGGAACCTATCTTGGCAAAGATAAATATGATAAAGAAAAGTACCAACGCTCCGGCAAATACCGATCCGCTACTGACATCATCATCGTAACTGCTCGAATAATTGCCATTGTAGTCGTAGCTCTTATTATCATCATATCCTTCGTCCGCATACTTTTCTTCGTTGAAAGAATATGCCGAAGTCTCATAAGTTACACTTACTTCCTTGAACTTTTCGCCCGCAGAAAGGGAGCCGCTCCACACGTAGTAATCGCCTTCCACAACCGCACCGCTGCTGTTGCCGATGGCCTTGTCGGTGTTCCAGCGCACAACAATATTGTCAACCTGAATACCGTCGAACCATCCGGGAATGAAGTAATAAACCGTCTCACCCTCGGTAAGAACGTTCATCTCGTACATGTAATCCTGCACAAGGTCGAAGTCAAAAGAAACCACCTCGTCCTTGTAATACTTCCTGTCGAAGTAAACCTTAGCCACATACTGGCTGCCGCTTGAAGTTGCCTTAATACTTCTTACGCTGTCCGAATCTGATGAGCAGGAAATATAATGCGAGTTCGGAATACCTATCTGCACCCATTCAAGCGGTCCCTCAGAATCGGAATCCAGCACCTTCCAGTCAATGTGGTAATGCATATTAAGCGTTGCATCTTCATTGACATCAACGGTTATTTCGTAATTAAGAATCTCGTCAAGAGGCTTGGCCGCATAAGCACGTCCGCCGGGAACGAGTGTCATTGCCAAAAGAACAAGGACGGAAAATAAAGCAACTAATCTTTTCTTCATTTCTTTTCCCTCCTTAACGGGCATCTGCCGAGCATAAGGCCCGAGTAGTCGCGACGCTTCTTACAGGTCTCGCTGTTCCAGATGTCTTCCCATTTGTCATTCAAGAAATTGCCGAGCACATCGGTAGAAAGCCAGCTCTGGCAAGGCACAACGTTGCCGCCGGGAGTGATGGCCATGTTGCTTAAGCAAGCACCGCAGTTGGGTGTTGAAAGTGCGTGCTCTGCAAAGAATTCTTCCTCAATCCAGCCGGGAGAAGTAAAGCTTATCTCCATACCGTTCGCATACGCGTAGTCAGTGGCTGCGGCAAGAATCTCTTTGATTTCTTTTTCCGAAAGTTGCAAGGACTCGGACTCATCAGTAAGTGCGTTACCTGTGGTAATAAGTCCCGAGCAGGTTACGTATGAAACTCCAAGGTCATGAAGGAATTCAAGAGTCTTTACGTAGTCCTTGTTAAGGGTGCAAAGAGGCGTGTTGATGCTTAAGTTAAGACCTGCCTCAAGCGCGTTCTTAATGCCCGCAACGGTGTCTGCGTACTTGGGAGCGCCCACAAGCTTGTTGTGAACCTCTTCATTGCTTGAATAGAAAGTAATCTGTAAGCTGTCAAGCTCGCTCTCGCGAAGCTTCTCGCAGTATTCGCGGGTAAGCTTGATACCGTTGGTGTTAAGTCTTGATACGAACCATCTTGCATGAGAAATAAGCTCAAACAAGTCGTCGCGCATGGTAGGCTCGCCACCGGTAAATGTAACCTGTGTCACACCGATTTCACGAAGCTTGTCTAAAATCTTAAGCCATCTTTCGGTATCAAGTTCGGCTTCCTCGGCCTGCTTCTGTCCTGCCGCGTAGCAATGCACGCAGCACTGGTTGCAGTTCCATTTGCCGCACTTCTCCATAGCGCTGACCATAAGGTCCATACGATGAGGTGCCTTCATGTACTCGGCATATTCGCCTATGTTCATGTAACCGATTTCCTCGGTCACTTCCTCGCCGTAAGCCACCTGCTTAAAGGTGGTCATCATCTTCTCGATGTCGTCCTTAAAGCGCTTCTTGGATACAAGCGGGAACACCTTTTTAACAGCCTTGCAGGTGTTGTCAAGAATGCTCTTAACATCCTCGTCGCTAACCTCACGACCGTGATATTTGTTAACTTCTTTAATAAACTCCACAAGAAGAATACTCCAGGAAACATTCACGGGAATGATGTCCTGACCGTTGATAATGGCAACGCTCGGCGCCACCTTACCTTCCTCAAACTTCGGCGGAATAAGATGTATGCGCACAACACCCGGCCCCTCCGGATTAAGGGTGGTATGCACTACTTCTGTGAAGTTTTCTTGCATGTACTTTTTAACAGTCATTATCCCTCACACACTCCTTTTTTATTTGTAATAGATTTTACCATATTTATGCGCGGGTCAAAAGAAAAAGATTCGCAAATTGCGTCTCGTAATTTGCCCTTCACACACTCCCTCGTGGCTCAAGTCGCTCTTTGAATGCATTTAAAACACGTTTCTTGTCGGCGCTCCACATTGGCGCCACAAGTATCTTCTTGTCTCCGTCGCCGGTGATTCTGTGTATTACCATATCCTTAGGAAGAAGCTTTATCGCTTCGCATACTATATCTATATATTCGGCCAAAGAAAGTGTCGTAAACTTACCGGCTTCATAATCCTTGCACATGTCTGTGTTCCTAAGTACATGTAATAGTTGCAGCTTAATGCCCTTGGAGCCCGACTTTCCTACATACTTAACCGTTTTAAGCATATCTTCCCGAGTCTCGCCCGGCAGGCCTATGATAACATGCGTTATCACTTCTATCCCGGCTTCTGTAAGTCTCTTAACCGCATCGTCATATACTTCTGTCGGATATCCGCGTCTGATGTACTCTATGCTTTCTTCTTTGACCGTCTGGAGACCCAATTCTACCCATACAGGCTTAATCTTATTAAGCTCCGCCAGCACTGCTATCTTCTCATCTTCCAGGCAGTCGGGGCGGGTTGCTATGGATACGCAGCATACGTCATAATCTTCAATTGCCTCAAGCCACTTTTCTTTTAGTTTACATAACTCGCCGTATGTGTTGGTAAATGCTTGAAAATATGCAATATATTTAACATCTTCGTGCTTGGGATTCTTGGCCTTGATAAACTCTTTGCCTTGCGCCAGTTGTTCTTTGACCGATAGTGCCCTGTCTCCCGCAAAGTCGCCCGATCCTCCGGCCGAGCAGAATATGCAACCTCGGGTATCAAGCGTCCCGTCACGGTTTGGGCAGGTGCAGCCGGCATCGAGAGAAACCTTCAAAACCTTGCAGCCAAAGCGTTCTTTAAGATAATTGTTGAGTGAATAATAGGGTATCTTTTCCATACGTACATGGTACCATTTCTTACGACAAAATTAAATCTGTAAACAATTTATAAATTGTTAGCACTCTCTCTTGACGAGTGCTAACAATAGAGTTATAACGTAATCATCAAAGGGACAAACCCTTAGGAAAAGTAAAATAACGGCCAAGGCCGCGTACATATTAAGGAGGTAACTATTATGTTAATGCCCGGATTATTTGATGAATTTTTTGATGATTTTGCAAGACCTGTTGTTTCAAGAAGAGCTAATGTCACCGCTCCTCAGATGATGAAGACAGACGTTAAGGAACTTGAAAACGGATTTTCACTCGATATCGAACTTCCCGGATACAAGAAGGAAGACTTACAGCTTGAATTAAAGGAAGGCTACTTAACAGTCTCCGCTACTGCCAAGAAGAATAACGATGAAGAAAAGAACGGCCACTACATCCGCCGCGAGCGTTTTATCGGCACAAGCTCCAGAAGCTTCTATGTAGGTGAGGAAGTTACTCAGGAAGACATTAAAGCTAAATTTGAAGACGGCTTACTTAACATCTTCGTTCCCAAGAAAGAAGCTCAGCCCAAGATTCCCGAGTCAAAGTACATCGCAATTGAATAATGTGGCATAGATTAACCCCGGCAGGTTCGTCCCGCCGGGGCTTTTAATTTCTTATAAAATCGTTACGCGGTTTCTTCCGTTTTCTTTGGACAAATACATTGCCCTGTCCATACGATTGAAAGCCGTTTCAAAGGTATCGCCCTGCTTAACTTCAGTTAAGCCGATTGAGCATGTAATGTGCCCGATTTCGGGGAACTCTGACTCTTCTACCATCTGACGTAACTTCTCGGCTCGCTCTTTAACTTCTTCAAACTGTTTGCCTCGGCATACTACTACGAATTCTTCGCCACCCCAGCGTCCTACCGAGGCATCGGAATCTACTGCACAGTCTTTAAGAAGCTCTGCAAAATGCTTAAGCACTGCATCGCCGGTCGCATGTCCGAATTTATCGTTAACGTTCTTAAAATGATCCAAATCAAGCATCAGGAGTGCCACCTGCGTGCCATCCTTGTTAAGAAGGCCGATGGAATTCTTGATATCGGTCTTAATGCTTCCGTGATTCATAATATCGGTAAGCGAATCGGTAAGAGCAAGGTGCTCGTATTTCTTAAGCGTTGAGAAGAGCTCTTCCGAGTTCTCGTTAATATCCTGAACCAGGAACACGAAACGGAAATCCTCTTCATCTGTGGTCTCGGCGCGGCTGAAGATTAACTTAACCCATATGAACTTGCCCTCAAGATTAGCCATTTGGCAGTCAAAAGAAGTCATTCTGCCGGGCGCAAGGTGAGCCTTAAGATACTCGGGATCTGTCACTCTTAAGAACTGTTCTTTGTCCTCGGGGCCGATGGCATTGACTATCATCATACGCCACTCGGAGTACTTAAGATTGGCGTTAACCGTATCGTCGGAAATCTCGGTAACACTTATACTTCCGGTAGTATCCTGCACCAAATCTACGTACATGGAGAAAAGGTAAGTATTCTGAATGGTGTTAACCTTACCGCTTGTCATGTACTCCTGCTTGTATTCTTCCGCAAGCTCGTCCATTGTAAATAAATACTTGTCCGTTCCTTTGATGGGATAGACATTTAACTGGATGATACTTGGCTCCGTACTTCCCTCTTTGTATAATTTCAGTCTTCTGCTGTATTTACCTTTAAAGTCGCCGTAATATGACACAAACGATTTATAGTCACCCACAACCTTTTCATTGGAATTGGCCAGGTGGAACCAAAGCTTCTCGATAAGGTCGTGGTAATTACCGGTTTCATCAAGATGATTGGTGAAAAATCCGCGCCTTACAAGCGCTCTGTATGTGTTATTGGTGCTGTCGATAACAATAATCGTATCTACGTTTGTCTTAAGTAATTCTACCGCATCTTCCAATGTGTACTCTTCAATTTTCTTGTCAGCCATAGTGTCTCCCCGTTTTAACATAGTCCTTCGCAAATGTATGTGGCGGTTACCGCCCGCATCAATTCATTGTATAAAACAAGAAATAACAAATAGTAAACCTATATATCTATATCCTGTACTACATTGAATGTGTATTTAGGAAATTCTTTTGACAGCTTCTCCTTGACCTTGTCCATTACAGCCGCCCTGTCTTCTATATCATAGTCAATTATTACGTCAAGGTTGATAGTCTTCTCCTTGTCATCGCAGAAGTATCCGTGAGCCTGAATTACGCCCTCGCAAGACTCCACTGTCTTAAGCACATCCTCGCGAAGTTTTACGAGTTTCTTGTTCTTGGTGACTACAGCGTAGATACCGATACCCGTCATGATGATTCCGTGCTTTTCATATACGCGTGCGGCAATTCGACGCTCAAGCGCATCAATCTCTCCCGCCTTCATTTCTTCGGGCACTTCAACGTGCACCGAACCCGTGTAGCGCTCGGGGCCGTAACTGTGAAGTATGAGGTCGTAAGCCTTACCTACCTGCTCCTCTTCGCAGATGGTTTCCTTGACTGCGTCCGTAAATTCCTGCGAGGCGCGCTTACCAAGGATTTCATCAAGCGTATCTATAAGCATTTCGATACCGGCCTTTATGATAAAGCAGGCGATGAACACACCCACAAACGCTTCAAGATTAACCTTAAACACCAGATAAATAATAGCGGATACAAGTACGGACAAAGAAAGAACCGAGTCAAATATGGCATCCGCGCCCGACTCTACCAGTGCATCCGAGTGAACCTTCGTACCCGTTCTTTTGACATATTGACCCAGAACGAACTTAACGACAACCGCTACCGCTACGATTATCAGCGTGACTTTGGAGTAATCGACGTTTTCGGGCCATATAATCTTCTTACACGATTCCACAAGGGAAGTTCCTCCGGCGTACAGCACGATACCCGCAATAATCATGGCACTTAAATATTCTATTCGTCCGTATCCTAAGGGATGTTTCTTATCGGGAGCCTTGCCCGCAAGACGCGTTCCGATAATGGTGATGACGGATGACAGCGCATCCGACAGATTGTTGACGGCGTCAAGAATTATTGCCACCGAGTTGGACATAAAGCCCACAAAGGCCTTAAATCCCGCAAGAAGGCAGTTAATTACGATGCCGATTATGCTGGTCCTTACTATGGTCTTGCTTCTGTTAACCCTCTGCTCTGCTATGCTTGGGGTTACGTTAGTCGTATCGCCCATAAATAATCCTCCCATACATAACTAACATACCATACAGTTGCCCACAATGCAAAAGAAAAGGGAGCCAATCAAGGCTCCCTAAACAATCTTTATTCTTCGGCTCTCTTAAGTGCCGCATCGATGTGTTCGCAGAAGTTATCCGCACCGATTTCATCGTACAGACCACACTTCTTAAGCGCATTCATAGGCTGCTCGTTAACGTGGGATAAAATGAGTCGAACGTTGTTCTTCTTACAGCTTTCATGAAGTGTCTTAAGCGCGTTGATAGCGGTAGAATCGATAGCGTTAACGCTACGCATTCTTAAGACAAGATTGTTCATATCTTCATGAACCGTAATTCCGAGAATCTTATCTGCCGCACCAAAGAACATGGGGCCTGAAATTTCGTATACCATGGTGTCCTTCGGAACTTTTCTTAATGAGATGGAGTCGGGATCGTTATCATCGTCGATAATCTTCCATCCTTTAACAAGAGTCTCTTCGCTCATTCTCTTAATAAAGAGAATGCAGGTGATAATCATGCCGACTTCGATAGCTACCACAAGGTCAAATACTACGGTAAGCACGAATGTTACCACAAGTACGATAATATCTGAAATAGGTGCTGTCTTGCACTGTTTAACAAATGTACGCCAGCCTGACATATTGTAAGCTACCATGAAAAGGATAGCCGCGATGGTAGGCATGGGAATGAGTGCCGCGTAAGGCATAAGCACTACAAGGATGAGGCCGAGCACGATAGCGTGAACAATTGCTGCGATAGGAGTACGTCCGCCGTTCTTAACGTTGGCAGCTGTACGGGCGATAGCGCCTGTAGCGGGGATACCGCCGAAAAGTGCGCTGGCAATGTTACCTGCACCCTGAGCAATAAGCTCTGTATTGGAGTTGTGTCTTGAGTTAACCATTGAGTCCGATACTACGCAGGACAAAAGTGATTCGATAGCCGCAAGTACAGCAATTGTAAATGCATTGGGTACCAGGTCCTTAATCATTCCGAAGGATATGCTCGGAAGCGAGAACTTGGGAAGACTTGCCGAAATTGTGTAAAGGTCTCCGATGGTATTAACCTTCATATCAAGAAGCATTACCATAAAGATTCCTACAATTACCGCGATAAGTGAAGGCGGAATCTTCGTAAGAAATGCAGGACGCTTAATCATGGGCCATACAATAAGAATTGCAAGGCTTACCGCACCGACGATAAGTGCCTGATAGTTAACAGTGTTAATAAACTTAAAATCATATATAAGTTTATCCATGGTCTCTACCAAAGGCTCTTCAGACACTACGGAAAGTCCGAGGAAATCCTTAATCTGACCGATTAAAATGGTAACCGCGATACCTGCGGTAAAGCCTGTTGTAATGGTATAAGGGATAAACTTAATAAGAGTACCGAGCTTGCAGACACCCATGATGATAAGTATGATACCTGCCATGATGGTGGCTACCACAAGACCTTCCATACCCTTCGTAGCCACAATACCCGCTACGATGGTTGCAAAAGCAGCCGCAGGGCCCGATACCTGCACTCGGCTTCCGCCCAATAATGCAATTACAAAGCCCGCAACAATTGCCGTATACAAGCCCTGCTCGGGAGAAACGCCCGAAGCAATTGCAAGCGCGATTGACAAAGGAAGCGCGATAATTGCAACAATGATACCTGCGATTACGTCCTTGATAAACTGTTCTTTAGTATAAGTTTTCATTACAGAAAACAACTTAGGTTTAAATGTATTCATGTCTCCTCCGAATATTATGAATCCAAACGCTTGTTATTATAAACTTCGACAATTAATGAAACAATTGTGTAAATTAACAAAAACCTTGCAAAATATAAAGAGACCTATGTCCTAGGTCTCTAAATCAGTGCATCAATTCGTAATAAAACAGGTATTGCTGTATAACTCCGGCAACTCCTTTAAAGTATTCGTGATTAAATCCATTCGGATAATACTTGGCCAATAATTGCTTTACGTGAGTATCAATAGGGAAAGCATCTATATGATGAAGTCCGAAGAGACATATACAATCCGCAACCTTGGGGCCGATGCCCTTTCTTTTTAAAAGTTCGGCACGGGCGTCTTCATAATTCATAGTCTTAAGCGATTCAAGCCAAGACGGATGTTCCGATGCGTACTCATACATTTCTTTAAGATAAGGCACGCGATATCCAAGTCCCAGGTTAACCTGCTCAAAAACTTTCGAGTCAATGTCACCGGGCATGGGAAAAGAAAACTCTTCTCCGTCGCCCATAGCCTTTATTCCGCCCTCGCGGCACAATGCCTCAACGCTGTTCTTAATTCTTGAAATATTGTTATTCTGCGAGATAAGAAAGCTTATGATAATCTCCCACAAATTCTGCTTAAGTATCCTGATACCGCTTCCCGACTCAAAAGCCTCAAGAAGATGCGCATCGCCCGACTTTTTAATACGTGCTTCAATCGCCTCGTAGTCTGTATCAAGGTCGAAATACGGTGCCCAGATACTCTCCCATTCTTCCTCCGAACAGTCAAACTCGTAAAACCCGGGCTCGCTCTCGCAGGAGCGCATATTAAGAACGCGTCCAAATGCAATCACACGGACGCTCTCGGACGCAGTTTCTTTCCACCGGAAGCACTGACCGCTTCCGGCAATCTCACTTAAATCAAAATGATCTATATATTTCTTCACAATCAGCCTCAGCCATTAACATCGCTTAAATCAAAGTCTTCGCTTACAAGCATAGACATGTCTGCTTCGGGCTCCTTAACAAGACGCTTTGACTGGTTAAGAATAGCTTCCTCAATCTTGTTACGTACCAGACGACCGTTACCCGCATCCTTGGCGCGAACTGCCTGAACCGCATTGTAGTAGGTAAGCAGATTAGTCTGCGCACCTTCATCAATAGTGTAGCCCTTAGACTTGGCAATAATCTTGGAAATATCCAAAAGCTCCTGACCGGTGTAATCGGGGAAGTTGATTACGTTCGGGAAACGGCTCTTTAAACCTGAGTTAGATGTTAAGAACTCTTCCATTTCGATTGAGTAACCTGCCAAAATTACGATAAGGTTATCTCTGTTATCTTCAATACCCTTAACCAGCGTGTCGATTGCTTCAAGTCCGAAGGAATCGTCCTTGCCTCTGTACAAAGAATATGCTTCGTCAATAAATAACACACCGCCGATAGCCGACTGCAATACCTGATTGGTAAGGGGAGCCGTATGACCTACGTACTTACCTACCAAGTCGGCTCTTGATACCTCTACAAGCTGACCGCCCGAGAGAATACCGATAGCCTTAAGGTAACGGCTGATAATACGTGCGATGGTAGTCTTACCTGTACCGGGATTACCCGTAAATATCATGTGCTTGCTGACTTCGGAAGCCTTTAAGCCCGCCTCGCGACGCTTCTTCTGAACTGCGTAGTACTCTTCAAGACTGAGAATGTATTCCTTAATCTCTGTAAGTCCGACGATGTCTTCCATTTCCTTCTTAACACTTTCAAGCTCGCCTGTGTATACACCCGGAAGTGCATCCAGAAGCTTGCGGTCTTCTCCGCTTATGGTAGCAACAACGCTGCCGTCCTTAACGGTAAGAAGTACCTCTGCGTCATTGGGTAAGTCTTCTTCAAGCTTAAGCTGAGCAAGAGCCTTTACGCAATCGTCATAGAAATCAAGGATTCCCTGAAGTCCCGCATTCTTGCCGGCAAGAGTAACACTGTAGTTAAGGAATGCCTCGTCTTCTTTGACATTGAATTTAAACTGCTTTGAGGATACGCGCTTTAAGGTATCCATTTCTTTGCCTGAAATCTTCTTAAGAGCTTCTTCATTAAGCGGTGCAGTCTCACATACGTCGCCGAGAGCGTTGATGAAAGGCGCACCGAACTTGTCGGCAAGCTTCTCAAGAGACTTGTCACTTACGAATACAAGGTACTTGTCCTTGGCATACAAAGCACCGACGGTCTCACTTGCAAGAGCGTTGGGCACATTTACAAGCTGGCCGTTCTGGCTTACATATCGTTCATTGAGCGCGCACTTACCCTTGATAACAAGGTCGCAAAGCCTTGTGGCAAGGGACGTATGACACTCCTTAAAGTTCTCAAACACAATAACCTCAGCCTTAGAATTAAGTGCCGAGTACAAATCCTGTAAGAAAAGCTTCTCTTCCGTCGCACCGGGGTACAAAGAAAGGTCGATTGTCTTAATCTGGTCGGTTCTTAGCACACGACGATTACTGAGTTCCTTGACGATTGTATTAAGTGCAAGATGCTTACCTGTGCAGGACTTACCGGTAATATATATGGCATTCTTGGGAGCATCGCCTTCGGGGCGAAGTACCAGGGGACGCTTAAACGCAATAATAAGCTTCTTAACGAAGTCATCCTGACCGTAAACGGTACCAGTAACCACATCCTTTAAATCGGCAAAAGCATTGACTGCTTCTTCCTCTGTAACCGTTTCATGAGTGGAGGTCTCAACCTTCTTCTGATTCTCGTCTGTAAAGCCTTCAAGTTCCTTGGAAAAAGCATCAAGCTCGCTTCCGAAATTGATGGATTCCATATCAAAAGTAGGCGCAAGTCCTCTTCCCGTAACCTTCTCAAGATTGTCAAGAAGTGTACCGCCGTAGCGCTTCTTGCGGGCCTGAGCCCTGTTGATTTCTTCTTCTGTATAGTTATTTCTGGGGCCAAGTATAGAGTTTAAGGCCTCATCAACCGGATCTCTCATTTTTATTCTCCTGATATCTTTTATTTTTATACTTATTCTAATATAATCTAAAAGAACAAAGATGTGAAGTATTACTATCTGTATTTTTATAAAAAGGGGTTTAGTCACATGAAAGTCATTCTTAAGAATCTAACCAAGAAATTTCCCAACAGAAACAAGAAAATAAAGGAAGATGTTGTGGCTGTCGACAACTTCGATTTTGAGATTCCGGACGGTAAGTTAATCGGTCTTCTCGGTCCTTCGGGCTGCGGCAAGAGTACCACGCTTAACATGATAAGCGGTCTTGAAAAGCCTACAAGCGGGCGCATTTTCTTTGGCGACGATGATGTTACGGATCTTCCCGCCGAGCATAGAGGTGTGGGCCTTGTGTTCCAGAACTATGCGCTCTATCCGCACCTTACTGTGCGCCAGAACATAATATTTCCGCTTCAGAACCTTAAAGGTGACAAAAAAATGACTATGGAAGCCATGAATGCTAAGGCTGACGAGGTAGCTAAGCTTGTGCAGATAGGCGAGTACATGGACAGACGCCCTTCGGAGCTTTCCGGCGGTCAGCAGCAGCGTGTGGCTATTGCAAGAGCTTTGGTTAAGACGCCTCGTGTTCTTTTGCTTGATGAGCCCCTAAGTAATCTTGATGCAAGACTCAGACTTCAGACTCGTGAAGAAATTAAGCGTATTCAGCGTGAAACCGGCGTTACCACCATATTCGTAACTCACGATCAGGAAGAGGCCATGAGTATCTCCGATATGATTGTGGTTATGAAAGACGGTCGCCTTATGCAGATGGACAAGCCCCAGACGGTTTACGACGACCCTAAGAACTTTTTCGTAGCTAAATTCTTAGGCACTCCCGCCATCAATACTTTCGACGGCGAGGTTAAGGGCGGAAAGCTTTATCTTGGTGGCGATGCTGTTCTTAATGTGCCCGGAGTTAAGGACGGCCCCGTGTACGTAGGTATCCGTCCCGAAGGCTTTATTCCCGACGAGAACGGTCCCATGGAGTGCGACCTTTCTGCTATAGAGGTTATGGGTCGCGACACCAGTATCGTGTCCACGCATCCCGCCATGACAGTTGTTGCAATTCGCTCCATCATTCTTTCCGAGAACAGACCCGATGCCGCAGGCAATAAGGTTCGATTCTCATTAAAGCCCTACAAGGTTCTTCTTTTTGATAAGAATACCGAAGAGCGCATTTATTTTGACATTAAGTGAGGTAACCCATGAAAAAACTATCGTCTTTAAAAGGGTGGCTTTACTTACTGCCCGCAATACTCTTCTTAGGCTTCTTTATGGTCTATCCGTTAATCGATGTGGTTATGTATTCTTTTGAAGAAGGCTACAACTTCGCATCGCAGTCACACTTCGGATACGGCTTATATAACTTTAAGTATGTGCTCCACGACCCCTATTTCTTACAGGCGGTCAAGAACACCTTTATCATCGTTATCATCACGGTTCCGTTATCGACAGGCATCGCGCTTCTTATTTCGCTTGGTCTTAACTCGATTAAGCCGCTTAAGGAGCTTTATCAGACCGTGTATTTTCTTCCTTACGTAACCAATACTTTGGCCGTAGGTCTTGTTTTCATGATTTTATTTAAAAAAACGGCTTATTCCGAGGGTCTTGTCAATCTCCTTCTTAACGCTCTCGGCATGTCTTCCGTTGACTTTATCGACGGACCTTACTGGGCGAAGATTTTTGTAATGTGCTTCTACACCATCTGGGTGGTAATGCCCTTTAAGATATTGATACTTACAAGCGCACTTGCGGGAGTTAAGAAGGATTACTACAATGCGGCCCGCGTGGACGGAACTTCGAAGTTCAGAATCTTCTATAAGATTACGCTTCCCATGATAAGCCCCATGATTTTCTACCTTGTAATCACGGGCTTTATCGGAGCGTTCAAGGCTTATGCCGATGAAGTGGCTATCTTTGGTACCAACCTTAATGCGGCAGGCATGAATACGATTGTCGGCTATGTATACGATATGCTCTACGGTAACTCCGGCGGTTATCCTTCGTATGCTTCGGCGGCGTCACTTATTCTTTTTGCAATAGTGTTTACAATCACCGTTATCAACTTGCTTATCAGTAAGAAGAACGTGCAATACTAGGGAGGAGGAGCCATGGCAGATTTGACTTATACCGAATTACAAAAAATTGAAAAACGCGCCAAGGTCTCCGGTACCGTCGGCAAGACCGTTACGTACTTTCTCTTAACGCTTTGGGGACTTATCGTGCTGTTTCCTTTTTACTGGATGTTACTTACGTCCATCAAGAGCTACAGCTCGTATAACTCCGAATATGTACCGAGGTTCATCGCAACGAACCCTACGGCGCAGAACTACGTGGATGCTTTTACCACCGTTAGTCTCGGCAGATATTTCTTTAATACGGTAGTGTTCACGGTGCTTACCACCGCTATCATGATGGTGGTGACCGTACTTGCGGCGTTTGCTTTTTCCCGTCTTAAGTTCAAGGGCAAAAGCATCACTTTCGCCATATTCTTATCCCTTATGATGATTCCGAACGAGCTTGTAGTCATCACGAACTACGTTACGATTACCAACTGGAATATGCGTAACACCTTCCAGGGACTTATACTTCCGAGCGTGGCTTCCGTCTTCTATATCTACCTGCTTAAAGAGAACTTCGAGCAGATTCCGGAGGAGCTTTACAAAGCCGCCAAGGTCGACGGAACTTCAGACTTAAAGTACTTGCTTAAAGTCATGATTCCCATCAGCAAGCCCACCATTATTACAATTCTTATTCTTAAAGTTATCGAATGCTGGAACTCATACGTATGGCCGAGACTTGTTACCGACAATGAAGCGTATTTTCTTGTAAGTAACGGTATTCAGGAGATTCGTGAGAACGGTTTCGGTCGTGAGAACGTACCCGCCATGATGGCTGCGGTTGTGGTTATTTCCGTGCCGCTTGTGGTACTGTTCCTTATCTTCCACAAGAAAATCATGGAAGGCGTTTCAAGGGGAGGTACAAAGGGATGAGAAAGAGTTTGTTTAGGGCGCTTCGTATTCTTATGCCACTGACGCTACTTACGCTTACCGCGTGCCACGGTTCCAAAGGGCTCGAGCCCTTCAGTGTGCCCGAAAGCTTTGATGAAAGCAAGCACTACGAAATTACCTTCTGGGCCAAGAACGATACGAATGTAACACAGGCCAACATTTATAGACAGGCTATTGAGGATTTTGAGAAGCTTTACCCCAATATTACTGTAAATATGCGTATTTATACCGATTACGGCCGCATATACAACGATGTTATTACCAATATTTCCACACGCACCACACCTAATGTATGTATTACATATCCCGACCATATCGCCACTTATCTTACGGGCGCCAACACCGTTGTGCCTGTGGATGAGCTGATGGCCGATTCACGCTTCGGTCTCAACGGTTCGGAGCTTAAATATGAGCCTGCGGGCGACATCGTACCTAAGTTTATCGATGAGTGTCGCCTCGGCGGTACCGCTTATGCGATTCCCTACATGCGTTCCACCGAAGCCTGCTATATCAACAAAACCCTTGTGGAGAAGTTAGGCTATACTCTTCCCGACAAGCTTACCTGGGACTTTATATGGGAAGTATCCGAGAAAGCCATGGAGAAGGATGCGGACGGCAACTTCAAGGTAAACGGTCAGAAGGTCATGATTCCCTTTATCTACAAGTCCACCGACAACATGATGATTCAGATGCTTAGGCAAAAGAAAGCGGGTTATTCGGACACAGACGGTAACATTCTTTTATTTAACGATGATACTAAGTCTATACTTGAAAGCATTTATAAGAGTGCCAAGCTTGGTGCTTTCTCGACTTTCAAAATTTCAAGTTATCCCGGTAACTTCTTAAATGCCGGTCAGTGTATATTCGCCATAGACTCTACCGCAGGCGCTACCTGGATGGGGCCTCATGCCACGAATCATGATATTGCCGAGGATAAGATTATTGATTTTGAAATGGTGGTTACCACCATTCCGCAGTTTGACACAGAGAATCCGGTGATGATTTCACAGGGACCCTCCATTTGCGTATTTAATAAGGATGACCCGGGTGAAGTTCTTGCGTCCTGGCTTTTTGCCCAGTACTTAATTACGCCTGAAATTCAAACGGCTTACGCTTCTACCGAAGGATATGTGCCTGTTACCGAAAAAGCTCTGGCTCTTCCCTCTTATGTGGATTACCTGTCCCGCGAAGGTGAGGACAATGAGCTTCACTACGCGCCCAAACTTCAGGCTTCGAAGTTACTTACTTCCAATATCGACAAGACCTTTATTACACCTGTATTTAACGGCTCCGCTTCTCTTCGCGATGCTGCGGGACAGCTTATAGAAAGTGTTACCAAGTCGGCACGCCGCAACGAAACTGTGGATGATGCTTATTACGAAAAGTTATACAAAGATACCGCCAGCCTTTACCACCTTGATTCAGGCAGGAAAGCAAGTACCGGTGAGATTAAGAAGCAGGAATTCGGTCCTCTTCCCGCAACCTCTAAAGTGCTTCTTACTCTGCTCGTTCTTACCTGGGTATGCATCGGCGGATCGTACCTATACGGCTTTATCAAAAAGCGCTATGGTAAAAATAACAATAAATAGATAAATAATTAACAAACTTTAGTAATATAAGCATTGATTAATCGCCCGATTACGTTATAATCGAATTTGTAAGCCAAATAATTGTATACGCTTATACATACCTAAAGGGTATTAATTAAGGAGGATTATCATGAAAAAACTTACAGCACTTTTGATGGCGCTTGTATGCGTTCTTGCTTTTGCAGGATGCGGCGCTGAGAAGAAGACCGCAGGCGCTATGACCTATGCAGAGTACACCGCTGCAGCAGTTGATGCCGAGGTAACCGTTGAGTGTTACGTTCAGGCTCATCAGTCATGGTGGGACAACAAAGTTACAGTTTACGCAGCTGACAAGGACGGCGCTTACTTCATCTACAATGCGGAATGTTCTGAAGAAGACGCTAAGAAGCTTACCCCCGGTACCAAGATTTTAGTTAAGGGCCACAAGGGCGAATGGGCAGGCGAAGTTGAAGTTGTTGACGGAACCATCGAGTTCCTTTCCGGCAAGTCTTATGTAGCAGAAGCCAAGGACGTTACCGATAAGCTTGGCAAGGACGAAATCGCTAACTTCCAGAACCAGCTTGTATCTTTCAAGGGCATGACCGTTGAGAGCGTTACTTACAAGAACGACCAGCCCGGCGATGACATCTACGTTACTCTTTCCAAAGACGGAGCTAATTACGATTTCTGCCTTGAGTACTACTTAAACGGCAGCGATGAAGCTTTCTACAATCTTGTAGGCGGCTTACAGGCAGGTCAGACCGTTGACGTTGAAGGTTTCCTTTACTGGTATGAAGGACTTAACCCTCACATCACCAAGGTTACCGTTAAATAAGTAACTGAATATGCATAATAAAGCCCGAGGCCGTATGACCTCGGGTTTTTCTTTGACCTTTATTTGTCGTCTTTCTTGTTCACGTAGTAGTGTCTTCCGAGCCACTTTGAAAGTCCGTCGAGGCCGGAGTAAATAATACGTTCTGAAATGTTCTGCTGATCGAGCATATCTCTTATGCGCCATCTTAAATCCTTGTTGATGATATAGCGCACGGTGTTGTTGGTGTACTTATCAAAGAACTCCTCGATATTATTAACCGCATCGGGCACGATGGCAAAGAAAGAATACTGGTTAACGATACGCGGGTCTATTGACGGAGGCTCTACCACTACCATTGCGCTGTCCTGCATATCCTCATCGTACTGGTCGAGGTCTGATGCAACTTCGCTAAGCATATTAACCGTAAATACCGAAGTCTGATTGTCCGCAAGCACCTTCTTATAACGTCCGGGAAGCATTGCATGAAGTTCCTTAATGTCTATACGCCAGATGACACAATCATGAGCCGTCATATCGTCAAGATTGTGCTCTGTAGTGGAGAAATGAAGCGCAATAAGCGGCGACTGCGACCAGTCAAGTAATCTGGTGGGAAGTCCGTGGTGCTGACCGAGTATCATCTGTCTCCATACGCTCTTCTCGATAAGCGGGTCCTCTAAGCATCCGTACTTGGTAAAGTTATTAAGAATACAAGGCTCTAACGTTTTCTTGGCACTCTTACAGTTACGGGATAAGCTTGTGGTAAGCTTAAAATCCACATCTGTCATACCGCGATACAGATACAGGCTTCTGTTACGCTGAAGGTCGGGCCTATACTCCTGCTCGGTTATAAGAGGGAGCACATCCTCAATGGTATTAATCTCTACTGTCTTAATCATGTTATGTTAACCTCTCTTAATTATTTCCACAAATCGCATGCGAACCACATAAGCGCTCCCAATGTATACATGGGATAGAATATGCCTCGTTCGTCGGTACCCTTTTTAATAAGCTCCATAGCCCTTTCCCGGTCCACTAAGCAAAATCCGTCGAAGGCCTCTCCGCCTACCGCTCCCTTTTGATTGAGGGAACTTAAATCCTCAAGCTCTATTACGGCTCCCACAAGGCCATTGCTCTCATCCGTAAGCCCCGGAGTCGAGAATACGCAAGGGTTAATCACAAATACCTTGTCGGTGTCCTTAACCGTAATACCGGTCTCCTCTTTTATCTCTCTTACCGCCGTCTGAAGCAACGCATCGGACTTACCCTTGTCACAATCGTCTACAAGCCCCGCAGGCACGCTTAAAAGGTACTGACCCACAGGATATCGATACTCATAGTTAAGAAGGAGTTTAGGCGCCTCTCCGGGCGTTTTAAGCACCACATAGCAGGTAGCCGCATCGGCCTGCATATTCTTAAACTCTTCCACGGTAAGTGTTGCCGTCAAATGCTCCGCATCATGTCTCGTCGCATCGAAGTAATGCTTACCCTCCTCGTACTGCAAATCATATACCTTGACAAATTTAGTCTCCAGTAAAGGTTTAACACATTTTTTGTCCATAATCCGCTTAATCTCCATATCCCGCACATTAGTCTTATAAAGAAAAAGGACACCAATATCAACCTCTAAAGGTCAATGCCCGGTGTCCCTGCACTCTAATCCGAAACCGTCATGTGCATGATCTTTTTATTATTATACATTGCCTGGTCGGCACGTTTCAAGACATCGCCCACAGTTTTGTCAAGCTTAGCGTCAAACACCGCAAGTCCCGACGCAAGAGACACTTTACCGTGGATTGCATCGCCCTTCTTGGCGCTTTCTTCAACCGCTTTCTTAAGCTGCTCCATAAGCTGTTCTCTCTGTTCAAAGTCCGAACCCTCAAGAATTGCTACGAACTCATCTCCGCCGATTCTGAATACGGGGCTGTGCTTAAATACGCTGCATATCATACGACAGCCGTTTACGATGTAAATATCACCGATATCATGACCGAAATTATCGTTAACGCTCTTAAGTCCGTTCAAATCACACTCTACCAGAGCAAAAGCAGGATCCTCGCCGCTGTTTATCTTACTCTTAAGCATTTCAACCTTATCCATGTAAGCCGCGACGCTTCGTACACCCGTAAGCGGATCTCTGTTTACTATACGATTGCTCTTTGAAAGCTTTTCCTGCAATGCATTGGCCTGGTCTCTCATACAATACATTAAAGCCTTTGAAACCTGACCCACTGAAAGAGGCTTATAGAGGTATGCATTCATTCCGCTCTCGGTTGCCCTTTCGACATCCGCATAAGAATGGCTTACGGACACGGCAATAATCGGAATCGTATCCATTCCGTTTATATTAAGCTCTCTTATCTTCTTTGTGGTTTCAAATCCGTCAAGTCCCGGCATGAAGAGATCCATTAAGATAGCATCAAAAGCATCATCGTCCACGTTCTTAATGATATCGAGAGCTTCCTCGCCGCTGCCGGCTTCCGTAATCCACGCTCCCGCCTCTCTTAATATATCTGCGCCGACGCTTCTTGATACATCATCATCCTCAACAAGAAGAATGTTAATGCCGCTTAGATCGCTGTCTTCGTTACGCATTACGAAAGGCTCGTCGTATTCAATTTCTTTGTTCTCTATGTGGTTTCTGAGTCTTTCTTTGGCCTTTTTAAAGCAGTCAAGAATCTTGGGGGAGAATGCTCCGCATTCGCCCCTTATTATCATGTCAAAAGCATCGTCAAAATCAAAAGCATCCTTGTAGCATCGCTTGTTGATAAGTGCATCGAAGCAGTCTACTATCGATACAATCTGCGCACTTATAGGTATCTCATCACCCTTAAGACCTTCGGGATAGCCCTTGCCGTCATACTTTTCATGATGGTACTTACAGATATCAAGGCTTGTCTGCAAATACTCGGCACTCCAGTCAAGGGGTGCAAGTTTAAGAATCTCACAGCCTCTTTCGCTGTGACTCTTCATGGTTTCAAACTCATCGGGTGTAAGCTTGCCGGGCTTAAGCAGTATAGCGTCGGGAATCGATATCTTACCAAGGTCATGAAGGGCACTTGCCGAGGTGATGAGGTCTACCTTATTGGGTGTAAGACCATACTCGGGGTAGTTCTTCATTACTTCTTCTGCGATGATGTGGGTAAAGCCTTTAACACGTCTTACGTGTTCACCGCTCTCTATATCTCTTGCTTCTACTATGTTACCCAGGAAAGCAATGATGTCTTCATTTAATCTGTTTAATCGCTTGTTCTTTTCCTGTAATGCTTCGGTTCTTATGGATACGGCGTCCTCAAGATGCTGTCTGAAAGCCACCTCACCTTTGTCCTGACGCTCAATGCTTCTTGATGCGAAAATCAGACGGTGGTCCTTCTTAAAATCGCCCATTCGCATAAGTTTGGCTTCGCAGTGTCGCTTTGCATTACCCGACTGAAGATTGTATGTGATGTAGTAGGATTTCTTTTGCTCAAGTTCCTTGATGATTGTCTCGGATTCAAGTAACGGCGCCGCATATTCTCTGCTGTCATCGCTTAATAGATTGTTGTAGAATAAGTCTCTTGTGGCTACCGCGCCCTTTCCTTTGGCCTTGGAATAGGCCTCCATCATTTCTTTGGGAGCTTTCAAAAGTTCTGCCGTATCTTCATCGATGTTGATAAGGAAAATGATGTCGTATTCGTCGGTCAGTCCGTCCACAATAGAGTAATAGTCCGACATCGATTTTCTAATTTTTCTCGCTCTTAACTGCGAGAAAATATAAAGAAACAGCAGTATAAAGAAAAAGATAGCTATAGGAAGAAAAGCCACTACGTCGACGCCTCTTTCAAGCCCCAGCTTATATGACATATAGCATACTGCCTGAAAAATGATTATCGTTATGAAGGCCACTACCACGTTGGCTATAGTGTTGCGTATCATTTTACTTTTGTATTTGCCCATACAATGCTCCCATATTCGGATAATCCATGTATCCGTAAGTAAAATCATAAAAATCCATGTAACATTTTACCAGCGTGCAATTAACAAATTGTAATTGATTTTGATGCAATTTGAAACAATTCGTGGTAGTATGGAATTGGGAGAGTTACATAAGAGGAGGCAATTGCTTGAAGAAGAAAATTGCGATTTATGCAAACGGTTGGGGTGCAGACAATGTAGCCTTGTTTATACGAGGCATTGAATACTATCTTGCCGATAAAGGCACCGATCTTTTCACTTTCTTATCCTATGGCTTCTACTCAATGAACAAGGGCGATGAAGAGGCTGAGAACAAAGTCTTTGACATCGTCGACATTGATAAGTTCGACGGAGCCATCGTTTTTTCCAACGGTCTTAATAATACAGCAGCCGCTGAAGATATCGTAAGACGTGCAGTCAGCGCTCACGTTCCCGTTGTCAGTCTCGGAATTCATTTCCCGGGAGCTTCTTTTGTCAACGTCAACAGCTATATCGGAATGCGCGAGTTAAGCCAGCACTTAGTATATACTCACAAGGTGCGTGACGTCGTATATCTTGCCGGTAATGAAGGCAATTCCGATTCCGAATCAAGGCTCAGTGCGCTTTCTGAAGCTCTTGAAGAAGTCGGTGCCAAGGTTAAGACCATTCATTACACCAATTGGGCAACGGACCGCACGGTTGAGACCATTGACGAGTTCTACAGTACTAAGGACAGTCTTCCCGATGCTTTCGTATGTGCCAATGACTATATTGCTCTTGCTGCCTGCTCGGAGCTTGAAAATCTAGGCATCAATGTTCCCGGCGATGTTCTGGTAACCGGCTTTGACGGTATTAGGGACGGCAAGACTTTTTATCCTTCGATTTCTACCGTTGTACAGGATTACTTTGCTCAAGGCGAGGCCTGTGCCGAGATTATATTTAAAAAGATTGAGGAGCACTCTACCGCTCCTACCGAAAGACTTATAGCATCAAGATTTCTTCCCGGCGAAAGCTGCGGATGTCTTGATTCACGTAACAGCAGACTTGAGCGCGACAATGCTTGCCGAAAGAATTATTTTGCCCGTACTGAGAAGGTATTCTTCGACAGTCACCTTACCAATATGGAGAATGCGCTCTTCTCCTGTGCTCATGCCACAGCTATCGGTCGTACCATGACAGGCTTTTATCTTGCCGATAACTTTGTGGAAGGTGATACTTTCGCGGTGCTTGGCGAGGGTAGCTATGCCGCTTCTATCTACAATGATGAGGTATCCCTTACCAGAGGGAAGTTTAGTGATCATTTAAAGCCTGTAGTTGCCATTTATGACGGAGTCGACCTTAAGATGGAGGACTTCTATCGCAACGATTTGGTGCCGGGATACCAGGAATCGGATAAGCTTCGCAATTTCTTTTATGTTGCAATTCATAGCGACGAGATACTCTATGGCTACTTTATAATCGAAAACTGTATCTCCCGCATCGAAGACTTTACGCTTGAAGTCTACAGACGTTCCTTCAGAGATGCACTTGAAAAGTTCCGTCAGAATATGCGCCTTGAGTATCTTAACCAGAAGCTCATGGAGCTTTATACCAGAGACTCTCTTACAGGACTTTACAACCGTTTCGGTTACGAGACCCTCGCGATTCCCATGTTCAAGGACGCTCATGCCAAGAACAAGTCTCTTGCGGTAGTATTTGTGGACATTAACCGTATGAAGCGCATTAACGATAACTTCGGACACTTGCAGGGTGACCTTGCCATCCGTACAATAGCCAATGCTATCTTACAGCAGGCTCCTGAAGAATGGATAGCTATCCGTTACGGCGGTGACGAGTATCTGATTATCGGTGAGTGTGACAATGAAGAACAGGTTATTGACCTGGTATCCCACATGGAAGAAGGCATTAAGAAGCAGGTTAAGCGTATGAGTCTTCCTTTCGATTTAAGCGCAAGCTGCGGTTATATTATGACAGACCCCAAGTCCTCTCTTACCCTTGCCGAGTATATCAAGCAGGCCGACGATGTCATGTACGAGCACAAAAAACAGTCTTATGAGGCTGAAGGATACAAGAGATAAATATTCAGACATAAGTAATGCCGGGTGCGTTGATGCATCCGGCATTTTTGTTCTGTGTATTCTACTGTCTGTTGAAATAGTCAATTCCGTCTCTCGGGTTAAAGTAAGTTCTTATGTATCCGTCCTTCGAGACTATCACGAATTCGTTGGTGGCCTTTAGGTAGTAGACATCGTCCCCATCTTCCTTCTCAGTCTTGTGTAAAGCATCGGGGTTGTTGACTACTGCTGAAGCTGCTTTCTCATAATCTGCGGCGCTTTCAAAGCCCATCTCTATACCGTGCTTATCATAGTGCTGATTAAGAAGCTTCTTGGATCGAAATCTATACTCAACGGTCTCTTCTTCCTCAGGCTCTGTGGATATTTCTGAGGAAGTTTCAACCGTCGTCTCTGTTGAAGTCTCAATCAATGCCTCCGTCGAACTCTCCGTTGATGTCAAAAGAACAAGCTCTGACTCTTCTTCCGCAGTCGCTGAAGTAGTCACTACAGGATTGTCTACGCCCGCATAACCGTTACCGTTTAACAGCCTCGGAAATACGTAAAATGCAATAAACAGCGCGGCTATAACTAGCAATATGCATATCAGTGTCTTGCGATTGCCGGATTTCATAGAAATAGTCTCCTTCTTTGACGATTATATCATAAAAGCCCGGAAGCATATACGCCTCCGGGCTTTAAAATCATATTGAATTATGATTATTTCATCATGCCTTTTTCAAGAGCAAGAGTTCTGGTGGTAAGGTCACATACTTCTGAAGGTCCGAAGTACTGGATAGCACCGGGATAGGTGAAGGAAGTCTTAACTGCCCACTCATCTCTGTGAGCTGCGAAGTACTTAAAAGGTGCGCCGTCAAGCTCTACAAGAGCCTTTCTGATAACGGGCTTGTCTTCACCGTTTCTTCTTTCCATGTTCATCATCTTGGTGATGGGCATACCGCCTGCAACCCACTCTTCAGCGGGCTTAGAAAGGTTAGAAACCTTTGAAAGGTATCCGGTATAACCATACTGGATAAGCATGAATGCGTTGTAACCAAGTGAGTAGCAGTAGTCAGCATCGAAGTTTGAAGGGAATGCGCAACGTCCTTCGTAACCGAAGAAGTGATGTAATGCACCGAACTTACCCTTGTAGGTGCCTGCTGCTTTTCTCTTAGCAAGTTCAGCCTTAACCATTTCGGAGAAGAGCTTCTCTGACTCGATAAGCGAAACCTGTACGTTACCGTGAGGATCTCTCTCAAGGAAGAGCTGCTGCTGAACAAACTGAGGAAGAATGTCAAATACCTTGAAGGACTCTGCGGAAAGACCCTTCTTGATGAATTCGTACTTAGCATTCCAGTCGGGAAGTGCGTTGAATTCTTCGGTCTTCTTGCCTGCAAGGAGTTCGTTAATCTCAGCGATAAGCTTGGAGAACTCGGGAACGAACTCTACGATACCTTCGGGGATAATAGCTACACCGAAGTTCTCGCCGTTGTTGCCTCTCTTCTCTACTGCATCTGCAATGTAGTTGGTGATGGATGCAAGAGACATTTTCTTGGCAGCTACTTCTTCACCGATAAGGCAGATGTTGGGCTGGGTCTCAAGTGCGCACTCAAGTGCTACGTGAGAAGCGCTGCGGCCCATAACCTTGATGAAGTGCCAGTACTTCTTAGCTGAGTTAGCGTCTCTTTCAATGTTACCGATTAACTCGGAGTATGTCTTGGTAGCGGTATCGAAACCGAAAGATGCTTCGATATCTTCGTTCTTTAAGTCACCGTCGATGGTCTTGGGGCAACCGATTACCTGAACGCCTGTGTTGTGAGCAGCCATGTACTCAGCAAGTACTGCAGCGTTGGTGTTGGAGTCGTCGCCGCCGATGATTACGATAGCGGTAAGGCCGTGCTTCTTGGCAACTTCTGTAACAATCTTGAACTGGTCTTCAGTCTCAAGCTTGGTACGGCCGGAACCGATGATATCGAAACCGCCGGTGTTTCTGTATTCATTGATGTATGCGTCGGTGAACTCGATGAAATCGTCATCGATAAGTCCGCTGGGGCCGCCCTTGAAGCCTAACAATACGTTGTTCTTGTCGGTAGCCTTTAATGCATCGTAAAGACCGCATACAACGTTGTGTCCGCCGGGTGCCTGTCCGCCGGAGAGGATAACACCTACAACCTGCTTCTTGGCAGCGGAGTTGTTCTTACCCTTTGTAAAAGTAATTTCATTCTTACCGTAAGTGTTAGGGAATAAAGCCTTAATCTTAGCCTGATCTGCTACGCTTTCGGTAGCTGCGCCGTCTTTAACGGTGATCTCTGAGATACCGCCTCTAAGCATTCCGGGAAGCTTGGGAGCGTACTCGTATCTCGCCTTCTGAAGTGGTGAAAGATTCATAATGGTACTCCTTTATGTTAATTTCAAAAATTTTTCCATTAGGGATTATAGCACAATATTTACCTTTGTGTCACCTAATTTAAAGTTTTAATAATTTAAAGGAGCCTTACGCTATTTGTCAGCGTTAAAAACTGTGGGAAGCCATTCTTTGTAGTATTCTAAAGCGTCATGTTCTTTTTGCGACTCTTCTTCGTATTCTTCAATATCTTCCGGCGTTCCCCATGCGCTGTATACTGCCTCGGCCACCACTATAAGGTTGCCGCTTCTGTACCAGTACTCCTGTATGTCTGCGTCACATACTCCGTATACATATCCTTCTACCGAATCATCCGTTGTCACAATACTCCCGTCACAGAAGTATCCGTTGGTTGCAATGGTCTTAAGCGCAAGTTGCGCGCTCTTGGTGTTCGGAAAAAGATAATAAGTCAAGCCGTTAAAATATGTATCCGTTCGGTCCTTCTTAACTAACTCGGTGCATTTCATTCCGAAGAAATCTTTTTCTTTTTCCGTAAAGCTCATACCGGTTATTCTCTCGACTTGATTTCTGTCGTATATGTTATGCTGATACGCGCTCTTGTAAAAAGAAGGGACAACGCCCAAAAGTCCCAAAAGAATCAGCGCGACGCCGAGTATTACCCACAAAATATTCGTAAGCTTTGTTAATCTTCTGTCTGTGCTTGCCTTCATGTTTTCCTCCCATGGCGCTTAACTTAACTTGATT
Organism: Lachnospiraceae bacterium; assembly: GCA_017544835.1. Taxonomy (GTDB): domain Bacteria; phylum Bacillota; class Clostridia; order Lachnospirales; family Lachnospiraceae; genus UBA1258. Next base: position 122,805 of record JAFYDI010000023.1, on the reverse strand, counting down.
CTATCATAAGTTGTCTTCAAGCTCATGGTATATATACGAAAAATGAGCCGTTTATTTATGGTTTTATACCAAAATATACGGCTCGAATATTCTTATACAATTTCGTCAATGACACCTCCGCCTATTACGTAGTCTTCATCACTATAGAATACCGCGGACTGACCGGGAGTTGCGGCTCTGACCGAAGTTTCAAACGTAACTTTCAAGCGTTTATCATCAATCATTTCTATTGTCGCGGGTGCACCTTGATGGTGGTAGCGAATCTTAACAACACAGCTAAGTTTCTCGCCGGGCTTCAGGCCTTCAATGCTTAAGAAATTTAAGTCATTGCAGATTATCTCGCGACTGTACAAAGAATCCTCTGTTGATATCACGACCTCATTGGTGTCGGGATGAATTCCCTTAACGTATGCCGGGTAGCCAAGGGGCAGGCCTAAGCCTTTTCTCTGGCCTACTGTGTAATGAATTATGCCTTTGTGCTTACCGAGAATCTCTCCGTCTTCGCTTACAAAATTGCCTTCGCCGGGAATAGGTGCCTTGGCATTATCCCTGATAAAGTCAGCGTAATTGCCGTCAGTTACAAAGCATATCTCTTGCGAGTCTGCTTTCTCAGCTACCGTTAAATCGGCTTCCCTTGCAAGCTTACGAACCTGCTCCTTGGTATAGTCGCCAAGTGGCATTAGAGTCTTCGCAAGCTGTTCCTGCGATAATCTATATAGCATGTAGGTCTGGTCTTTCTCGGCATATAACGCTTTCTTGACAGTATATCGGCCGTTAGGAAGCTTGATTACATAAGCGTAATGTCCCGTCGCAATGTAATCGGCACCCATAACACCTGCAAAATAAAGCATCTTCTCCCACTTAACATGCCTGTTACAGAACACACACGGATTGGGAGTCTTACCTGCAATATAACAGTCCATAAAAGGCTCAGTGACGTGTTTCTCAAAGTCAGAAATGGAATTCAGCGCATAATACTGAATTCCAAGTTTCCATGCTGTGTGCCTGGCATCGTCTATTTCACAACATCGGCTTTCCTGACCTTCTGCCGATTCCCATATGCGCAGAGTGGTACCGACCACATCGTAGCCTGCGCGCTTTAAAAGATAAGCCGTTACCGCGCTGTCTACGCCGCCGGACATACCAACTATTACTCTTGCCATATAAAACTCCAAACTAACACAGACGAAGCTTGGCTCGCCTTTCTTACAAAAAATCCGCCAGGGTGTAGGACTCAAGATAGTCCTTAATCACCTTGTCCATGCCTTCCCAGAATGCGATGGTTTTGCAGGCTCCCTTTCTTTCGCAGGCGGGTGCGCCTTCTTTGAGGCAGCCTACGGGAGCAAGGTCTTTCTCGGTAAGGTTCAAGACTTCGCTCATATGGTAATCCTTGGGCTCTCTTGTGAGGCGATAGCCGCCGCCTTTGCCCTGTATGCCTATGAGAAGCCCGTGCTTGGTAAGCGGTGGCAGAATCTGCTCAAGATACTTAAGCGAAAGCCCCTGTCTTAAAGCTACGTCTTTCATGGGAACGTAGCCGTCCCCCTGATTGGTCGCGATGTCTATCATTACGCGTAGTGCGTAACGACCTCTTGTCGATATCATCAGTAACCTCCGGTTATTCTCCCTGCATCTGATAGAACTCTTCCGTCTCGTCTATGTCGTTGACGGGCTTTTTAAGGCCTTCTATCGTAATTCCGTGTTTCTCTGCATAATCCCAAAGCGCCGAATGAATAGCCTGCTCGGCAAGAAGTGAACAGTGCACCTTAACGGGCGGAAGGCCGTCGAGGGCTTCCATAACCGCTTTGTTGGTGACCTTGAGGGCTTCTTCCACAGTCTTTCCTTTGACAAGTTCTGTTGCCATGGAGCTTGTGGCGATTGCGGCGCCGCAGCCGAAGGTCTTAAACTTGGCGTCTCTTACGATTCCGTCGTCACTTATGTCAAGGTACATGCGCATGATGTCGCCGCACTTGGCGTTTCCAACGGTACCTACGCCTGACGCATTCTCTATTTCACCCACGTTTCTCGGATTGGAAAAGTGGTCCATTACTTTGCTGCTGTATTCTGTTACCTGACTCATTTAAGCCTCCTTATTCTTCTTAACAAAATCTTCGTATAAGGGAGACATGCTGCGAAGCCTCTCGATAATTTTCTTTAAACTCTCTACTGCGTAATCAATATCTTCCTCGGTGGTTTCCTCGGAAATCGTAAGCCTAACGGAGCCGTGGGCTATCTCGTGAGGAAGTCCTATTGCAAGAAGCACATGTGAGGGGTCTAAGCTGCCCGATGTGCAAGCGGAACCCGATGACGCGCAGATTCCCGCCTGATCAAGCAAAATAAGGAGCGACTCACCCTCCACAAATCTGAAGCAGAAGTTCGCATTATTGGAAAGACGATTGGTGAGGTGTCCGTTGACTCTAGTGTAGGGAATCTCTTCAAGAACGCGCTTGATAAGCTTGTCCCTTAAAGCCGCCTGATAAGCATTGGCCTTATCAATCTTGGCCGTAGCAAGCTCTGTGGCCTTGGCAAAACCGATAATGCCTGCCGCATTGGTGGTACCTGCTCTTCTGCCGCTCTCCTGCGCACCGCCATGGATGAGGTTGGAAAGCTTGGTGCCCTTGCGGATGTACATAAGACCCACACCCTTGGGACCGTTAATCTTATGGGCGCTTGCCGAAAGAAGGTCTATGTTCATTGCATTAACATCGATGTGCTCGTGTGCGAAAGCCTGAACCGCATCGGTGTGGAAATATATGCCGTGTTCATGCGCAATCTTGCCTATCTCCGCGATTGGCTCGATTGTACCGATTTCGTTATTGGCGTACATTATGCTAATAAGAATAGTGGTGGGTCTAATCGCCTTCTTAAGCTCTTCAAGGTCCACAAGTCCATATTCATCAACAGGAAGATATGTTACCTCATAGCCGTGCTTCTCAAGGAACTCACAAGTGTGAAGCACTGCATGATGCTCAATCTTCGTGGTGATTATGTGATTGCCTTTATCTTTAAACGCATCAGCCACGCCTTTAATAGCCCAGTTGTCGGACTCACTGCCGCCGCCTGTAAAGAAAATTTCTTTCTCCGTAGCACCGATAGACTTAGCTATGCTTGCTCTCGCCTCCGTTACCTTCCCTGCAATCTTACCCGAGAATGCGTAGGCACTTGAAGGATTACCGTATTCTTCGCAAAAGAAAGGAAGCATCGCTTCAAATACTTCAGGAGCTACCTTCGTGGTGGCTGCATTGTCCATATATATCATCTTACTCATTTGTTCTAATTTACCTACCTTTCCGCTAGGTATTATCACACGTATATACCTACTATGTCAATAGGTATTTGTTAAAACATTATAAAACCGTGCACCTTTTGCGTCAGATACACGGTTTTCCAAAATTCCTTATTTAATTCCTATAGCTGCGAACTCTCCGGGGAGATTAGGATTGTTCCACGACGGCTTCTCGTCAAAGCGCTCCAGCGTGAAGCCTGTCCTTATAATGGCATTGATAATCTCGCTAATCGTATACTTTCTATACTTGCACTTCGGAACCTTCTTACGCTCCTCTTCGTTAAAGAACCTTGCGTGAGCCATCTCGCCCTCAAATACCTCGGTGGAGAAATAGCTCATTGTGGGTTGCTCAAGTCCAAGCGTATCCATAACCTTCGTGAAAGGATGGAAGTCGCTGCAGATAATCTTGCCACCCTTCTTAAGAAGCTCATACATCTTCCCCATGAACTCGTCTATGTCGTGGAAATAATGAAGTATTCCGCCCTCCATAAAGACTACGTCAAAGTACTCACCATACTTGCTTAAGTCAATATCCAGTACATCGCACACCTCATAACCTATGTGCGCGCCGGCCGCCTCCGCAGTCTCCATAGCATATCGCTTATTGTCTTCCGAAATATCGAACACCGTAACATCCGCGCCAAGTAGTGCCAGCGGAACCGCTTTCTTGCCACAGGAGCCGCAGATATTGGCTACCTTCACGCCTTTAAAGCTATCAAAGTACTGCGCATGCCACTTAAGCATCTTAAGCGGATTTTCTTTATCCTTGGCAGCTCGTTCCTCGGGCGTTCCCGACGTTGCCACCCAAAAGTCGTAGGCGTTGTACTCCCAAGCTTTCTTATGCTGTAAACTATAATCTCTCAAAAATATGCCCCCTTATTCAAGTGTTACACACTACTCTACCACTTTGATTATTTTGGCAAAATGAACTGTGAGTTCAAGCCTTTGGCGCGAAGTCTCCAATCTCGCCCAACCTCTGGCCCAGACTGTGATAATTGCCCGAATAAATTACAGGATTGAACTTGGTAAGGTCAACATCGAAAGTGTCCTTACAGTTGACTCTTTCATCAATCTGTATATTCTTAATACGGCAAAAGAAAGTGGTAGACTCGCCAATCTCTGTGGACTTTTCCACCTCACATTCATACACCCATGGACTTGCATCAAGTGTGGGAACGTCAACAACTTCCCCTCGACTTGCCGCATACTCAACGCCGGCTTTCTCACCGTCTTTGGCATGATGTGTGCCGAAATAATCCATTAGAGGAAGCATATCCGTGCTTACGAGGTTAACACTAAGCCTCTTGTCCTGTATTACGTTAGTCTTAGTACGTTTGGTTCCGAACATGCTGATAACTATGAAATAATCAGAGCCTTTCTCACATGTCGCACTCACCCATGTGATAGGTGCAAAATTAGGCGTACCGTTCTCATTGTTGGTGCCAATGATAAATGCAGGCTGAACACACATTGAAAAGCCTGTTCCCACCGATTTTCTTTTGATAACCGTACCCATAAAAACCCCCATTTCCTACTTTAGTTTCTTACTCATAAACAGCAGCAAATCATCGTCGTTAACGCACGGCGCATACTGCTCAAGCTGCTTGTTCTGATACCATACGCCACTGCCATCAAAGTTATAGCCACGCTTAACATAGATGCGCTGCGCAGGACCATAGCCTGAGTGAACACCCACAGCCAGGAATACCATATCACAAAGCTTGGCAGCCTCCGCTTCGGCTACGTCCAAAAGCTTATTGCCGATACCCTTACCGTGGATGTCAAAAAACACGCACAAGTCCACAATCTCGGGAATCTTCTGCCCGCCCCACGGTCCTTCGGAAGGATTGAGCACAAGTGTGCAAAGTCCCTTCACCGCGCCCTCGTACTCAGCAATAAACACAAGTCTCTCTCCTGCTTCCTGCTCCTTTAAATATGTTTCATATGTTTCAATGGACGGATGCCAGCCGTATGACAAATACGTATCATATATAACCTTCGCATCCGTATCCACCATGCTGCGAACCTTTATAGTTCCGTCATCATAATATGTTGTCATGAATACCCCCTGTAGCCTAAATGACTACATTTTATAGTCTTCTAACTTAATTTCGCATACGGAAATCTCTGCCGACTTTCTGGTGTTGTCATAAAGATGTCCCGCATTCTCGGGCATTGCGTCAAGCTTTCTTTTTAAGAACTTGGCGCGCTCAATCATGTCGGTGTCGCCACGGTAACGAATACGTCTCTCTATTTCTTCCTCGGAGGCCGTAAGTACTATATAATAAAACTCAGCATTATTATCCGCCGCAAGCTTCTTAACCCTGGGCATTTCGTCCTCAATAATGTAGTCGATTACAACATCAATTCCCTCCTTAAGCACTCTGTTCGCCGTATCCATCATGCAGTCCCAGTTAAACTTAAGAATGTCCTCCCAAAGCACCTTATCGGATGCTTCTCCGTCCACAAAGAAATCTCCCTTGTCTTCAGGCTCCACAAATCCTGCATGAAAATCATCCCCGTGGATGACATACACAGTCTTTCCGTTTTCATCAACCATATGTCTTGCATAAGCATCTGCAAATGTAGACTTGCCGGTTCCGCAAGGACCCGACACAAAAATAACCTTAGCCATAAATCCCCCTATCTTTCCTCAACCGGCGGCACTAACCGCGAGCCAGTTTCAGGAACTTGGTATCATTCATTTGTTCATTGGTAACATACGCCCCGTCATGGAACAAAGCGTAATTGGTAACAGGTGTGGGCGCATTCTGAGCCGCCTCCCTGCTCTCTAAATGTATCGCCTTAAAAGGAATACCGTTATCCGCCGCCGTCTTCTCCACTATCGGCACATACTTGGCATTAAACGGGCACTGGCTTGTGTAATAGAGCACATAGCCCTTTTCATCCGTATGCGGGTGTCTGGCACATTCTTTGAACTTAGGTGCCTCTGCATCATCCGCCAAAGAAAGATACCAAAGCCCTATGCCGTTATCCGACGCATCGCACTTTTCAAATCCCTTGTACTTTAAGAACTTAGGGTCTGCAAGGAAAGGCATCTTCTCATCCGCACATAATATGCACAGGCCCTTCTTGCCTTTCGCCTTGCTATCCTCTATGCATGCATTCAACAAGTCCGTTGAATATCCATGCCCCTTAAAGGACCCCGACACCCACAAGCAATCGATGTACATATAGCCCGAAGCCTCAATCGGAACCCAGGCATATTCTGCAGGAATGTACTCTACGAAACACTTTCCACGCTCCACACTTTTAAGAAACACCAGTCCTTCATCGAATCGATCGGCCAGCCACGCTTTTTTAGACGATACTTGCACGTCTTTGTTATTGGCTATGGCGCAGCATATGTGCTCGCTGTCAAGATTATCCTTTGTAACTCTTATATATTTCATAAAACAGTCTCCTCCTATTGTTAAATATGATTTGACTTTATAGTAGCAAGGTTAACATGACATCATCATGTCATATTTCTCCTTTGGCGAACAAATTATCCTTGCCCATGCCGCATACGTAAGGGTTGCTATCGTACATGTGGCAGAATTCAAGGAAGTCTTTCTTTTGCTTAGGGTCATTCACAATCTTTACAAGTATTTCGTTGGGAAGTGTCCTTGCAAAAGCACCCGGCCCCGCAAGTTCTACGTTCTTAACACCGTTTTTCTCCAAGATGCCTTTAAGTTCCTCGGGCATGAAATGGTACGAAATACACCAGGGCGCTTCGCCTCTTTCGTAGGCCTTCTTAACCGCTTCGACGTCTTCAAACAATCCGGTTTCATATGTCTTCATGGTGTATTCTTTGGAAAAAGAAAACTCCGAGACAGCCCTCTCCCTGTTACTTAAGCACCACTGTACCCATCCGTCTTTGCTGTTTTTATCAAGGATAAACTGATTCTTCTGGATAGGATTGGCAGCATAAGGAAGTGCACCCAGCCTGCTTGAAACGCTTATCATAATGCGCTTACGGGCGATACGCACAAGCTCGCTTATAGTCTTCTCCTGGTTCGGATAAGTGTAGGAAATGGGCGAATCAAAAGATATGACAAGGTCAAAAGAACGGTCCGCGTACGCAGATAAATCTTCCAATGCTCCCTGCACGAATGTAATGTTATCAAGAACGCCTTCTCTTGCCGCCAGTTCATGTGCTTTGTCAATCATCGGCTTTGAGATATCAAAGTGCGTAACCTTAAGACCCTGCTTGGCAAGAAGTATCGAGAATCGACCGCAACCCGCGCCGCCGTCAAAGACCGTTTCTATACCGTCAAGATTAGATAAAAGTTCTTTCTCTATATGTGCTTTCTGCACGATGTCATCGATAAATGTGTTCTCGCGCTCCGCTTCAAGTTCACCCTTGTCGGGCTGATTCCACATTCTTTCAGAAATTTTGGTACTGTAATCCATAAGCCCCCTCATTCTCAACTAACGATACGTTTCTGTTTATTTTATCATAAATCTCTTGAGTTATGTCATTCTTTTGAAATAAAGAAGCGCCCCATACAACCGTACGGAGCGCCTTCTTAACTTATTCTTCTATGGTGATTATATCTTTAAGGACATAGCCAAACGTTGGGTAGGATGTGTTCTCATTCTCCACATAGCCGCGACTTAATTCTATTGTGTCGGACGGATCTAAGTAGTTAGTGCCTTCGTAATCTCCCTTATAGACAAAGTCCACTTTTCCGTGCTTAGCCTGTTTAAAACGCTCTATCGCCGCATTTACGGCTTCTTCGGTTCCCGGCGCCGCTATCTGAAGGTTTAAGTCAAGCATTTCCACCCAGCCGCTCTCAAAACCGGCAAATGCGTCTGTTCCACGGACATTCCCGCTTATAGCCGATTCTATTTTTTTGTTCTTAAACATAGCATCCACTGCGCCAAGAACATAAGGCTCCCAGCAGATTCTTGAGGTTACAATTGATGTACAGGGCGCTACTTCCGACATGCTGTTGTTGTAGCTGATAAAATAAACTTCTTTCTTTTCTGAAGCCTCTTCACATGCAACAGCGGGAGCGATGGTATCGGTGTGCTGCGTGATAATTACACAGCCTTCATCTATAAGCCGCTCGGTCGCTTTTTTCTCCTCCGCGTAACTGCTCCATGTTTCCGTATAGATGACACGCATTACAGCCTGCGGCACCTGTGAACGCACGCCGAGCAAAAATGCCGTATAGCCGGATATTAATTCCGAAGTGGGAAACGCAGCAACAAAGCCCACTATCGCTTCGTCTTCGGTAATAGAACCTTCCGCAATCATCTGCTTGATTTTTAAACCGGCAACGATTCCGCTTACATACCTTCCCTGATATGCTTCACCCTTAAATGTATGGTAATTGGCAGGTACCGTCTGATTCGCCATATCCATGTAAGAAGTCTGGCAGAACTGAACATTCGGGTAATCCGGCGCAAGCTCCTTAACAAGTTCGCTGTATCCGCTAAAGAAAATGATGTCGCAACCGTCTTCTGCCAGTGTTCTTAAGGGTTCTTCCATCTCATCGTCAAGTACATTACTGCAGGTTTCAATTTCTACTCTCGCCCCGTACTTCTTCTCCAAAGCATCCTTGGCAAGTGAGAAATTGTATGTGTAGGATGTGCTTTCGTCATTGTCATAGACGAAGCCTACCTTAAGCGTTTCTCTTTCCTCCGTCAGATTAAGGAACCGGAATAAAACAATAAGCAATGCCAGTATAATCGAGCATGTCACTGCTGTTGCGATATATATGCGCTTCATGCTTTATCTCCTTTCTCTTCGGATGATGAGTCTTTCTTTTTCATCTCTGCTTCCTGAATCTTCTTGTCTTCCGCTACGCGACGTGCAAGCTCTTCGGATTGTTCCTGCGAATTCTTGATTTCTTCGCTCTTCTGAGCATATATCTTGTCAAGGTCGATGACTCCTTTATCAACAAGCCTTAGGAAAGCGTCCAAAGCCTCGGGATCAAACTGGGTACCGCGGCCTCGCTTCATTTCGTTCATGACATAATCCGTATCCATATGATTGCGGTATACACGGTTTGAAGTCATGGCGTCAAAAGCATCAGCAACGCTTATTATACGTCCGAAAAGAGGAATTTCCGCACCCTTAAGTCCATCCGGATATCCCTTGCCGTCATAGCGTTCATGATGGTATCTGGTTCCGTCCACAACGTGTGACACAAGGGTAAAGTCTTTAAGTATATCGCCGCCTGCCACAACGTGGGATTTCATCTTGGCGTATTCGTCATCATCAAGTCGGCCCACTTTATTAAGCACGCTGTCGGGCACACCGATTTTTCCTATGTCGTGCATCTGCGCGGCCTTTTTAAGGCTGGCAAGTTCTTTGCGCCTGTTCCACCACTTAAAGCAGTTCATTTCGCGTGCAATAAGCTCGGAATACTCGGCCACACGCATGGAGTGCTGGCTGGTACGCACGTCCTTGGCATCGACTGCCTTAGCTATGGCCATTACTGTTTCGTTGGCCATGTTTAACTTAATCTGCTGTTTGTTAAGCTGTCGCTGAACTATCAGCCATGTGCACCAGATAAGGAACAGCGCCGAAACAATGAACACGTATCTGATAAAGCCTTTCCGCTCATAGAACTCGCCTTCTTTGACCAGTTCAAACTTGCGTTCCTCCAGGACTCTCGTTCCCGCGCTGTCAAAGATTGCCAGACGGAAAGTGTAGCTTCCTGCCGGAAGATTAATATAGATAATATTGTTAAGGCTGTTCTGAGGCACAACGGTCCATTGTTTGTCAAAGCCTTCGAGGAAATAGCCTACGTTAGGCTCCTGAATGGTGTAGTTTAATATTTCGGGAGAAAGCTCCACTCTGTCTACGCCCTCTCCTACCGTAATAGCTCCCATTCTGGCAATGGGCTGCGTTACACCGTCCATCTTGATGGAAGCAAGCTGCATTCTGTACGAGCGGACATCGCTGTTATATTTATCAATGTCGATAGCGTAAACGCCCGTGTCACAAGGAAGGAACAGTTCTCCGTTTCCGTTATAGTAGTTCCATGAATTGGCGGTAAGAGAAGTGCCTAAGCCTCTTCTTGAATCCAAAAGCTCCCAAGCGATTTCGCCGCCTTCCACCAGATCATCACGTTCGACTACGTAAATACCCGCGCTGGACATTACAAAGAAAGTTTCTTTGTCCTTCGCCCAGATATCGTAGTTGTTAAAATAAGGGAATTTGTCGAGTACGCTTATTTTACCGTCGGTATCAAGATAACAAAGGCTGTTACTGGTAACTATGAATACGCCTTCGGACTTGGGATCTTTAACGGTACGAAGAATTACACCGCTGCTGAGTCCGTCTTCGCGGGTAAGCATGTCTATAACCTCTCCGTCCTTTAAAACAGCAATTCCGTCACCGTCTGTACCCGCAAGGATGGTTCCGTCGCGGCGCTCGGTAACCGTAAGAATCATTGAATTTATCAATCCGTCTTCTTTGGCTATGGTCTTCTCAATCTTGTGATTGCGAATATAACAGATTCCGGTGTCGCCTGCCGCAAGGATGGTGCCGTCCGAAAGACCTACCACTACTCTTGCCCTGTTACCAAAGCTTCCGTTTTCGGCATTGTAGGTCCACATTTCTCCGCTTGCCGTAAACTCCATAAGGCCGCTTCCGTAAGTACATACCCAAAGATGGTCATTGCCGTCTACATACATACACCTGATGCGTTTTCCGGCAAGCTTTTCCGTTAAGTCGTTTTCTATCTCGTTCTTACATGCTTTGTCCACCACATCAAGACCTTTATCGGTTCCGATGTAATACATCCCCTGCCACGAAACTATGGCATTGACAACCTGTCTGTCCATGCCGATTGCGCCGTATACGTCTTTAAAAGGCGATTTGGCAAGTCTTAACAACCCAAGTCTTGAAGAAGTAAACCAAAGATTTCCCTGATAATCGCAAAGCATGTTGTCGATTGAGTTGTTGAAATCGTTGGTATTTAGCTTGTGATACCCCGCTCTGTCCATATAAGACACTCCGGTATCGGAAGCAATAAAGAGTGTTTCGTCACCGATATAATAAAGTTCATTGATATTGTTTACGTCTTCACATCTGATAACGTTTTTGGCCTGAAGTTTTTCGCCTAAAACATCGTAACGGTATATCGTGTCAGACGAAGTACCTACCATAAGTGTCCCGTCCGGTGCAAAAGCACAGCTGTTGAACACTTCATCGGAATTTGTCGACTCGGCTAAAGCAAGTATATTGCCGCCTTTAAGCAAATACAAATGACCGTCGGAGGTAACGGCGGCCACATGGTCTTTCTCATCAGCCGTAATATTCTCAACATAACTTACTTCCGGCAGCGTATTGACTGCCTTCAGACCGTTATTCATAACAATAATCTGCATGCTGCTTGAGGTGCCGATATAATAATAACCGTCGGTTCCTCTGATAATGCTCCTGACTGAATTGGACGGAAGCCCGTTAGACTGGTCGAGAACATTTACAACCTTTTCACGAATTACAATAGACAAACCGTTATCGTTGGTTCCAATCCACAAACGACCTTCTTCATCAACATAGAGGCAGTTTACGTTCTTAACCGATTCGTAGTTGTCAATCCATCTGAATTCGCGTCCGTTGTATCGATACAATCCTGCGTACGTTCCTATCCACAATACGCCGTCATTGGTCTGAGCTATGTCGTTGGCTTCACCGCAGGGAAGACCGTTGTTACTGCTATATACGCTTTGAACATAATCGTTATAATCGGGAATTTCGGTATAAGTGCTTGCCTGAGCTTTAAAGGGTATTGCCAATGCAAGTCCGATTGAAATAATTAAAACAGAGATAGCCGACGCGGCATTGCCTTGACTGATTCTTTTGTCATTATCGCTGTTCTTCTTGGCCCGCCGAATCAATATGGCGATGTAAACTGCCGCAATTGTAATAACCTTATCGGCGAACTCAATAATGAGCTGTCCCAGTATTACACACAGGAAAGCCGGACATTCCTTGTCCGCAAGATAATGGATAACGGCATCACCCCATTTGTTGCCGGTAAACCCGTTTGAGAATATTACATTCACAGGTACCGATACCACAAGTGCGGTAAGAACCGTAAAAGAAGCAGCTTTCATAAAGCCGTAGAACTGATCGAACCACCGCTTTTCGGCCGCGATACCCACTATAACACCAAGTGCTATGCTTGTAATCGAATAAGCCGCAGAAAGTCTGTTTACGACACAATATGCAAGATTTCCGGTAAGACCCACGATACCGCCGCAAACGGGGCCGAGGGCATAGGCACAAAGCGCGGTTCCGAATGAATCGCCCCAGATAGGCAATTCAAACTTAACCGATAGTAGCTTTCCTCCTACATTCAGGCACACACAGGTGGTAATGAAAATAACAATCTTCCAAGTACTCCACTTTTTCATCACTATTTCTCCCCTTATATATGATGAAGATTATTTTCATAGATACACCCCTGTACCCGTACCATTCTTCAGTTGTCTTTAATATCAATGCCTCTCAAGGCACACTATAGTCTCAATGTTGGCCGTCCATGGAAACTGATCCACGCAGGCGGCGCGAGTCACTCTGTAACCTGCTTCATGTATGGCCTCAAGGTCCCTTGTAAGGGAAGTTGCCTTGCACGAAATATAAAGGATTCTGTCCACGCCGTAATTAAGAATCTTGGTGATGGCCTTCGGATGAATACCATCTCTAGGCGGATCTAAGATGATAAAATCAGGCTTCTCTGTAATATCATCAAGAACTTTTAAGACATCACCGCAGATAAACTCGCAATTATCGATACTGTTAAGCGCCGCATTCTCCCTTGCGGCATAAACAGCTTCTCCTACTATCTCAACTCCGATAATCTTCTTGCATACAGGCGCCATAAGCTGGGTAATGGTTCCCGTGCCGGAGTACAAGTCAAATACTGTCTTATCCGGCTTACCGCCTTCGGTAAGATCTCCTATAAACTCTCTTGCCGTAGAATAAAGCACTTCCGCGCTTGCCGAGTTGGTCTGGAAAAAAGAAAACTCGCTTATCTTAAACTTAAGCCCCAAAAGTGTCTCGTTAATGAAATCTCTTCCGTACAAAATATCGGTGCGGTCACTCTGTACCACATCGGATAGAGAATCGTTCACTGTGTGAAGTATACTTACTATCTGCCCGCTAAGCTTTAGATTCAAAAGAAGGTCTTTATACTCGGTCAAATCAAAGTCCTTCTCGGAAGTAGTAACCAGCGCAACCATTATCTCGCCTGTGTGACGAGCCTTTCTGATAAGCAAATGGCGTAGGTAACCGGTATGATTCATCCTGTGATAGAACTTAAAGCCAAGATTCAGAAAATACTCTCTTGTTGCCTTTAAAATCGCCTTGTAGTCTTCATCCACAATGTAGCAGGAATCCGTATATACAACGTCAAACATGCTGCCCCTTTTGTGCATGCCAAGACTAAGCGGACCGTCCTTGTATTCGTCGCCGAAGGAAAACTCCATCTTATTGCGGTATCCTTCGCATACGGGACTTGCCTTTATACCTTCCCACTTGTATTCGTAGGAAATAGCCTTATCAAGAAGCTCCTTGGTCTGAGTTTCTTTAAGCTTAAGCTCATTGTCATAACTCATTGTAAGATAAGTGCAACCGCCGCATATACCAAAGTGCGGACACTGCGAAGGCACAGCGTTCTCGGCCTTTTCTACGGTTTCAAGAAGCATTGCCTCAGGCTTACCTTTGCGCATCTTTAAAACCCGCACACGGACTTTATCGCCGGGCAGGGCATTTTTCACGGAAACGGGTCCTTCCTCCGTTTCCACGATTGCTTTATTGGGGAAGGTGACTTTTTTAACCACTCCCACTAATTCAGATCCTTTTTTCATTCAAAAAAAGGGTGCCGCCAATAAACAACACCCTACTCCCATCTACTAATGTGCTTTAGTCATCTTCCCAATCATCATCCTCTTCGTCGAAGAACTCATCGTCATCATCGAAATCTTCGAAATACTCGGAATCTTCGGGAATAAAGAAGTAATATACCGCATAAGCAATCGCAGCTATAAAAGCTATAGCTCCCAAAACAGCGAGTACGATAACAAGCGGATTGGTCTTCTTCTCTTCCTTCTTGGGATACAGTCCCTTGTCGGCAAGCATTTCCTTAAGATCGTCGAGCTTCTCCTCGAGTTCAAGCTGCTTAGCTCTCTTACTGATACCCGATACAACCTTGCTTACAAAATTATTACTCATACTTCTGTCTCCCCCTTATTAGGATAATCTCGTGATACAAAGAAAACATTGCAAAAAAATACGCAAATAACAATATACCCGGTAACGCTATGTTGTAGAAGTTAAGAATCGTCATATTAACGCTTTCGATAAATAAAAAAGTTGAAAACCAACTGATAGAAAAAGCATAACAGATTGCTATCCCCACAAACATCAGTGCCGTCACCGCAGAGAAGAATATTTTATAATTCTTCACCATATAAGACTTCACAGATTTAAGACCGACAAAGAACTTCACAGCCTCAAACAATATAATACCACAACTTAAGAAACAAATTGCAATATTTATGTATTTATATATAAAAATTAATATATTAATTACAGGAATAAGCTTATCTGTCTTCTTAACCTGTCCCGAATAGTCATCAAGATAGTCTAAATTCGTGTAAATCTTGGCTTCATCGATTGAATCCCAGAAGTCAAAAATCTCTTCCTCAGTCACTTCGCCAAGCCCCGGAATGTAACCTTCAAGGGCAATAGCTCCCTTAAATCCCGCTCTGGTAATTTCAAATACTTTCTTAACCTCGTCACCCGTAAAAGAACCTGTATTCTTAAAAAGCTGCAAGGCACCTTCCTGCTTCTTAAGAGTTCCGTTCTTAAAGGCTTCGTCAAGTTCCTCATTAACCTGGCCAAAGAAAGCCTTCACGTCAGCCTCCGACGTGTACATTCCGACCGCCTTAAGGCTGTTTCTTAATATCCATGCAAAATGATCGCCCTGAATAGGATTGGCCACAATGTCGTTGTCGCACCAGTAAGTGGTCATAATATCGTCCAACAGATTCTTATGTTCCGACAAAGTCTCCGAAGCGTTGAATACTTTCTCAATCGCATCATACGGAGCCCATACGCGAATATTTCTGTTAGGTGACTCTACAGAATAGACTTTCTCACAAAAAGCTCCGAACTCGCTCTCTATTCTCGTATTTACGTCAAACACTCCGAAATACTTGTAATTAAGGCCTTTGTATCCCAAATCAGCCGCAACAAATATGATAAGCGGCAAAAGCATCAGCACCGCATTCTTAATGACCGAAGAAACGCTGTCGTTAAGCTTCTTACCAAAAATCGCATAGCCTACACCCGCTATCGTTGCTACCAAAAGACATGCAAGAATCCACTTGCCGTCTTCTTTAAGGTAAAAGGTAAGCGAAAAGAAAACTCCCGCAAAAACAAGCGTCAAGACCTTAAATATGCCCTTATCCCTCGCTCTTAATACCGCCTGAATCATAAAGGTGAAAGTGATAATTACGAACGGCGCTATCACCGAATTTCTGTAAAATCTGGTGCCGCTCCATACATCAAAAGCCTGAGGCATATAAAGAACATATACATATCCTGTAACGGCCACCCAATTTAAGCCTCCAAACAGCCTCTTAACAAGGAACAACACACTTACTGCGGCACCAACCCACAAAAGTGCCGTAAACACCGTATACGGAAGCCCTGTGTGCGAAAATACGCTTACTATAACCGGCCAGCCCATATCCTTAACCAGAGCATAATAAACCGGCTCTTTAAAATGAGCGGAAAGGTTCATGTATGAAACCATCAGCTGATCGTCCCAAATCTGCCCCGCAGGATACCATATTCCTATCATCACGCTCATAAATATCCTTATAACTGCAAGGATAGCAAGAGGTGCAATCTGCATTATTCCAAATTTCCCGGACTCTTTCATATATCACCCTCAAATATCTGTAACGCTTACAGCTTAGTAAGCTTGGCAAAAGCCTGATACATTATCTTCTGCCCGTAATTATCGAATATTACCGTAATCTTATTGTCTTTGGTCTCTTTGACAATATTGGTGATGGTACCGTCGCCAAACTTTATATGGCGTACCCTGTCTCCTACTGAAAGCGCTCCTCCGCTGCTTCCCGCAGTTAAATCGGAGCCCTTGGTAAGAAGACCGAGATTCTCTCGCCTTGCCACAAAAGGCTTGTCCTCTTCGGGTGTAGTCGCAGGTCTTGCAACTGCCCTTGGACGAGCGTAAGGGCTGATGCCGGAAGAAGGCTTAACCGGAGCATCCGGAGTCCTCTTAAAGCTTGAAAAGCTTACAGGCTCATCATCCCTGTAACTGTCATATCGTCTGTAACCGCCTCTGTCTGAGGTATCACTGTCATAATAACCGTCGTAAGTCTGTCGCTTAACAGGTGCAATGTCAAAAAGCGACTTAGGTATTTCATTAACAAAGCGGCTCAAAGGATTCATCTGAGTCTCGCCATGCACCATACGCGCCTTAGCCGCAGAAATCGTAAGTTTCTCCTTGGCACGGGTAATACCTACATATGCCAATCGACGCTCTTCTTCAATCTCCGCATCACCGCCTGATATAGACATGTAACTTGGGAACAATCCATCTTCCATGCCTATAAGATAAACGTTCTTAAACTCAAGACCCTTCGCCGAGTGAATGGTCATAAGAAGCGTACGGTCTTCGCCTTCGGTCACCGAATCAATATCCGCAACAAGCGCTATCTCCTCCAAAAGTTCCGAAAGATTGGGCTCGTCATGCTCTTCCTCGTAAGAAGCCACCTTGGAAATTAATTCCTCGATATTCTCAATACGGTCCTCTGCCTCTTCCTCTGTTTCAACTTCCATCTGATTGATGTAGTCGGTAATATCAAGAATCTCTTTAAGCAATTTAAGCGGACCCTGCTCCTCACTGACAACACGCATTCTCAATATCATATTGCCAAAAGAAGAAAGCTTCTCAGCCGCAGCCACCCTAATATCCGCCCACTCAGGATGCAGTACTGCGTCAAAGAAAGATACTCCTCTCTCATCCGCCGCAAGCTGGAGCTTATTAATCGATGTAGCTCCGATACCGCGCTTGGGAACATTGATAATACGCTTGCATGCTATATCGTCTCGACCATTGTCTACGGTCTTTAAATATGCCAGCAAATCCTTAATCTCGCGTCTTGCATAGAAGCTTACGCCGCCCACAATACGGTAAGGAAGATTCTCTCTTACCATCTGATCTTCTATCATACGGGACTGGGCATTGGTACGATACAATACCGCGTTCTCACCGTAACCGCAGTCTCCGCCGGTAACACTCTTAATAATATCGCGGCATACATACTCCGCTTCTTCCTTGGCCGTATCAAAGTGTCTGAAGTGGATGCGTTCACCCTCTTCTTTCTTACTCCAAAGGCTCTTGTCCTTACGGGAAGCGTTATTGCGGATTACGGCATTGGCCGCATTCAATATATTCTGAACCGAGCGGTAGTTCTGTTCAAGCTTAACCACCTTGGCCTCGGGATAGAAATGTTCAAAGTCAAGAATATTGCGAATGTTGGCACCTCTGAACTTATAAATCGACTGGTCGTCATCACCCACCACGCAAAGGTTGTGGCGTGAACCCGCAAGAAGCCTGATAAGTTCAAACTGAGCGGTGTTGGTATCCTGATACTCATCCACCATAATATACTGCCAACGGTCCTGATAATTGCGAAGCACATCCGGCTCAGCCTTAAAAAGCTCAACCGTCTTCATAAGAAGGTCATCAAAATCCAAAGCGTTATTCTTCTTAAGGGTAGCCTGATATTCCCTGTAGCAGTCCGCAATCTTACGAAGCTGCACATCGCCGAGAGACTGAAGATAAAAGTCATCGGGCGTTACAAGCTCGTCCTTGCAGGAAGAAATCTTATTCTGAATAGTGCGTTCCTTAATAACCTTTGTATCAATCTGAAGCTTCTTACATACTTCCTTGAGTACCTGCTTCTGATCGTCGGTGTCATAAATCGTGAAGCTGTTATCATAATCCAAAAGGTTGATATAGCGTCTCAAAATACGTACACACATCGAGTGAAACGTCGACACAAAAATCTGCTCCGAACCAAAGCCCACAATCTTGTCGACACGCTCGCGCATCTCGCCCGCCGCCTTATTGGTGAAGGTAATGGCAAGAATATTGTAAGGGTTAACACCCACTTCATCTATCAGATAAGCCACTCTGTGCGTTAAAACGGAAGTCTTGCCCGAGCCCGCACCCGCCAGTATCAAAAGAGGACCTTCGGTGCAAAAAACCGCTTCCTTCTGCTGTTCGTTAAGCTTGTCATACATACTCATACAAATCCATAACTCCTTACAGTACCGAAATAACAATTCCGGCTATAATAACCGCCGCGCATATAAAACGCTGCAAAGTATTCTTCTCTTTAAATATAATTCTGCCGCCTGCAATAGTCACAATGCAGCATACCTGCTTAAGAAGGGTCATAACGGTAACTCTCGATGCGCCGTAACCATTCGCAATAAAGAGGCATCTGTCCGCAATTACAAAAAGAACGGAAATAAGCCACACATAAGGATTGCCGAGCACTCCCTTCCAGTTGATACGGGTCTTGGTCACTACCACAAAAATTCCGTAGTAAATAACCATAAACAACATATACCAAAACTGTAACTGCCCCGACGTCACATTGCCGGTACGCATCAAAATCTTATCAAGCATACCCGACAGCGCATTAAGAAACGTCGACACAAAAGCCAGGATATATATAACCGTCGAAATCTTCTCTTCCCGCACCGCTCCGGTACGCACAGCCTTGGGCTTGTACTTAAGCATGAGGAGTCCCCCCGCCACCAGAATCAAGGCCACAATCTGTGTCCCCTTAAGCACTTCCTTAAGCACAAAAACGCCGAGAATCATCGCAAAAAGCATACGCGACAAATCGATGACACCGTAAAGCGACACCGGCATCTTCTCAATTGCATAGAAACTGCACAGAAACGCTATAAAGATAATAAAAGACTTAAAGGCAATGAGCCCCATCTCTTTACCCGGAACGCTAAGCGACGCGCCATTAAATATTCCCACAGTCGGAACCGTAAAAAGAAAGGCCAAAAGCGTATATACAAAGAGCACCTCGGTAACCCCGCTCTTAGTCAGAGCTTTCTTCTTGGCTATATCTCGAATGCCCTTTAAAATACCGTAAATAAGTACAAGAATAATCCACATTGCAAACACCTGTTCTATTGTACATCATATAAACTATCCCGTCAAGGATACACCAAAACGGGTTTTCCCGCAATCGGAAAAAGCCCCCAAACGGAGGCTTTCCAAAACGTTTTCTATGTACAAAAATCTTATCTCTGAACTCTTCCCGAAGCATCGCCGCCCGCAAGAGTATCCACTTCCTTGCGTGATGCGAAGTTAAAGTCACCGGGAATGGTGTGCTTAAGAGCTGAAGCCGCAACACCGAATTCAAGCGCAGCCTTGAAATCTTTACCGTCAAGCAATCCACAGATTACGCCGCCGGCAAAAGAATCTCCTCCTCCAACACGGTCAACTATCGGATGAAGGTTATACTTCTTGGAATGATAGAATTCCTTGGTCTCGGAATTGTAAATGCAAGCGCTCCAGCCGTTATCGGAAGCGGAATGACTCTCACGAAGAGAGGATACGCAATACTTAAATCCGTAATCGGCAACCATCTGTTCAAAGATTGACTTGTATCCCGCAAGTTCAAGCTCACCGCTTGTAACGTCGGTCTTACCGGGCTTATATCCAAGTACGAGTTCTGCATCTTCTTCGTTGCCGATACATACGTCAACGTACTGCATAAGACCCTTCATAACGCTCTGTGCCTTCTCAGAAGTCCATAATTTCTTACGGAAGTTTAAGTCAACGGATACGGTCACACCGTGTCTCTTGGCCGCAATTAATGCCTGCTTGGTAAGCTCTGCCGCAGAATCTGACAATGCGGGAGTAATACCTGTAAAGTGGAACCAGTCTGCGCCCTCAAAAATCTTGTCAAAATCAAAATCCTTCTCGGTAGCGGTTGAAATTGAAGAATGTGCTCTGTCGTATACAACCTTTGAAGGACGTACGGAAGAGCCGCTCTCAAGGTAATAAATGCCGAGTCTCTCGCCGCAACGCGCGATGTTCTTCGTGCCGACATTGTACTTTCTTAAAGCAGCCACTGCGCATTCACCGATTTCATTGTCGGGAACGGCTGTCACAAACTCCGCATCATGGCCGTAATTGGCAAGTGAAACCGCAACATTGGCCTCACCGCCGCCGTAGTTGATGTCGAATTCATCCGCCTGAATAAACTTCTCAAAATTGGGGGTGGAAAGACGAAGCATAATCTCACCCATGGTAATAACTTTACTCATACTCTTATCCTCTTTATTTGTTATTTACAAGGTGAACGGCAAATCCGCCTACTTCACCCTCAAGATAAATCGCATTTAACTTATCACCCTTGTAGGAAGCGGATTCTTCAATGAATTTAGCTCCCTTAACGGTCTCAAGGTAGTGTCTTGCGCGAGCCACCGAATTGGTACCGATGGCAATGTGGCCGTGTACTCCTCTGCCCTGTGACTTCATAGCCTCCACAAAAGTTCCCGCGAACACCGATGAATTGCCGACCTTGGTGGTAAATCCGAATAATTTGTCAAAAGAATCACTTACGGAAACCGCCTCATCTTCGCCGTCACAGTTAATTCCGACATGCTTAAGAGTAAAGCCTAACATAAGTCTTACGGCTTCCTCGGTAAGTGCACGAATCTCATCAAACTTACCCGCAGCCACAAGGTCTTTCTTAACCATCCATGAGCCGCCGCAGGCAATAATCTTGTCAAAAGCAAGATAGTCGCAGATGTTCTTCGCATTGATGCCGCCGGTAGGCATAAACTTAACGGCAGTGTAAGGTGCTGCCATAGCCTTAATCATCTCAATACCGCCCGAAGCTTCGGCCGGGAAGAATTTAACCGTATCAAGGCCAAGCTCAAGAGCTGCCTCAATACCTGTAGGATTGTTGATACCGGGCACCATGGGTACACCCCTATCAAGACAATGTTTAACAATCTTTTCATTAAATCCGGGAGAAACAATAAACTTGGCTCCCGCAGCAATGGCTCTGTCAGCCTGCTCTATAGTCAAAACGGTGCCTGCGCCCACAAGCATTTCGGGAAACGCCTCAGCCATAATCTTAATGGACTCTTCCGCTGCCGCAGTTCTGAAAGTAACCTCTGCACAGGGAAGTCCGCCGGCAATAAGCGCCTCGGCGAGGGGCTTGGCATCCTTAGCATCATCAAGCACCACTACGGGCACGATGCCGATATCCGATATTTTCTTAAGTACTTCGTTCATAAATACTCCTTTGCGTAATCTTTGCTTCAGTATATCAATATACGCATTCTTTTTCCTTAATCATAATTGTTACAAACATTGCAAAAATTGCCCTAGGCGTCTTTCTTGTGTCTGCCGGTGCGTTCCTTGACCTCTTCTTTAATCATATCCTTCGCAATTTCGAAGTATGAACGCAAGAACTGCGAAAGAAAGTCCTTCGTATCCTCATCAAGCCCCTTGGCAGCCTTAATGACCTGCGTGGAATTCTTGATAAACTCTTTGGAAAAATCTATGGTATTGTCGGCATCCGATGACTCAAGAAGTATATTAAGATAATATACAAATTTCTCTAACTGCTCCTCATCCTTTGAAAGAATCCACTCGTTAACCGTTGCAATCAGCCGCATGTGCCCCTTTGAAAGCTTGGTCTTGACAAGCTTGCCGTTCTTGATGGCCCACATATAAGGGTTGTGCTGGATAACGCCTACGGACTTAGACTCAACCACTACACTCTTGCCGCCATCGTCAAATAGCATTCCGACAAAAGAAGACTTAGGAATTACCTTAACCACTCTGTCTTCGATAACATCATAGCCGCTTTTATTAAGAAACTTGGTCCTAAATCCCGGACTGTCAAAGCAATATATCTTTTTTATTCGTTTCTGAATGTTGGGGCTTGCAAACATAGCCGAGAAGATGGCAAGATTACCGCCCTTTGAATGGCCTGCCACCATGAACTTGCCGGAAATACTGCCGGCGGCGTCGTTTAAGTACTTAACGCTTAAATCCTGCCCCTTGATGTTCTTCTTAAGGGCAAGACCCATGTCCTCCTGCCATCCCACAATGGTCTCATCCGTACCTCTGAATACTATAAGAGTATTGCCTGGAAGCATAAAAGTAAGCGCGGCAAACTGCGTATCCTCCTCGATACGGTTAATATACATCGCTATCTTTAATTCGGCGAATCTTACCGAAGACACCATGGCTTC
The DNA here is from genome assembly GCA_017544835.1 of Lachnospiraceae bacterium. GTDB lineage: Bacteria > Bacillota > Clostridia > Lachnospirales > Lachnospiraceae > UBA1258. Next base: position 100,204 of record JAFYDI010000023.1, on the reverse strand, counting down.
ATAGAGCGCACGATTATCCTTTTCATACCTGTAATCGGCAAAAAGCGAGTCCCGCACCTTTAAAGCATCAATGTCTTTAAGAGACATCGGGACTTTACTCATCACGTCTACGATTCCCTCGAATTTCAGATATGAAAACTGACTTAGTACAAGCGCATCTTCCTTGCAAAAGCGATGCTTTTCAAAATCGTATCCGCCGTATTCTTTAACGTAATCGATAATATTGCTCATAGGCATTCCCTAGAATTTGGCATCCAGCTTCCCGATGTTTTTAATTACAAGAGACATGGAGCCGTCGCTGTTGGTGATAAATTCAACGTTACCGTTCTCGTACTGATCCATGGGGATCTTAATCTCAATACCTGTATCCGTCATAAGACTCTGTCTTTCGAAACGCTTGGTGGTACGCTCGCTCTGAGGCAGGATTTCTTCTTTGACCAGGTCATACTTCTCAATCTTGTCCTGATAAGCGGTGCGAAGGTCTTCCCTGTCCTTAAAAAGAAGGTCTCCCAATTCTTCCACCACGAAACCGCCGTTCTTGTCAAGTTCCTCGTGGATAATGGCCTTAGCCTTCATGTTGGGCTCATATCTGTCGAGTTCGTCGTAGGCCTCGCAGTTAACGCTCTCTATGGCCTTTTCAACTATCTTAAGCTTCTTCTTGTCACTGAGCCTGGTCTTACACTTTAAGAAAAGCTCGCTGAAGTAGTCTTCTTTCTTGCCGTTAATCTCCGCTTTCTTCTCAACTAACCAGATAGCAAGGTCGTTAAGTCTTATTACACAGGCTTCGGCAAGTTTCTGGCTCTCGGCCGGAAGAAGCTCCTTGTATCTGTATATCTCGTTACGTACGAAGTTATTTTCCGGTATGGAGCGATGCGTATACATTGCCTTGTAATTCATCTTAAGTATTGCAAGATATTCAAGCGAATCGCTGGTAAAACGCACCACGAAAAGGTCCGCCGATGGTATGTCGATGTTGGCATTCATAATGCTGTAGAGATAACTTGCTATATCCTTACTGATTGCTACGAAGTTCTCATCGTCATACGTATTAAGGAGCGAGTACACTTCCGACTCGCTCTTGTGAAACTCACATTTTTTGGAGTCATCGCCGGCAAAAATCTTGGCAATGTGCTCTTTTATAAATTCCTGAAGCTCCGCCCCCGTCTCAAGGCAGTCATCCGAAAGCACCGGCTCACCTGTGGTAGAGTCAAGGATATGGAGTATCATTTGTCTTATTCTTATTTCTTCTTTAACCATTTTAACTATTTACCGCCATAGTAATATTTTAATAATAAATCAACCATTCTGGAGTAAGACTGTATTCCGTCTTCCACTCCGTTTAATGTAAGGTTGGTATCAATAAATTCATCCGACAAACGCTTAACGTCTTCCGTCTTAAACCAGGCATCCTTCTCAACTTCGGCGCGGGTTTCTTCCGTAATGAACATTGAGTCGAATATGACCTTATCGGAGATGGGCGTAAGCGTATTTCTCACTTCAGGCTCCACCGCAAGTTCTCTTCTTACCTCAATATTCACATACGCAAGTGCATCAAGCGTTGCAGAGTACTCAAATATGGTATTGCCCGAATTAATACATGCCAGATAGGATATAAAATTGGCCTCATCCTCGAAGATAAAGCCCTTTAAATGCGCGAGCTCATGGCACATGGTGCCCGGGAAGTTCGTCACATACATAAGCTTGTTGTAATTGGCTTCAAGCGAAAAGGGGAAGTAATATCCGCATATCGATTGCTGGCAAAAGAAATCGGACTTAATAAGCGGTTTCGGAGTCGAATAATATCCCGCCAATAGCTGCAATTTACCATCCAGAATCTCCGCCTCGCCCGATTCCACGCGCACCTTGGCCGCCTCGCCGAGATTGGCCATGGCTATCATGGAAATGCTCCTGTAATCGATATCGAAAATAATCTCACCGTTTTTATCGCGCGCAAATTCCTCGGCCATTTCATTGGCCCGCTTTACAAGCATTTCGCGAAGCTCTATCAAGTCCTCTCTGTTCTCGACATAATTTCTTGCCTCGGTATCCTCAAAAAGAGGCGTTACCCTATACAGCATAAAGCAGTTCTGCACCTGCAAAAGAATTACTATCGCAATAATGTTAAAGAACAAATTGGTGTTAAACCCGCACAGCTTCTTAAACTTGTCGCTTCGCCTTATAACGTTTACAAGCGTCACTATCCAAAGGACAATCGTAAAAAGCACATAGGCCACGGAAAGATATATAAACAATTCACCGAGCGAGAACTTAAAAAGGCCCGTAACGCGCCCGTAAGTGGCACCCCATATTGGGAATATGTACTTCTGCCAAAAGTCTGCAAAACCCTTAACCGTTATGGCAAGTACCAGCTCTATAACGGCCACGGCGATGATTATTAACTTAAATAAAATCTTTTTTTTAATCAAGATTTCCTCCAGGTTCCCATGTAGAAAAGAACCAGCATGGGATAGACTTCAAGTCTGCCCGCAAGCATGTCAAATATCAATGTAACCTTGGATAAATCGGAAAGTGTCGAATAGTTGCCGGTAGGTCCCACAATTCCAAGACCCGGGCCGATATTGCCCACATTGGCAAGTACCGCCGAAAAGCTTGAGGTAAAATCCATGTTGTCCGCAGCCACTATAAACGTGGAGACCATGACCACAAGCACATAAGCAATCATAAACGAAATAACGCTTGAAACGGTTTCCTCAGAAACCGTCTGGCCGTTTAACTTAACCTTCTTAACGCTTCTCGGATGAGTAAGGTGCGAAAGCTCACGGCCGAGGCTTCGAAGCAGAATCAGGAATCGGGGCACCTTAATACCGCCGCATGTCGAACCTGCGCAGCCGCCCACTACCATCAGGAATAAAAGTATTACCTTAGATAACATGGGCCATGCGTTAAAGTCAACCGTTGAGAAACCTGTGGTGCTGACAATCGAACCTACCTGGAAAAGCGCATGATGGAAGGCATCTCCGATGCTGTCAAATCCGCCGCGAATCTGAACTGTAATCGCAGCCGCACTTAAAAATACGATAAAGAGATACACTCTTACTTCTTCAAGTTTCCAAAAGTCCTTAAACTTTCTTCTTAAGATTAAGAAATATGCGTTAAAGTTAACACCGCATAAAATCATGAAAATCATGGAAATAGTCTGAGCCGCTCTTGAATAACCGCCTAAGCTTTTATTTAGATCCGCGAATCCTCCTGTTCCCATAGTGGAAAAAGAAAGAATTAACGCATTATAAAGCGGGAGTCCCGAAATCAAAAAACACGTAATAAGAATAAGGGACATTCCGAAGTAAATTCCGTAAAGAATGGTAGCGGTAGTCTTAACTCTGGGTACAAGCTTACCCACTTCGGGACCTGTACTCTCCGCTCTCATAAGATGCATGTTACGGCTTCCCGACAAAGGCAATACCGCCATGATGAATACAAGCACACCCATACCGCCTATCCAGTTGGTAAAGCATCGCCAGAACATCGTGGTCTTGGTAAGTGCTTCAACATCGGTAAGTATACTTGCTCCTGTGGTGGTAAATCCCGAAACGGTCTCAAATACCGCATCCACATACGAAGGAATCTCACCGGTTGCCACAAAAGGAATCGCACCAACGAGTGAAAGTAGAATCCACGACAGCGCAACCACTACGAAGCCTTCTCTGGCATAGAACACCTTGCTCTTAGGCTTAAAGTGCGCGCCGAAGGTTCCCAGAGCCAGACAGCCTGCGCTGATGATTACAAATATAAGACCTGTGTTTTCTTTGTAAAATAATGAAACTATTACGGGAAGCAGTAAAAAGAGGCCCTCAAACTGCAAAACCCTGCAAAGGATAAATCTTATTATGGATTTATTCATGTGTTAAGCCTTCCTTTACGCTAAGATATCCTTAAGGTCGACAAAGCCGCGCTCGGTGGTAACCACAACAACGTTGTCGCCTATCTGAATCCTGCTCTGGCCACCGGGCGTCTCAATCTGGCCCTTGTGAATAATGCAGGCTATCATTACGTTCTTCTTAAGCTTAAGGTCCATAAGGGGAACATCTACAAGTCCCGATGCTTCTTTGACCGTAAATTCCAAAGCTTCGGCCTTGCCGGCATTAAGGGTGTAAAGAGTCTCAATGTTTGAATCCATGGTGTTAGACATGGCTCTTACATACTTAACTACGTTCTCCGCTGCAAGAAGCTTGGGGTTAATGATACTTCCGATATTCAAATCGCTTATGATGTCATCGTATACGTTTCTGTGAACCTTTGTAATAAGCTTGGCCTTGGGGTTAACCTTCTTTACGTAAACAGACATCATAACGTTTTCTTCGTCATGATTGGTAAGGGATACGAAGGCTTCAGTGTTAAGGATGCCTTCCTCTTCCATCAGGGTCTTGTCGGCGCCGTCACCGTTAATGATGATGGCCTCGGGAAGTCTCTCGGCGAGGGCTTCACAGATGCGCTTATCCTTCTCTATAATCTTAACCTCAACACCGCTTGATAAAAGGATATTGGCAAGATAAACGCATATCATACCGCCGCCTACAATCATAGCGTTATGTACGCGGCTTAAATTCATCTTGGCAGCCTTGAAAAACTGCATTGCTTTCTTACCGGAGGCAATAACGGAAAGCTTGTCTCCCTCCCACACGGTAAAGTCACCGTTGGGGATAAAAATTTCGTTGTCGCGCTCTACGGTGCAGATAAGGACGCTCGAATCAAGTTTCTTGGGCACGAACTTAAGCTGCATGCCGCAAAGAGGGCTTTCCTTGGTCACTTCGAATTTAAGAAGCTCTACACGACCCTTGGCAAAAGTATCTATCTCTAAGGCCGTAGGGAATTTAAGCAGTCTTGCTATCTCTTCCGCAGCCGCAAGTTCGGGGTTAACTACGAGTGAAAGACCTAAGTCTTCCTTGATAAATTCTATTTCTTTCTTGTATTCGGGGTTACGTACACGGGCGATGGTGTAGGCCGTTCCGGCTTTCTTGGCAATAAAGCAGCATAAAAGATTACGCTCGTCGGAATCGGTGGCCGCAATAAGCAGATCCGCATTCTTAACGCCCGCATCCTCAAGCACTTCTATAGTGGTACCGTTACCGGCATAGCCCATAAGATCGAGCTCGTCGGACAAATCCTTAACAAGCCTTTCATTGACGTCGATTACGGTTATATTATGGCCTTCACGGCTAAGTGACTTGGCAATGTCCGCACCGACGTTACCGCATCCCACAAGTACTATTTGCATATCTATACTCCTCTGTATCTCAATTTAGACAGGTTCTTCCTCGATGAGGATACCCTCTTCCTGTGCTCTTAACTTACAGCCTTCCTTGGCATTGCCGATTTCACAGATTGTTGCCTGATCCTCGGAAATGCAGCTTTCGCACGCGGGACAAGGCATCGATGTTCCGCATATGTCACGCGGCACTCCTTCTCCCCTTGAATTGTGCTTACAGTCAAAGCACCAGCATTTCTTGCATTGCTTAAACAAAATCTCCTTGGAATCCGCATCGGCCTTTTTCCCCGGCTTAGGCTCGACAGGCTTAACGGGCTCGGGAGCGGCTGCCTTGGGCTCTTCTTTAACAGGTTCCGGCTCAATCGGCTTAGGTGCCTCCTTAACCGGCTTCTGCACTACCGGCTTGGGCTCTTCCTTAACGGATTCCTGTTTTTTCACGGGCACCGGCTTAACCTCTTCCTTGACGGGTTCAGGCTTCTTCTCAGGCTCCGGTCCCTTCACAGGTTCAGTTTTAACCTCTTCCACCTTTACAGGCTCAGGCTTACCGACCGGCTCAAAATCAATTTTAAGCTGCTCCGGTTCCGCCTCCGAAACCTTAAACTTCGAAGTGCTTTTATCCACGGGTTTAAGACGCGAATTGCCGGGTTCCCTCACCCTTACGGTCGCGCCTTGTGAATCTTTATATTCATTTAAAAGTCCCAGGAAGTCAAGCTGTCCCTCGTAAACTTTTTTAGACATTAATGTTTATCCCAGTAATACTTACTGCCGGTAAGCTTAAGCACAAGCCACCTCGGCAGTTTCTTATATTTCTTGCCAAGCTTATACCCCAGTAACTTAAACGCACACTGCACCGAGAAGGGTATCATAAGCCATGGTCTTCTTAATCTATTAAACCGCTTAAACGCATTTTTTACAAGTCGCTTTCCCTCAGATTCACTCTTAATCGCCCCAAAAATTTCGGGGTGGTCGGCCTGCGATACACCAAGGTCAAAATTGCGATGCAACTGCTGCATATTCGAGTAATGATGCGAGTGATACACCTCCGCATCGGCCGCGTAAGCCACCTTGTAGCCTGTCTTAAGCGCATGATATGCATAAATCATATCTTCATTGAAAATTGCGGGCACACAAAAACCACCTACGGCTTCATACAAATCGCGCCTGTAGGCGGCACACACATCCGAGCAAAAGAAAGCCTTTATGCCCATCTTCTCTATATCTGATTCATCCCTGACCTGTGACGTGGCGGGATAATTAAAGTCTCTGGTAATCGCCTCAAGCGCACCCGCATTACCCTTGGGAAGCTGTCTTGCATAAGCTACCGCAACACCGTCTGAAAGATGCGCCGTAAGTTTCTCAAGAAGATTCTCATCCTTGGGAATAGCATCCTGAGTCATCATCACCACAACATCGGCATCACACTTAAGCATAGCCGCATGTCTGGTGCCGGCATGGTCAAACTCCCGCGCCGAAACATGGTACACCTCCGCACCAAAGTCCCTTGCGTCAAAAGAATACTTCGAGGCAAAAGCGTTATACAGCGCCTCTTCCGTATTCATAAGAATAATACGCTTCACGGGAATCGTCTGTGCCTTAAGCAACTTTATAAGTGTTACAAATTCCGCACCGGGTCGATACAGCGGAATTACAACATCAACTGTCATAAAAAGAATCCTTTAATAAGCATTTTTGTTAATAAAGCCTGTAAAGAACGTCATAAAGAATATCTTGACATCAAGTCCCACAGTCCAGTTCTCAATGTAATAAATATCGTGATTGATACGCTCCTCAATGGATGTATCGCCTCTTAAACCGTTAACCTGTGCCCAACCTGTAAGACCGGGACGAACCTGATGCTTAATCATGTACCTCGGTATCTCTTCCTGGAACTTCTCAACAAACTGAGGTCTCTCGGGGCGGGGGCCTATGATACTCATATCGCCGACAAGTATATTAAAAAGCTGAGGAAGTTCGTCAAGGCTTGTGCGACGTAAGAACTTGCCGACCTTGGTAACTCTGGGGTCGTCCTTAACCGTCCAGCCCTTCTTCTCTTCCGAATCGTCCTGCATGCGCATGGAACGGAACTTATACATATTAAAAGGCTTGTTATGTAAACCTACTCGTTCCTGCTTAAATATAATCGGTCCGGGACTTGAAAGCTTAACAAGTATCGCAAGCACCAGCATAAAGGGCGATGCAATAATAATACCGATTAAAGCACCTACAAAGTCCGCAGCGCGCTTAACTGCCGCATAACCGCTGTTGGCAAGAGGTACATATCTTATGTTGATAAGAGGAAGTCCGAACAAATCCTCCGTATATGCGCGACTGGGAATAAACTTGTTGTAATCGGGCACAAACTGGGTATGAACGCCCTGCTTCTCGCACTCCTTAACCGTTCTTTCGAGGAAATCGTAGTCTTCAAGGGAAAGTGTAATGGCCACTTCCTCAAGGTCATTGTCCTGAAGAACCGATGTGAGCTGACTTAAGGTTCCTATAACCTTAACACCGTGATACTCAAAGCCCACCTCATGATGGTCGTCAAGTATTCCGTAAATCTTAAATCCCCACTGAGGATTTCCTACAAGTCTGTCAATAAAAGCCTTCGCAGCTTCCGAATATCCCACAAGCAGAATGTGCTTCTGGTTGTAACCGTGCTTTCTTGCGTATCTTAAAGTCTTTCTGAGTACCACGCGGAAAGCCATGGTGGCAAATACATTGATAAAGAAGAAAAGTCCCAATACCGAACGGGCATAGTCGATATCCTTGATTATAACGTAAATGCCTATAATCAAAGCACCTATGCCGAAAACGTTAGCCTTAAATATTGTGTAACACTCATGCTTGATACGAGAAGTTCTCTTCGGATCGTACACGGAACACATGAAATATATGATGATATAGACCGGTACCACCATCGCCATAAGCCTTATATAGCTTCCGATGGGAAGTCGACCCGTTGCGGTGGGTGAAAGTATCTTAAACTTAGCCACATATGCGGTCGGCATGGAAAAGAAAATAATAACCATGTCGATGAGCACTAACAATCTATTGAATATACGTTGATTTTCTTTAATCAATTCGCATTCTCCTTGTGCCTTAAGCCTCATTCAAAGCGCACTACCCGCTTTTTTATCATATTATCCCAAAATATCTTCTTACGTCTTTCAAATAGTCTTAAATATTTCTTAATATGACAGGCTCACACACTTAAGCATTATAGCACAAAAAAGGACTGCCGCATAGTAACGGCAGTCCGTAATCGAGTCATATAATTATCAGTCCTGAACCACGTCTTCGGGAAGTGCAATCTTTTCTTCCACGACTTTCTTTTTCTCATAGCAGGTAAAGGAGAAATCAATCTCGCCTTTATCAAGCTTAGGAGTAATCAAGGATACAAGCGGTACCACTACAAGGCCTGCAATCATGGCGATGGCGCCTGCATTGATGGGGGAAGTCCATTTGCCGTACATGTTGGCGATTGTAAAGCCTACGGCGCTGATAAAGCCGGCCCATACACCCGCTCTTGTGACACCCTTCCAGTACAAGCCGTAAAGGAGGGGAGCCAAGAACGCGCCTGCAAGAGCACCCCATGAGATACCCATGAGCTGTGCAATGAATGTGGGAGGATCCATTGCTATGATAACCGAAATAACTATGAATACTACTATAAAGATACGCATGATAAGAAGCTGTCTCTTCTCATCCATCTTCTTAACAAAATTGTCTTTGATTAAGTCAAGTGTAAGTGTTGAGCTTGAAGTAAGCACAAGGCTTGAAAGTGTGGACATTGATGCGGAAAGCACAAGCACTACCACGATACCGATAAGTAAATCGGGAAGCTTGCTTAACATTGTAGGGATGATGGCATCGTATACCACTCCGCCGTCAGCGTTGGTGATGGCAGATACATCGGCAAGGCGACCGAAACCGCCGAGGAAGTAACATCCGCCGGCAACGATTACGGCAAAGAATGTGGAAATGATAGTGCCGCGTCTGATAGCCTTTTCATCCTTGATGGCGTAGAACTTCTGAACCATCTGAGGAAGTCCCCAGGTTCCGAGAGATGTAAGGATTACAACGCCAAGGAGGTTAACGGGGTCGGGTCCGAAGAAGGATACATAAGCACCGTTAAGTCCGTCCACAACCGCATTCTCGCAGGGAATCTGTGAAAGGTTCCTGTACGCTTCAAAGAATCCGCCGTTTCCGTTAATAACAGCAACAACTACGGCAACGATACCGAATAACATGATAATACCCTGTATAAAGTCGTTAACCGCGGTAGCCATGTAACCGCCGAGGATAACATATACGCCTGTAAGAACCGCCATAACGATAACACATACACTGTAAGGAACGTTAAATGCCATTCCGAAGAGTCTTGATAATCCGTTGTAAACCGATGCGGTATAAGGAATCAGGAAAATAAAGGAAATAAGCGCAGCCACGACTCTGATGGCCTTGGAATGATAACGCTTTCCGAGGAAATCGGGCATTGTGGCCGAGTTAAGATGCTTACTCATAACTCTGGTACGACGACCCAAGATAACCCATGCAAGAAGTGAACCGATGAGTGCGTTACCGATACCGATCCATGTGGAAGAAAGACCGTATTTGTAACCGAACTGTCCGGCATATCCTACGAATACAACCGCGGAAAAATAAGAAGTTCCATAAGCAAAGGCCGTAAGCCAGGGACCTACGCTTCTGCCTCCGAGTACGAAGCCGTTGACATCAGTGGCTGTCTTACGTGTGTAAACGCCCACGCCTATCATTACGGCAAAGAAAATCACGAGCATTATAATCTTACTGATCATTATGTATTCCTCCCCATAACATTATGTTGTTATGTAAACTTTAGTGATTAAAAGCGTTACGCTTTACCGCTTTAAAGCACATTAGTATAATAAACGTTCGCTTTAAAGTTGTCAACACTGTCGGCCAAAAAAGCCTTTATTTTTAATTCAAATATGGTAATATCTTCTGTGGAGTTTAGACTAAGAGGGTATTTCCTATGACAAAAAGTGAAAGAAACGTCGAGATTATGGATTACATCTGGCTGACTGTCGGCACGATTATTCTTGATATCGGCGTATATGTATTTAAGTTTCCGAACAACTTTACATTCGGCGGAGTTACAGGTATAGCGATGATACTTGCCCGAATCGGCAGCCTGTCTCCCGCCACCTACAACCTTATTATAAATGTGGGTTTGCTCGTGCTCGGATTTATATTCTTAGGTAAAAGCTTCGGCGTTAAGACCGTTTATGTAAGCATGCTTAACTCATTATTGCTTGAGCTTATGGAGCATGTATTTCCCATGAGCGGACCGCTTACAAATCAGCCGATGCTTGAGCTCATCTTTGCAATAATTCTTCCTTCGGTCGGCGCAGCCATTTTCTTTAACCGTGGCGCAAGCGGCGGCGGAACGGATATCGTTGCAATGATTGTAAGAAAGTATACGAATTTCAACATCGGTACCGCGCTCTTCTTCGTAGATTTAAGTATTACGATTTGCGCTTGCTTTGTATTCGACATTACCACCGGTCTCTTCGCATTCACCGGACTTATGGCCAAGTCCCTTGTAATCGACCAGGTAATAGAAAATATCAACCTGTGCAAGTACTTTACGATTATCTGCGATGACCCCGAACCGATTTGTAAGTACATTACCAAAACGCTTAAGAAAAGCGCAACCGTCTTAAAGGCCGAAGGCGCTTACGCTCATACAGAGAAAACCGTGGTGCTCTCCGTTATGAAGCGCAGCCAGGCTGTAATGCTTCGTAATTACATAAGACACAACCACCCGAATTCTTTTATCATGATTACAAACAGCAGCGAGATAATCGGTAAAGGCTTCCGGGGATTTAACTAGAAACTGCAGACATAAGAAAAGTCCGTGAAATTCACGGACTTTTTTATTGGTATATAATAAAGCGTTTCAGCGCTTTATTATCGGTCGCCTACGAATAAACCGCAAGGGTTTATCCGGCTCTATTCGTATCTTAAAGCTTCGATAGGATCCATCTTGGCCGCTTTGTTGGCGGGGTAGTATCCGAAGAATACACCGATTGCCATGGAGAAAGAAAGACTGAGTATAATACTGAATACCGAAGGTACCGCCGGCGTTCCGAGAGCGTTTGCAAGAAGTATGCCTGCCGTAACGCCTATGATAATACCGATGATACCGCCGACTATACAGATTACCACGGCTTCCACGATAAACTGCATGCGGATGGAGCTGTTGGGAGCGCCGAGAGCCTTTCTGGTACCTATCTCACGGGTTCTCTCGGTAATTGATACAAGCATTATATTCATAACGCCTATACCGCCTACCAAAAGCGCAATGCCTGCCACGATTGCAATAGCCTTGGTAATCGAGCCCATCATGGTAGACATAGTCTCTACAACCGATGCAAGGCTGAAGGCCGACACTTCAAAGTTTCTGTTGGTACGGTAATATGATGCAAAGAAGCTCTCCACCTTCTGCGCGAACTTATCGGAATCAACTCCGGATGCAGTTACGATAGTGAAGCTTGCGTATCCGTCGCTGTGGGTAAGCTCCTTGGACGCTCTTAGAGGTATGTACATGTTGGTGCTTAAATCCTTATCGGAAGTAAGCGAGAACATCATGGCGTTTCTTTCGTACTTGTATACGCCCACGATGGTCACCTGGTAGAACTTATCGCCTATATACACGTTAACCGTGTCGCCAAGCGCTGCTTCTGTATCGCCTGCATAAAGGTTATTAACCGCTTTGTCGGATATAAGGCCCAACATAAGACCCTTATCCATCTCCGACTCGTAGAAAAATCTGCCGGCCTCAAGCTTAACGTTGTCAGCCACGAATTGCCCCATGCTGACGCCGCTTAGAGAGACGTTCGCATATTTCTTACCGTCAAGTATCTGTCCCGAGCCTACGGATTTGGAAGCTGCTATAGCGTATATATCCTCGGGATAAGTCTCGCAAAGCGTCTTAATCATCTCATCGGAGATTAAGTCGCTGTCCTGTACCATCACCTGACCGCTTCCGGCGCTTTCGAAGACATAACCCTCTTCGGTCTTCTCGGTCTCGGTTTCTTTGGCCTGAAGGAATACATTTATGTTGTTGGCTCCCATGGTGGACATAGAGTCCGTAACCTGAATTGTAAGGGAATTACCCACGGTCATAATGGCTATAACCGAGGAAATACCGATAATTATGCCAAGCATCGTAAGAAGCGCACGCATCTTATTGGCAAGAAGACTGGTAAAAGCAAGTCTTACATTTTCAAAGAACATTGTCATGACGCGCTCACCTCCTCTTTGCTGTCAGCCAAAGAAGGTGCTCCGCTTCCCTGCCTCTCTCCCACCACGAGGCCGTCTTTGAGGGTTATGATGCGCTCACATTCCTCGGCAAGTTCGGGGGAGTGTGTGATAAGAACTATAGTCTTACCCTGCTCCTTGTGAAGCTTGTGGAATATGTCCATTACCAGGCGGCCCGTCTGTGAATCAAGGGCACCGGTAGGCTCATCCGCAAGGATAATCGCGGGATCATTGGCCATGGCTCTTGCGATTGCAACACGCTGCTTCTGTCCGCCGGAGAGTTCCTCGGGGAGGTGCTTCATACGTTCTCCCATACCGACTATGTCAAGGAGTTCTGCGGCTCTTGCGGCGCGATTGCTGCGACCCATGCCCGCATATAACATGGGCATTTCAACGTTCTTAAGTGCGTTGGTCTTGGCTATAAGATTGTAGGTCTGAAAAACAAAACCTACTTTTCTGTTTCTAATCTTTGAAAGTTCATCGTCTTTGCTTTCGGTAACGTTTATTCCATCGAGGAAATAGGTGCCTTCCGTGGGACGGTCGAGGGACCCTATAATATTCATAAGGGTCGATTTACCCGAGCCCGATGCTCCCACGATTGCCACGAATTCTCCTTCGTAGACCGTTATGTCCACACCGCCCAGAGCGGCAAGTTCATTGGGAGTACCGATAAAGAATTTCTTGACGATGCCTTTCATGTCAATGATTTTCTTTCTCTCTTCCATCGTCGCTCCTACATTCCGCCGGTCTCGTTACCGTTTACGCCAAAGATTGTATTAAAGTCAAAAGCACCCGTATTCTCACGTTCGACGGTTACTTCGTCGCCTTCTTTTAAATCTCCCGAAAGAATTTCTATGTAATAAGCACTGCTGATGCCGGTAGTAACGTAAACTTTGTGAGTGGTGGGAAGGTTGTTCTCATCCTTACCGTCTACCACGTTAACGTATTCTCTTCCGTCATCGTCGGTCTCAACCGCATCGTAGGGAACCGTAAGAGTGTTCTTGGCTTCTTCAAGCACGATGCTTAACTTGGCGGTCATATCAAGCTTTAAAAGGTCGTTCTTGGTCAGTACGGAAATAACTACCTTGTAGGTTACTCCGCTTGCGCCCATGGATGCTCTGGGAGCCACGGACTTTACTACGCCTTCAAGTTCTGCATCGCCGGTACCGTTGGTCTTTATAACTACCTTCTGGCCTTTCTTAACCGCTCCGATATCGTATTCATCGATTTCGGCGGTAATTTCATAAGAGCTTGTATCTTCAATAACCGCTATGGGGGTGCCCGCGTACTGAGCGCCTTCCGTAACGCTTACGGAAGTTATCACACCGTCGATAGGCGCGGTAACCGTACAGCTTTCTATCTGGTCTTTAACCGTGTCAATCTGAGACTCAACGTTGGTGGTAGCTGAGTTAGACTGGATTCTGGCACTTGAAAGCGCATCCTGTCTTGCCGCTACGCTTGCGTCACTGTTACGCTTCATCTCGTCACGGGTTTCTTTCATGTTGTTAAGAGAAGTTTCGGTGGCTTCGTACTGAGCAAGAATGGTGTTGTAATTGCTAAGGCGCGTAGCTTCGTTGGCCTGAGCTGCATTGTATGTCTGCAAAAGAGCTGATACATCAGGAAGTTGCTGCGACTGAGCAGGGTCGTTGGCTGATGGATCGTTTCCCGAAGTACTCGGTGCTGCGGGACTTGTTATAGCCCTGAGCGCCTGTTCATAAGCCGTCTGCGCCGCAGTTCTGTCTATAACCGCCTGCTTGTAAAGATTTAATGACTGTTCTTTTAAATTCTTGTAATCCTCAAGCTTCTTCTCAAGATCCGCTACCTGCGTATTGTACTTGTCGTTGGATGCGTTGGTGCTTGCAACCGTTTCGTCAAGCTGACGCTTTGCGGAAGAAATGCTTAAGTTATTTGATTTCTTGGAATTGTTAAGCGACTCTTCGAGATTGGCAAGATTCTCTTCGTAACTTGACGAATCAAGAATTGCTATAACGTCGCCTTCTTTGACCTCGTCGCCTTCAAGTACCTTAACCTCAAGCACCTTAGCGCCGGTTGCGGTGGATGTAATGCTTCTTGAATCAATACTGGTAATCTTACCTGTCGCGGATACGACACTCACTATGTCGCGCTTCTCGGCAGTAACGATTTCATTGGCCATGGCTGCATTAATCATGTCCATGCCCTTTTTCACCGCCGACTTAAACCAAACGACTATTCCTCCGATTACAAGGACGATTACGGTAAGGATAATCAATCCTTTTTTGTGCTTCTTAAAAAAGTTCATTGTCTCTCTCCAAAATGTGTTGTAATCAATCTTTCTTATTACGATATTTCTTTTTATACGGTTGCGCAAGGCTTTGAGGCTTTAATTTAGTAAAGTTTTTGAAAGTTTATTTTCTGTTTATTTTTAAAGAACCCGGGGCTTTTAACCCCGGGCCTCCCAATGTTTATATTGTTGTTACTTCCTTTTTCCTCTTGGTTAAAAGCACTATCACGCAGATAACTACGGCTGACATTGCATATATGAAGCCTTCTACCATAAATATGTTGCTAAATCGGCTTGCAACAATAATTGTCAAAGCATCCATGATAAAGTGGAAAAGGATAGCAAGAATCAGGTAAATAACCTTGCTTTCTTTGACCGCTTTCCATACAAGTACGCTTAATGCGATGTGAAATGCAATTGCGGGAATTCTCTCGATAAGACCCACCAATAAAACGTAGGGTTCTGCATTTACAAGCTCTAATAAACTGCCAAGTACCTGCATGCCCTGTTCTTCGGGAAGATTCTTAACAACTTCGTATGTGGGAGCCAATGCTCTGTTGTTAATCTGGAAGCTTAGCATCAGGTTTGAAACCATGGTAAATCCCAGAAGAATTACGGCTTCGATTCCGCCGTGACCGGCTCCGTACATAAGACTGTTTCTGTCATTGTCCATGCAATCCTTAAGAAAGATTGTCATACCGACAAAGCGTCCGATTTCCTCAAAGAGCCCCGCCATAATGCCGCCGTACAAAGCATAAATCCACACATTTCCGTTAATTGTTGCTCCAAGAGGGCTTTTAAGAATAATGCTATGCAGAAGGCCTTCAAGAACCCTTGCAAATATTATCCATACAAGCGCTCCCACAAGGAAGCATTTAAGGTTACAGTCGTATTTCTTTTTAAAATATAAGGCAAGCAATACCGGAATCGCTACGGAAAGCAAAGCCGATATCATGATACATACTATCGTTGCGGTCGGTACAGTTACCGTTTGAAGCTGATTATACAGTTCTTCCATACATTTACCTCTCTAAGCATACCTCTTTGAATCAATTACACTTTTTATTATAAACACAGTCATTATGATCATTCCGACCACTGTTATGCCTATAATCATTACTCCATAATGTTCGCGGAAAAAGAACATGCCTATCACGCTTAGAAGCGATATAAAAGCCATCATAAGCATCGTTATCAGTACAACCCAGATAATATCGTTATACACATAAGGTCTGTTTGAATCGGTCACCTTGGCGGGCATATTCCATGAACTTATGGGCACAAATCGGAAAATAGCAAGCATCATCAAATTACTTAAAAGCATAACTATCGGAAGAACAATGGCAGACCACGGCGAACCGTACTTATCGGCCTGTCCCGCCAGGTTAAAGTGAGTTGCTATCTCACCTTCCGACGTAGCTGCAAAAACTATTGCGAGAATAACACTTACTACCGTTACCGCATACGCTATTATTTCTGCAATCTTATGCGAAGTCCTAAAATACATGCGATTTTCCATACCTAAACCCTCCGTCAGCTTATATCAATGTCTAATGGTGCATCGATATCTTCCCCAACGTATTTACCATTCTTCTTACGCTGCTTGACGCATTCGGTTAAGAGGTATTCTATCTGCCCGTTAACGGACCGAAAGTCATCCTCCGCCCAATCCGCAAGTGCGTTATAAAGTTTTTCGTTGAGCCTTAATGGCACCTGTTTTTTTTCTGCCATTTTACACCACTTTCTGACATTTTAATATAAGCTTCCTGAGTTTACAACAGGTTGAGCGTCATGATTGCCACATAATACTACCAAAAGGTTAGAAACCATTGCGGCTTTCCTTTCTTCATCCAGGTCTACCACATGATTTTCGTTAAGTCTTTCGAGTGCAAGTTCCACCATTCCTACGGCGCCGTCCACAATCATCTTTCTTGCGTCGATGATGGCGGATGCCTGCTGGCGCTGAAGCATTGCTGCCGCAATTTCGGGAGCATATGCAAGGTAGGTAATTCTTGACTCTACAATCTCGATGCCCGCAAGATTAACGCGTTCCTGAATTTCTTTCTTGATTCTGTCTGCCACGATTTCGCTTGAGCCTCTGAGCGATCCTTCATCGGCCTGACCGTCGCCGGTGGTATCTACGTTCTTGGCTACATCATAAGGATAAATTCTTACGATATTACGAAGAGCGGCGTCACACTGCAGCGAAAGAAACTCTTTGTAGTTCTCTACGTTAAATACAGCCTTGGCGGTATCAACGATTCTCCATGTAACCGCAATACCGATTTCGATAGGGTTACCGAGGCAATCGTTAATCTTCTGTCTTGTGTTGTTAAGGGTCATAATCTTCATCGAAAGCTTCTTCGAAGGCATTTCAAAGCCCGAAGCATTGGCGGGAAGACCGGCCTTAACGTCTCCGCTCTGATTAAGTCTGGTATTGGCAGCGGGGTTGATGGCTGTAACAA
The DNA here is from genome assembly GCA_017544835.1 of Lachnospiraceae bacterium. GTDB lineage: Bacteria > Bacillota > Clostridia > Lachnospirales > Lachnospiraceae > UBA1258. The sequence goes on along the minus strand of JAFYDI010000023.1, from coordinate 82,944 downwards.
AAGGATTCACAAAATAGAATCCGTCACCCTTTAAAGTTCCGTAGTACTTACCGAAAAGTGTAAGCACAATTGCCTCCTGAGGCTTTAACACCTTAAGTCCGCCGTACAAAATGGTACTGAGTACCAGCCAGAGGATACTTACTACTAAAATTGCCACATAAAGTGCGCTCATTCTGCCGGGCTTTTCAAGATTCATCGCAGCATATACAATGCCGACTATCGCAAGAACTTCCGACAAAAGAATAAGTAACAAAGCGCCCATTCCATTCTTTTTAATATTTAAAATTTTCTCTTCCATAGAATTAACCTCCATAATTTATCTTCTCTTGGCCAAAGCCATAACTCTCATCATACATACTGCGGTAAGTAAACAATAAATCAGTATCGCCGCAACAATTACAAGTGCCTTACCTATAATCATAGATAAAATCACACTTCCGATAAGCATAGCTATCGTAAGTATCATGTTGGGGAACATATATACCACAACGGCCGTTCCCTGCTTAACCACTTCAACGTCGTTCTCCCAGTCAAGCTTCATAAATCTGATGCCACACTCGCATCCGAAGGTTGCCGAGAATACGCAGAGCGTGATGCCGAGGATAATGTAGCCTATAGTCTCTGCCACGCCGCACTTGCCGCCGATGCACATTCCTATCGTTGCGATAAGCTGCGCCGGAATCGATATGTAAAGGTTCGCAAGAATCTTGCCATAGTATATGTCCTTATAAGACATAGGTAACGACTTAATAATCCAGTAGTTCTTGCCCTCCAAAGAAGGAGATGCGCAGGTAAGCGCCACCATACCGGTTAAGAAGTATGCAATAAAAGGAATTGCCACTTTAACCATATCGCCTGACACAGGCGCGCCCGAGGTTACGGTTCCGATTATCTTATCAAGTCCCACAAACAAAGCTGCTATACCTACACCGATCGCCATTACGTAGCCTGCGCCTGCGTTGGTAAGGTAGGGAATTGATCCTGTGAAGCGCTTTATTTCCTTAAAGGCCATGGTCCTTGCGACGCTCTTTTTCTTTTGCTTCGTAAGCTTGTAAGCGTGTCTTGCAACGCTTGTCTTCATGGCGCTGTTGAGTCTCTTGTAGGAGCGTGCCACGAGTATAAATATAAGTTCAAACAGCAATATCGATACGCCTACCAGCAGGAAGATGCCCGAAATCTTAAGTTCCGTTGCGCCTTCTCTGAACCACTTGGCAGGAAGGTAAATCTTCTCAAAGCCTTCGGTAAAAGAAGCCGTGCTTGTAAGAACCTCATCAATGCTGTCATCTTTTATTATCTTCTCTATAAAGAACCTTGAGAAGAAACTAAGAATTATTACCGCAAAAAGAAGTACTGCCTGTACTGCCTTCCAATACTTAAATGCCGCGCTGATTTTAACTACTATATAGCTAAGTAAACTTGCGACAAGCATGGGAATTACGGGAATGAAAAGCGATAACACTATCCATAAAGGATATACCGCTATCATAGGCTTAGCGTACATTGCGTAGCCGATTAACATTGCTATCGAAATTGTGAGATACCAGGGCAGGCTCTTAATGTACATATATAAGAACTTGCTTCCGACTACCGCTTTCTCCGAAAAAGGCATTGCCATCAGCATATCGTATTCCTTAAAGCCGTATAGGTAACTGTTACTTTTAAGAAGCGTAAACAGAAAAGCCAGTGCCGTAAGTATCATGGTAAGTAACATCGGCATCGCTTCGGTAAGTCCCGCGCGTCCGTAGCCCATTGCCATGAGTACGCTGTACGCAAGAAGCATCAGGTACAACAATATATATGCTATAAAAGTTCCGATTATCTTACCCTTTTTCTTACTGTCCTTCGACGTTTTTAATACGTTAAAACTGCTTGTGGACCTAAGAAGGGTCTTTAGCAAAAGAACATTTTTATTATTCATTGACACCCTCCAGGAATACTTCCTCAAGAGACTTGCCGCCGGTAAGCTCTTCCATGGTTCCCTGTGCAATAATCTTTCCCTTCTTAATAATGGCTACTTTGTTGCAAAGCTTCTCTGCCACTTCAAGAACATGTGTGGAAAAGAAAACTGCCGAGCCGCGCGCGCACATCTCATGCATGATTTCTTTAAGCATAAATGCGGCCTTGGGGTCGAGTCCTACGAAAGGCTCGTCCATTACCATAAGCTTGGGCTCGTGAATAAGTGCGGAAAGAATCGCAACTTTCTGCTTCATACCGTGTGAATATGAAGAAATCGGGTCGCCGAGCGCTTCCGTAATCTCAAGTCTGTCGCCGTAATCCTTAATACGCGCTTCTCTGGTAGCCGCATCGATGTCGAATACGTCTGCCACGAAGTTTAAATACTGAATACCCGTAAGGTTCTCGTAAAGGTCCGGGTTATCGGGGATGTAAGCAGTAACCTTCTTACATTCCATGGGTTCTTTCTTAACCGAATGACCGTCTATAAAGATCTCTCCGTCGGTGAAGTCAAGCACACCCACAATAGCTCTTATGGTAGTACTCTTACCGGCTCCGTTGTGACCGATAAATCCGTATATATCACCGCTTTCGACGGTCAAAGAAACATTGTCTGCGGCCTTCTTGTCGTCGCTGTAAATCTTTGTGTAGTTCTCAATAGTAAGTACACTCATTTTAAGCCTCCGAAAATAGACTTCTTGTTGTTAATTGATATCATTATGATATCACATTAATTTCTTTTGTCAATACCCTCTGCAAAAGAAAAGGCCTTGCAGGAGGTGAATCCCTGCAAAGCCTCTGTTTTCATATATATTATTGTGTAACAGTCATTGCGCGGCTGCCCATCTGTGTCCAGACGGTTTCAAATGTCGAGCGACTGATAGTTTTCAATTTGTCTCCATAAATCGTGTCTATTATTGTTACTGTAGTGTCTGTATATCCGGCCAATACCATGCAGTGCAGATTTCTGTAAAGGCCGTTTGAATATGCTCTCGGCGTCTTCCACTTAAGCGTTCCCCATACGACTATAGGATTGCCCGCATCTATTTCAGCATATAGATCTGTGGCACTAAGTCCCGTAAGATTCTTGTACTGAATGGAAGTTCCGTTGGCTGCATTATAGTTATCAATTGTGGTACAAAGACAAGTGGCAAAGCAATAAAAACCATTGCTTCTGGGCTCTCTTAAATAATAATTCTCAGGATCTCCCGAAAGGTCGGGCCATTTGGGGAGATAATTATCGGACATGTCGCATTTGTCTACGGCATAGCCTTTGTAGTTAAGCACTATCGAAAGGCTGGTGATTTCACAACCGTTGGGAAGTTCGGGGTTCTGCAAAATATTGTTAACCGCAAGCTGTACGCCGGGATTGGCCGGAGTAGCAACAAATGCCTGATTATTGTCAGAACCTGTCGCAGGTGCCGTAAATGTTATATACCGAATGAATAAATCCGCCGTCCTCGGTAATGTAGTACGTATTTGAGTTATAGGGGTTGCCGGTTGAAACAGCTATTACGGTAACGGTGGTTCCCTTTTTCAAAACTCTCATACTTTCTCCGGAGATATCAGGTAAGCTTCGTAAGTTAACGCTTCCTGTAATATAACCGGTTCTTGCTTCAAACTCCTCGATGGCAACGTTGTCCAAGTTGCGCCAGTTAACGTCTTCCGTCTTAACGGGTGCCGTGCTTATAAGGGCAGCCATCGTCAATGCGACGAAATATCCTCCAAAATTCATATTTTATGCTCCTTTTTTATGGTCTATTTACCCCACCTGCCTTTCTTTTGTACCTATCTCTATGAAAAATAAAACACAGTGGAACATACTCCACTGTGCGCATTTGTATTGTGTGCGATGAGTTTATAAATTGGGTGTTACCACGAAAATATACGAAAATTACAGAATAATTAACCATAGACGCCTTCTTTTAACTGAAAGCCTTGTCGGCACTGAATTTGTCTTTTTGCAAAAATTATCAAAAATAACGCTTGTAACGTTTCATTAATTTTTTTTCGTACAATAGAAATATGGGTGAAAATAATTCTTCGGAAAATGATGGAAAAAAGGAAAAGAAAATATTTGTATACAGCCCGATAATGGAACTTTACGCCAAGGCGGAGATTCCGCCCAATGTGCCTCGTAACCCGGTAATCAAGTGGTACCAGACCAATATGACTTACGAGGAAAAGTATCGCTTCGGGCATATAACATATGAAGAATATTGCGCGTGGATGTATGAGCTTATGAATCAGGCTCAGGGCGACGGAGGCGGTCAGGCAGACTCGACTCCGTCGGCCGATGAACGCGGAACTTTCTGGCATAACGACCAGGAAGCTCGTACGAATATTTCTTCCAACGATTACAATGATTTTCTTTCGCAGAATAACGTTGATATTTCAAACAGAAGTACAGTCGATTTCGACAAGCTTGCAAGTGAAGTCGGCGCGCAGGCTCCCGCTCCTGCCGAGGCGGCACCGCCTCCCGCAGCGTCGCAGGAAGTTGATGTCAACGACGTTCTTGCCAGTGTCAATAAGGACATGCACGGCGGTGATGCGATACTCAGTCAGGAAGAGATCGAAGCGCTGTTTGCTCAGGCCGGAAACTAATTATATGCATTATAAAAGCTGTGTCACAATTACTGCGACACAGCTTTCTTGTTGGTCTTATTAAATTCACCGAATCAGAAGTTTTCAACCTCTTCGCTCGTAACAAAGTTAAACTTCTTACCTTCAAGTGCCTTGGCGCAAGCTTCGGCATCTTCCGGCTTAATTACTATGCAGGCGTTCTCGTCTTTAGTGGAGAGAGCATACATATATTCAACGTTGATACCGGCATCCGCAACTTCCGAAAGAACATGCTCAAGCGAGCCCACGGTATGCGGAAGCTTGATAGCAAGTACGTCGGTAAGGTGTGCTGAAAGACCTGATGCCTTTAAAGCGTCCTTGGCTCTTGCGGCATCGGATACAATCATGCGAAGCATTCCGTAGTCGTTGGTATCTGCAAGACTAAGGGATACGATATTGATGTTTTCATTCTTTAAAACCTTGAGTGCGGACTGAAGTCTTCCGGCACTGTTTTCAAGAAATACAGAAACCTGCTTAATAAACATAAGTAACCTCCCGTAATGAATTAATCAAATACTCTCTTGTCTACTACGTGAACGCTCTTACCTTCAGCTCTTGCAAGAGTCTTGGGCTCGACAAGCTTAACCTTAACCGCAAGGCCGATGGCGGTCTTGATAACGCCTTCGATGCGCTTGGTAAGCTTCTCAAGTTCTCTGATTTCGTCGGAGAAGAAGCGTTCTTCTACTTCTACCTGTACTTCTATTGTATCAAGATTATTGACTCTGTCCACTACTATCATGTAATGAGGTAAGATTCCGTCCATTTCAAGAAGGGCTGCTTCAATCTGTGAAGGGAATACGTTAACGCCTCTTAATACCAGCATATCATCGGAACGACCCTTGAAGCGGGCGATTCTTGCAGTGGTACGGCCGCATGCGCAGGGAGTTCTGTCAATGGACGTTAAGTCCTTGGTACGGTATCTGATAAGCGGGATGCCTTCCTTGGTAAGGGTGGTAAATACAAGTTCACCAAGCTCACCGTCGGGAACGGGCTCTAAGGTTCCTCTTGCCACGATTTCGGGAAGGAAGTGGTCTTCCTGAACATGTAAGCCCTTATGCTCGATACAGTCGCAAGCAACACCGGGACCCATAATTTCGGAAAGGCCGTAAATGTCGAAGCAGTTAAGATGAAGCTTCTCTTCTATCTGCTGGCGCATCTTCTCTGTCCAGGGCTCGGCACCGCAGACAGCGGCTTTAAGCTTGATATTGTTAATCTCGCCTGTTTCGTATAAAGTCTCCGCGATATGTAAAAGGTACGAAGGAGTACACATGATACCCGTTGCACCAAAGTCATTCATCATTGTGATAAGCTTCTTGGTATTTCCTGTGGACATGGGAACTACGGTAGCACCTACATTCTCAACACCATAGTGAGCACCGAGACCGCCGGTGAAAAGTCCGTAGCCGTAAGCTACCTGCACGATATCGTTCTTGCCGATTCCGCACTGGGTAAGGGCTCTGGCAACACACTCAGCCCAGATATCGATATCACGTCTCGTATATCCTACAACCGTAGCCTTACCTGTGGTACCGCTTGAAGCGTGAATACGCACGATTTCGGACTGGGGAGCTGCGAAAAGTCCGAAAGGATAAGTATCTCTTAAATCGTCCTTGGTGGTAAAAGGAAGCTTTGTTAAGTCTTCAAGTCCGTTGATATCGCCGGGCTCCAAGCCTACATTCTGCATCTTCTTACGATAATATTCTACGTTGTGGTATACATATTTAACCTGTTTCTTAAGTCTTTCACCCTGGAGCACGCACATCTGATCGCGGCTCATGCATTCTTTGGCTTCATTCCAAATAGCCATAATTTTATCCTCACTTTCATCAATAAGTTCCGGGATAAACTCTTATTGCCCCAAACGGTGGTCTCCCACTCCCCGTTTGGGACTCAAAACTCGAATCCCTTGATGAAAGCGGCTTTATTAATCTCTATGGTCTTCGGGGGAACGGTTTCTTCAATTACCTTAAGCCACTGTTCCTTGGAAAAATCCATGTGCTTGGCAGCAAGGCCGAGCACGATTATGTTAAATACCTTGGCATTACCCATCTTAAGTGCTTCCGACTGAGCATCGATGGAATATACCTTATAATCTTTGGAAAGATTTTCAATAATGTTCTCGGGATACTCGGCAGCACCTGTAACGACGGGCATGGGATCTATACGCTGGTCATTAACGATGAGTACGCCGTTCTTTTTAAGAAAGTGTGCATATCTTAAAGCCTCGAGACGCTCAAAAGCAATGAGCACGTCTGCGCAGCCTTCTTCAACTATAGGCTCCGCAACCTTGTCGCCGTAACGCACGTAAGTTACTACAGAACCGCCACGCTGAGCCATTCCGTGAACTTCGGAAAGCTTAACGTCATAGCCTGCGCTTAACATTATTCCGCCTAAGATTCGGCTGGTAAGAAGGGTTCCCTGTCCGCCCACGCCGACAATCATAATATTCTTGGTTTCCATTAAATGTACCTCTATCTCTCTACGCACTCAATAGCGTCAAACTTACACATCTGCTTGCACAGTCCGCAGCCGTTGCACATGGTCACATCGATTGAAACGGTGCCGTCTGCATTCTTCGTAAGAGCGGGACAGCCGGGCTTTAAGCAGGCTCCGCACTTCTTACATTTCTCAGGCAAAGGCTTGCACACGTTGGGGAACTTCTGTCCCTTAAGGAGTGCACAGGGTGCCTGGCATATGATAACGGAAACCTCGTCACGAGCCGTTTCTTCCTTGATAGCCTTTGTAAGAGCTACCTGGTCAAAAGAAGAAACCTCGACAACATGCTCGATTCCCATGGACTTGCACAAATTGTAAATATCAATAGCGTAGGTAGGCTCGCCCATAAGGGTCTTACCTGTAGCGGCGTGGTCCTGATGACCTGTCATACCGGTGGTGGAGTTATCAAGTATCATAACCGTACCGGTTGCCTTGTTGTAGACCATATTCATAAGGGAGTTAACACCTGTATGAAGGAAAGTGGAATCGCCGATAACAGCTACCCAGTTCTTAACATAGTCCTTACCCTTGGCCTTCTCCATACCGTGAAGTGTGGAAATGGAGGAACCCATGCAGACTGCTGTATCTACTACATTAAGAGGTGCAACCGCGCCGAGTGTGTAGCATCCGATGTCGCCTGCGGCATGAATCTTTAAGTTCTTAAGAGCTGTATATACGCTTCTGTGAGGGCATCCGGGACATAAAATCGGAGGACGTGCGGGAACTTCGGCTGCCTTGGTCTCAGGCTCAGAGCCCTTAAGTACCTTTCTAAGCATATTGGCGCTGTACTCACCCTGAATGGTGAAGGCTTCCTTGCCGATGCACTTAATGCCCATTGCGCGAACCTGCTCTTCGATTACAGGCTCAAGTTCTTCGAATATATATAATGTCTCGATTTCCTTGGCAAAATCGGCAATCATTGTCTTAGGTAAAGGATTAAGAAGTCCGAGCTTAAGCACCGATGCGTCGGGACATACTTCCTTAACATACTGATATGCGATACCGCTTGTGATAAAGCCTATCTTCTTATCGCCCCATTCGATGCGGTTGATGGGCATCGATGCGCCGTCCTCAGCCATCTTCTTAAGGCGTTCCTCTACGAATACGTGGCGTTTCTTGGCCATGCCGGGCATCATGACATTCTTCTGAATGTTCTTTTCATAGGGCTTGTCCGGAATCTCCTGACGCTCTTCCAATGTAACAAGTCCCTGAGAATGTCCGAGGCGGGTGGTGGTACGCATAATAACGGGCGTATCGTACTTCTCGGAAAGTTCAAAAGCATACTTAATATAATCCTTGGCTTCCTGAGAATCCGAAGGCTCGATAACGGGCACCATTGAGGCTCGACCAATCATTCTTGTATCCTGTTCGTTCTGTGAAGAGTAAAGACCGGGGTCGTCGGCAACCACAAGTACCATACCGCCGTTGACACCGATATAAGAAACTGAATAAAGCGGATCGCTTGCAACATTAAGTCCTACGTGCTTCATGGAACACATGGAACGTACGCCCGCCATGGAAGCTCCGATTGCCACTTCGCATGCAACCTTCTCATTGGGGCTCCACTCACAGTAAATCTCCTTATAATTAACAAGGTTCTCGCTTATCTCGGTACTGGGAGTTCCGGGATATGCCGCAGACACCTTAACACCTGCTTCATAAGCACCGCGCGCAATAGCGGCGTTTCCAAGCATAATCTTCTTTTCCAACTTAACCCATCCTTTCAACTCTTAAAACGCTTTAGCGATTTAAACTACTAATTTGGTATTTTAGCATTGTGCCTATCTTTAGTCAAGTACGCTTACAAATTACTTTAAATAAGGATATGCGGAGATAAGAATCTGGCCTCCGAAATACGTAACAAGCGCAAGAAGCGACCATGCATAAGTGCTTCCGAATACCTTGTTACGGGCCATAAGCCAGTCAGAAATCGGAAGAAGCATTACACCCGCGCCGAGAATTAAAAACGCAGAGTCCCCTCCCATCAGCAGATTGACTCCCAGTGCAAAAGAAGCACTGATTGTAAGATTATACCCCACAAGCAGGATTCTGTACTTCTTACTTAAATGCTTATTGGTAAGAATCCACCCTGCCGCAGCAAGAACTACATATATAATAAGAGCAACCGGATTATAATACTTCGTCATCGATGCAAGTGCCGCAATGTAAAGAAGATGTCCCGCGAAGAACAGAAATCCTCCGCGAATAAACTTAATCTCCAGTACTATGTCGCCGACCGCGCACACGCACATTCCCGCTATCAAAAGAAAGTCTCCTATCTCAAGACCTTTGGGCGCGTTAAATACGGTCCCCACAATTATCGCCACAACCGGCACACCGATGCAGGCACCTTTCCACATAAGTTTCTGCTTACGCGGAGTATGGTCGTACTTGCACCTTGTGTATTTGGGAACCATAAAGAATAAATCCGTAAGATATAAAAGAGTAACAATCAAAAAAAGAACTCTCATAAAAAGAATCGACTGTCCGCCGTCCCAAAGATTCATAATAAGTGCACCCCTAAAACTTTCTTTGGCCGTATTATACCACATTTGCGGGTGATTTTCCCACTTTAAAGAAGAAAAATTTTCACAATTTAGCGAATTGCATTGACAAAGCATTTTGTTTGTATTATCATATCGACCAATAAAGAAGCACGTGTTTTCTTTACAGCAGCAGTTTAGGAGGAAAAAATTATGAGAAAGTTAGGAAAACTTACAGGTGTTGTCCTTTCTGCGGTAATGGCAGTTTCCATGCTTGCAGGTTGCGGCAGCCAGGCCAAATCGGGCGCCTTCAAAATCGGCGCAATCGGACCCTTCACAGGTGATGCAGCCATTTACGGTCTTGCAGTTAAGAACGGTGCCGACATTGCTATTAAGGAAATCAACGAAGCCGGCGGTATCAACGGTTTCAAAATTGAATACAATTCACAGGACGATGAGCTTGACAACGAGAAATCAGTCAACGCTTACAACGCCCTTAAGGACTGGGGAATGCAGATTCTTGTAGGTTCCACCACAAGCGGATGCTCCATCGCGGTTTCCGCAGAATCTTCCGCAGATAACATGTTCCAGCTTACCCCTTCAGGTTCGGCTAAGGACTGTATCGCAACCCCCAACGCTTTCCAGGTATGCTTTAACGACCCCAACCAGGGTATTGCATCCGCTCAGTACATCGGCAGCAACAAGCTTGCTTCCAAGGTAGCGGTTATTTACAACAGCTCCGACCCTTACTCAAACGGTATCTATGAAAAGTTTGCCAAAGAAGCAGCCAATCAGCCTTTCGAAATCGTAAGTGCCGAAGCTTTCACTTCCGACAGCAAGAGTGACTTCTCCGTACAGCTTCAGAAGGCCAAGGAAAACGGCGCAGAGCTTGTATTCCTTCCCATCTACTATTCCGAAGCATCTTTGATCCTTACTCAGTCCGCTTCAGCAGGCTATGGATTTAAGTTCTTTGGTTGTGACGGACTTGATGGTATCTTAGGCGTAGATAACTTCGATAAGAGCCTTGCAGAAGGCGTTATGCTTCTTACTCCTTTCGCTGCAGATGCTACCGATGAAAAGACTCAGTCATTCGTTAAAAAGTATCAGGAAGCATACGGCGAGATTCCCAACCAGTTCGCAGCTGATGCTTACGATGCAATCTACATCATCAAGGCAGCAATCGAAGCAGCTAACGCTACTCCCGATATGAGCGTATCAGACCTCTGCGAAGCCATGAAGGTTCAGATGGGCAAGATTTCCGTTGACGGTCTTACCGGTCTTTCAATGACATGGGACGAAGAAGGCGCCGTTAACAAAGCTCCCAAAGCTATGGAAATCAAGAACGGCGAATACGCTTTGATTCAGAACTAGTTTCTTTTTAACTTAGTTATCCCAATGGAGGGCGCACTTATCATGCGCCCTCTTTTTAGAAATCTTCTGTTGTCTTGATTAACAAGACTTCATGTACTAAAATTATTTTTGTGGTTGTTATTTTACAAAGAAGAAGGATGAGTGGATATGGCTTTTTTATCGTATTTGATTAACGGCATAAGCCTCGGCGCCGTATATGCCATCATAGCCCTCGGCTACACCATGGTATACGGAATTGCCAAAATGCTTAATTTTGCCCACGGCGACGTAATAATGATAGGCAGCTACGTTGTATTCTGCGTGGTAAGCATGCTTAATCTTCCCGTGTGGCTCGGAATTCTTATTTCAGTGCTGGTATGCACCATCCTCGGTGTTACCATCGAAGCGATTGCCTACAGGCCTCTTCGCCAGGCGACCTCTTCTCTTACGGTTCTTATTACCGCAATCGGTGTCAGCTACTTCTTGCAGAATGTGGCTTTACTTATCTTTGGTGCCAACACCAAGGCTTTTTCATCGGTTGTGCCTCTTGATGCGGTTAAAATCGGCGACAGCCTCACCGTTACGGGTGAGTCCATTGTCACCATTATCGCATGCATCATAATCATGATTGTTCTTACCCTTTTTGTTAACAAGACAAAGGCCGGACGCGCCATGCTCGCGGTTTCCGAGGATAAAGGTGCGGCTCAGCTTATGGGTATTAATGTTAATAAAACAATTTCTCTTACCTTCGCCATCGGTTCTGCACTTGCAGCAATCGCAGGTGTGCTCCTCTGCTCCGCATATCCTTCACTTACTCCTTACACCGGCTCCATGCCAGGTATCAAGGCGTTTGTGGCTGCGGTATTCGGCGGCATCGGTTCCATTCCCGGAGCTTTCATAGGCGGAATCATTTTAGGTATCATCGAGAATCTTTCAAAGGCATATATTTCCTCACAGCTTTCCGATGCCATCGTGTTCTGCGTGCTTATCATCGTACTTGTTGTTAAGCCCACCGGACTTCTTGGCAAGAAGCTTCAGGAAAAGGTTTAAGGGGGTGTGACATGAAAGAATTATTTAAGAAAAACAAAGACACTCTCATAACTCTCGGTATCGTAACAGGTGCCTATATCGTAATAGAAATACTGCTTAAAGCAGGTGCGCTTTCAAGCCTCTTTAAAGGTCTTCTCGTACCGCTTTGCGCTTACATTATCCTTGCGGTATCCCTTAACTTAACCGTAGGTATCTTGGGCGAGTTAAGCCTTGGTCATGCGGGCTTTATGTGTATCGGAGCTTTCACAAGCGCTTTCTTTTCAAAGATTACAGTCGGCGTCATCAATCCCGGTTGGCTTCGGTTCGTGTTTGCAATCCTTATCGGTTTCTTTTTCGCAGGACTCTTCGGTTTCTTAATCGGCATGCCCGTTTTAAGGCTTAAAGGCGACTACCTTGCGATTGTAACGCTTGCTTTTGGCGAGATTATCAAGAATATCATTAATGTACTCTACATCGGCCGTGACTCAAAGGGCTTACACTTCTCCATCAAGGATTCCGTGTCCCTCGGACTTGAAGAAGACGGTCAGATGCTTATAAACGGAGCTCAGGGTATTACGGGAACCCCCAAGGATTCTACTTTTACCGCAGGCTTCATACTTATTATGATTACGCTTGTAATCATTCTTAACTTTATAAAGAGCCGCGAGGGTCGTGCAGTTATGGCTATTCGTGATAACGTTATCGCAGCCGAGTCTGTAGGCATTAACGTTACCAAGTACAAGCTCCTTGCGTTCAGCTTATCCGCCGCTCTTGCGGGTGTTGCCGGAGTGCTTTACTCTCACAACTTAAATTCACTTATGGCCACCACCAAGAACTTTGGTTACAACATGTCCATCATGATACTGGTATTTGTGGTACTCGGCGGCATAGGCTCCATCAGAGGATCTGTAATCTCCGCGATTATCTTAACTCTCTTACCCGAGCTTTTAAGAGGCCTTTCCACGTACCGTATGCTTATATACGCAATCGTGCTTATTGCAATGATGTTATTTAACTGGGCGCCTTCCGCTCGTGCTTTCAGAGAGCGCATGGTAGCCAAGCTGCCTTTCTTTAAAAAGAAATCGGCAGAGAAGGAGGTGTAAGTTATGGCTTTAATCAATACACTCCTTGAAGTTAATCATTTATCAATATCCTTCGGCGGTCTTCGTGCCGTTGATGATTTAAACCTCTCTATTAAGAAGGGCGAACTTTACGGTCTTATCGGTCCCAACGGTGCCGGCAAGACGACTGCTTTTAACCTTCTTACAGGCGTTTATAAGCCTAATGAAGGCATTATCAGACTGGATGGCAAGAATATCACCGGTCTTAAGACCATTGAGATTAACAAGGCGGGTATCGCCCGTACCTTCCAGAACATCAGACTTTTTAAGGACTTAACCGTTCTTGATAACGTTAAGGTAGGACTTCACAATCTGTACTCCTACTCTACTCTTTCAGCGGTATTAAGACTTCCTTCTTACAGGAAAGTTGAGAAGCAGATGGATAAGCGTGCCATGGAGCTTCTTGAAGTATTCGGGCTTGCGGAAAGTGCACATCTTAAGGCTTCACAGCTTCCTTACGGTAAGCAGCGTAAGCTTGAAATTGCCAGAGCCCTTGCGACAGAGCCTAAGCTTTTGCTCCTTGACGAGCCCGCTGCCGGCATGAATCCTCAGGAGACTCAGGAACTTATGTCAACCATTACATTTATTAGGGATAAGTTCAATCTGACCATTCTTTTGATAGAACATGACATGAAGCTTGTGGCAGGTATCTGCGAGCGCTTAACCGTTCTTAACTTCGGTCGCGTCCTTGCGGAAGGCTCTACAAGCGAAGTGCTTAAGAACCCCGAAGTTATTACAGCATACTTAGGAGAATAATCGTCATGGCAATGTTAGAAGTATCCAATTTACATGTTAAATACGGAATGATAGAGGCAATAAAGGGCATCGATTTTACCGTCAACAAAGGTGAGGTAATCGCTTTAATCGGTGCCAACGGTGCCGGCAAGACCACTATTCTTCATACTGTAAGCGGTCTTATCGCTCCTTCAGAAGGCTCTATCGTATTTGAAGGCACAGACATCACCAAGACTCCGGGCCACAAGATTGTATCCATGGGAATGGCTCACGTTCCCGAAGGTCGTCGCGTGTTCCAGTCTTTATCTGTCCTTGATAATTTAAAGATGGGCGCCTACACCCGCACAGACAAAAGGGAAGTTGCCGAGACCTTAGAGATGGTCTACTCCCGCTTCCCCCGTCTTGCCGAGCGTAAGAATCAGCCCGCAGGCACACTTTCCGGCGGCGAACAGCAGATGCTTGCAATGGGTCGCGCTTTAATGAGCCACCCTTCAATCATTCTTATGGATGAGCCCTCTATGGGTCTCTCCCCTATTTTCGTTAATGAAATCTTTGATATAATAAAAGCAGAAAGTGAACGCGGCACCACAGTTTTACTCGTAGAACAAAATGCCAAGAAAGCCCTTTCCATCGCCGACAGAGCATACGTCTTAGAGACCGGCAAGATTGCCTTAAGCGGTGATGCCAAGAGCTTACTTAACAACGAAGAAGTCAAAAAAGCTTATCTTGGGGAATAAAGGAGAGTTACAATGGACAAATTCGTAATCACTATCGCCCGCCAGTACGGTTCCGGCGGTCGTACCGTAGGCCAGATGCTTGCTGAGAAGCTTGGCGTTGAATATTATGACAAAGACTTAATTATTAAGGCCAGCGAGGAAAGCGGTATCAACTTAGACCTTTTGCCGGCGCGGACGAAAGAAGCAAGAGCTTCTTTAACCGTTTTAAGAAAAAGAACTACGGCGGCGAAGTTCTTCCGCCCTCTCACAAGAATTTTAATTCCGAGGAGAACCTCTTTAACTACCAGGCCAAGATTATCAGAGACCTTGCTGACAAGGAGTCCTGTATCATTATAGGCCGTGCAGCCGACTACATCCTTAAGGACCGCGACGACGTAATCTCCGTCTTCGTACACGCTCCCAAGGACTTCCTCATGGAACAGGCTGCCAAGAAGCATGCTTTTGACCCCGCCGAGCTCGAGCGCTACATCGCACACGTAGACAAGGAACGTGCCGAATACTATCGCACCCACACCAGTCGCGAGTGGACCGACGCCCGCAACTACGATTTGTGCCTTGATTCATCTAAGCTTGGATTTGACAAGTGTGTAGAGGAAATCATCGCTTATATGAATGTTAGACTCAAGAAATAAAGTCGAGCCCGATTCGCTTTGAGTCGGGCCGTTTTCTTTTACCGATTTATTGACTTTTCATAGTCTCGGTACTAAACTATTAAAGATAATTTGCATCACAAGAGGTGTTTAAATGGACAGAATTTATATTGAAAACGTTAAAGACTACGCTGACCGCGAAGTTTCCCTTGCAGGTTTCGTAGACAATTACCGTGACGGTAAGGCTATGGCCTTCATGGTACTTAAGGATATCACCGGCAGAGTACAGGTTACCATCGAGAAGGAGCTTCATCCCGACTGGGAAGAAATGCTTAGCACCATCACTCCCGACTCTGTAGTTCGTGTTACCGGTAAGGTTCAGTTAAGCGATTTCGTTAAGCTTAACGGTGTAGAGATTATTCCTTCCGCTATTGAAATTGAATCTATCGCAGCCGCTCTTCCCATCGCGCGCGAGTTCATCCCCGCTACCAAGAAGAAAGCTGCTGTTGAGCGCTCTTCCATCGACCAGCGTATCGAATACAGATGGATTGACCTTCGTACCGAGAAGAATCAGCTCATGTTTAAGGCTCAGACCGCTCTTACCGCTGCATTAAGAGAGTTTGCACTCGACAGAGACTTTATCGAGGTTCACACTCCCAAGCTTATAGCTGCAGCTTCCGAGTCAGGTGCCGATGTGTTCAGACTTGATTACTTCCCCAGCTACAATCTTCCCAACGCTTACCTTGCACAGAGCCCTCAGTTCTACAAGCAGATGGCTATGGCCGCAGGCTTTGAGAAGTACTTTGAAGTAGGTCCCGTGTTCCGTGCCGAGAAATCTTTCACCAGCAAGCACGCTACCGAGTTTACCTGCTTCGATATTGAGTTTAGCTATATCAATTCTTTTGAAGACGTAATGACCATGGAGGAGAACCTCATCACTTACGCTCTTCAGAAAGTTAAAGATAAATACGGCGACAAGATTAAGGAACTCTTCTCTACCGAAGAATTCGATGCAGAGATTATCGTTCCCACCACTCCTTTCCCTCGTGTTAAGCTTGCTGACCTTTACGATGCACTTGAGAAAGAATACGGTTACACCGTTCCTGAATCCGAGAAAGGCGATCTTACCACCGATGCAGAGCGTCTTTCCTATCAGTGGGTTAAGAAGCACTACGGTCACGAGTTCTTATTTATCACCGATTACAGCGCCGAGAAGCGTGCTTTCTACCACATGCGCGACGAACATGGCGTTCCCCAGGGTTACGACCTTATCTGGCGCGGCGTAGAGATTACCACAGGTGCTCAGCGTGAACACAGATACGAAATCTTAAAGGCTCAGGCCGATGAAAAGGGTCTTGGCGAGGACGTTAAGTTCTACCTTGAGTTCTTTAAGTACGGTTGTCCTCCTCACGGCGGATTCGGTCTTGGTATCGACCGTCTTACAATGCTTATGCTTGGTCTTCCCATCAAGGAAGCAATGTTCTTATTCAGAGGACCCTCACACCTTACACCTTAATTTAATGCATAGTAAAGCCCGCAATTGCTTGCGGGCTTTTTCTTTGGCCAAAACTATTTATTTGCTTCGGATTGAGGCTTCTCCTTTTTATCAACCTTTGAATAAAGGAATAAGTCTCTCTTCGTCTCTAACTTAAAGCTGTTGTCTCTGGTGTAGTCAACCGCCGATTCGTTCTTGTGAACGGATGTCAATTGTCCCTTAAGGCTAAGCATTCTTAAGAGTCCAACCACAAGAGCAATAATTAAGGACACTATGCATATGGTCTTGAAGTTGGGTCCTTGCTTAACCACTTCGGTAGTAGCTTCTGCCACAATAAAAAACAAGTTCATACTCATGCCCCCCTACTTTAATAATCCAAACAACGTCATTACGCCAAAGGCAATCACAAATGTGATACCTGTTGTCATGAAGAAGTTCTTCCACATAAGTCCCTTGTCGCAGGGAAGGTTACCTACAAACTTACCGGTCTGACCATTCATGGCAAAAACAAACTTCTGGTCGTTCCAAACCGTATTAAGAATCCAAACAGGGTACAAAGCATACTTGGCAACACCGTTCTTAAGCTGAATGGCGCTGTTCTCTGTATCTACGGAATCATATCCCTCAACAGTCTCCTTGAAAGCACGCTCCGTTGCCACCTTAACACGTTCATTGGCTCTGGAAACGGAAGTTTCCGCATCCACATCGTACTTGTCTGCCATATAGCCTGCAAGGTATGCAGTCTGGAAAGGCACGGCTTCCTTGAACTTATAAGGCTCCAAGGATTCCATCAAAGCATCGTCCATCTTTGTGGAACCATCAACGGGAACTTTATCAAAGCCTACCTTACCGGTACGAACTACGCTGAAATAGTCGGTGCGCTCGTATCTGTACTTGGAGTCTTCCCATTTAGACTTCTTGGTGGCCTTGTATCTGATGTTGGCATCAACATCTGTATCAAAGAGCCAGTAAGGTACGTAAATGCCCTTAATGGACTCAAGATGGTTGCCTGCGGTAAAGGTTCTCGGAAGAAGTTTCTTGCCTTTTAAATGCTTTCTGAACTTCTCCACTGCAGCTTCTTTGTTAAGCTTAAAAGGAATAACGTAGTCAGGCTTTAAACCGCCCGCAAACTGATTCATGATTGTTATGGGATTGCCGCAGTACGGGCACTCGGTAGCTGCCATATTGGCGTCGCCTATAATCTCGCCGCCACAGGACTTACACTGATAGTGTTTCATACCATCAGTCTCGCCTGCGTTCCATTCAGAACCTGCGGATGTTTCCCACGTAAAATCGTCGGTGCCTTCACTCTTTAAGGCTTCGTCGTAAGATTTCAAAGCATCCATCTCGAATTCGGTCTCGCAGAAAGGACACTTCATCTTCTGAATGTCAGAATTGAACTCTATAGCGCCGCCACAACACGGACACTTATACTCCTGCAAATCAGACATTTATATTCCCCCTTATTTATACATTTGGTTGTAAAAGAAAACGGGGTGGAATAACCACCCCGATAATCTACTTAATTACTGCTTGTCAGCGTCATCAAAAGGATCGCCGCACTGAGGGCAGAACTTCGGAGGGTTGTGAGGATCTGAAGGAACCCATCCGCACTTGTTGCACTTATATGTGGGAGCTCCGTCAGGCTTCTTGGTACCGCAGTTGGTACAGAAGTTACCCTGGTTAACAGTTCCGCACTGGCAAGTCCAGCCGCCCTGAGCGGGAGCCTGTCCACCACCCATTGCAAAGAGACTGCCCGCATTAATGCCGCCTGCCTGCTGAGCCATACCATAACCTACAAATCCGTTCATTGCGCCGTTAGGATTCTTAGCTGCATCCTTCATAGCGTCTGCCTGAGCAGATACAAGTGTTGCGGCTGCCATGTTGGGATTCATGTTGATAGCGTTCTTCTGAGCTGTCTTGATGATTTCCGCATCTTCATCGGGGAGAGTTACGGAACCGAGAGCTACGCTTACAACGCTAAGTCCTCTTAACTCGCTCCACTTATCGGAAAGCTGCTTCTTCATAGCTTCCGCAAGGTCTGTGTTGTGAGCGATAATCTCGTTGGGACGAAGGCCCATAGCTGAAAGTGTTGCAAGAGCGGGCTGCAATGCTGCGATAAACTCTGTCTTAAGAGTGTTATCAAGCTCTTCTCTTCTGTAATCGTGTGATACGTTACCGCATACGTTGGTGTAGAAAAGAAGGGGATCCGCAATCTTGTATGAGTATACACCCGAGCATCTTAATGCTACGTCGATATCAAGACCAATCTTATTGTCAACAACTCTGAAGGGAACAGGATTGGGGGTTCCGAACTTGTTGTCAATAAGTTCCTTGGTGTTGAAATAATATACTCTCTGATCCTTGCCTGTATCTCCGCCGTAGGTAAATCTCTTACCGATCTGCTTGAATGTAGCGATAATGCTCTCACCGAGCTTACCTGCAAAGATTGAAGGCTCTGTTGATGTATCATAAGTGAATTCGCCGGGTTCGGCACAAACTTCTACAATCTTACCCTGCTCGACGATAATCATACACTGACCGTCTGCAACAGCGATTCCCGAACCGTTTGAAATGATGTTGTCATCACCGTGGTTGTTACCTTTGGTACGCTTTACACCCTTTGTTACCATTACATTTTTGTCCATTGCTTCACAGTAAAAGAACTCTTTCCACTGATCTGCAAGAACACCGCCGGCTGCTCCGGCAATAGCTCTGATCAATCCCATATAAATATCTCCTTTCAATATCACAAAGGCTTATCGCCCATATGATTCTTACACTTAGGCTCGAGGTGTTTAACACCCGCCGCCAAATATAATTATACCCTTTTCACTCCCAATAGTCTAACAAATATTTCTAAAATTTTTACCACCCAAACGAGTAGTCTTAAATTAAAAACCGGGAACGATAAGTTTTTGCTCAACTGCGTCAATTGCCAGCTGGTATCTGTTGGAATAACCTGCTTTCTGTAGCATATTGTTAATGTGAAACTTAACGGTATTCTCACTCATGCAAAGCTCCTTGGCTATGTCTTTGTTAAGCTTACCGTTACAAAGTTCTCTTAGTACCTTCATCTCCATAGGTGTAAACTCTACGCTCTTGGCAAGTCCCACGGAAACCGTCGGCGTAGTGTCCGGATATACACTCTCACCTCTCATGGTACGATTCATAATATCAAGTAAGCCTAACTCACCGACTTCCTTGTACCAGAAGCTCTCACAGCCTGCAGCTTTTGCTTTTTCCAGGAACGATTCCTCCGGAAGACTTGTGGAAATTATTATCTTAATGTCCGGGAATTCCTTCTTAATCTCGCGCGCCGCCTCAAGACCGTTCTCGCGATCCTTGGTATATACATCCATAAGAATCAAGTCTACCGGGCTTCTCATGCAGAAAGGAAGCGCCGCCTTGGCATTCTCAAGGGTCCCTGCCAAAGAATACTGCTCGCTACCCTCAATAATCGTTTCAAAAAGCGTTCTGACCGTAACAGAGTCATCCACTATCAACACTCTTGTCATTTCGCTTCCTCCTTAAAAAAGATAAATAACTCTACGCCTTCGGGCACCGCAACTCTCATGCTTCCGCCCTGCTCTTCAACCCCTCTTCTTATAGACTTAAGACCGCCGCCCTCGACAACCGCATCGGACTGTGCCTTACCGTCATCGTAAATATGCACTCTGTAGCCCCCGTCTTCCTTGTAGCTTTCAACCGTAAGGCTATTGGCATATGCGTGTCTTATAGAGTTGTACATGGCCTCTCTGACGGCTCTTATGGCCACCTCATTGTATACGGGGAAGTCTCCGAACATGAAAAGCTCAATACCAAGCGTCTCCGCCTGACTGTAAAGTGCGGCAAGACTTCCTTCTTTGTTCTGTTCTACCTCAAGACGGTTATTCTTAAAGGCCTTAATGGTATTGGTCCAAAGTCCGAGAATACTTTCTCTTGCCGGCTCTTCAAAGTTCTGAACGTTACCTCTTAAAATCTGTCTCGTACGAAGTATCGCATTACCGAGCCTGTCATGAATATGTACCTTGTAGGCAAGAAGCTCCTCATCGTTACCGGTGGTCGAGATATTCTTTAGTACTTCCTGCAGTCTTCCCTGAACGCTTGAAAGCTCCTTAATCTCCTCTTCCACCTTTACTCGTTTATTGTAAAGATCCGTAACATCACGAGCCACTATCTCAAGGTATCGCTTGTCCGCATCAGACAGAATCGAGCGTTCAAAGCTCCACACTGTATTGTCCTTAAGAAGGAACGCCGGCCAGGAGGTAAAGTCAATTCTCTTAGCATCTGCGCTTTCGTCAAAAGAAATAATCATACGCCAGAAATCAAGCGCATTGTAATACTGTGCATCCGAAAAGATTCGCGCAAGCTGCCACATCTTATGATTGATAAGCACGATGGTACCGTCCCACTCCGAATACATAAGACCGCAGTCCACGTTATTAAGCGCATCCGCAACCGAGTTAACATTAATCGAATGTCGCCTTACATACCGCTCTCTTTGCACCAGAATGAGGCAGAATATATCCTCAAGCAAAAGAATGGCTTCATGGACCCAAATCGGCAGATTGTACCAGGCCTGTGTATACCTGTCGAGGTTGTCAAAGGTTCCAAACTTAACCTGATAGCAGATTACCAGCTCATATAGCGTAAAGCACACAAATATGGGCGCAAAGAACATAGGGAATAAATGTCTCATTCTGAGCCATCTTACGGCAGATGCCGCAGACAGCATAAGCACCGTAAAGTAAGCGGTAGCCATAATTATCTCGTGCTTCATGACCACCCCTCCCTTCCGTGAATGAGGGCCGAAACCGTCACATCGCCTTCGCCCTTCTCCACATTAACCACTACTGCGCGCGGGAAGAAAGACTCATCGATGGTAAAGTTCTGCTCCATTAATTCATTCTCAACGCTTACGGTAAGCGAATAGTCGCCTCCGTAATTGGTAAGTATCGCATTAACAAGCGTAGCACCCGATAACGTCGATTCCACAACGGTTTCTAACGTCTCGTATATAAGTAATGCCGCGGTATTGGACATATCTTCCGCTCCGTTGAATAAAAAGCTTCCGTCCACGCCGCCTTCCTTCAAATTGTCAAACGTCTCCTTAAAGCAGAGCTTTAACTCTCCCGAATAATCGGAAAGTCCCGTCTGCGTAAGAATGATAAGATTGCTCTTACGCTTTATAAATACGCCTATTACGTCTATTAAGAATAACTGCTTAAAGAAAGCTTCTCCCGAAAGCTCCGCCGCTTCTTCCACCATTTTTTCAAGAAGCGTAACCTTCTCTTCGACTCTTGAAAAAGTAAGGTCGTAAAGGCGGTTCTTCTCGGCCGCGTTCTTCTGCCTCTTCTCGATTTCAATGCTTGCGCGCAGGGAATCCGTAACATCGCGGATATAGCTCTGCGTCTCAAAAAGCCTCGTCATAAGACGGTTAATCTCTCTTACATCACGCTCCGTCACCACAAAACCGCCTCGAATAGGCGCCATAACAAGCTCCGTGTCACGGTCGGCCTTATATAATCTTGTCTTTCTCAACACTTCAAATTCCGACTTAACCACGGGTCTTGCATCATACGAGCGATAATGAATATTGCCCTTAACATCCACAATCTGGGCTCTTACCGTAGAATGATTAAAGCACCACTCATAGTCCCTGTTGGTGGGAATAATGCCCATGAAAATCAAAGCCTCCCAGGTTCCCACGGTTCCAAGACAAAAGGCAGTGGTAAAATCAAGATAATCGTTAACGTTAAAAGGAATCGGAAGCAAATACAATATGCAATAAATCAAGGTCAGCGTAACGCACGCAAGCGGCAACAACAGCTTCCTAAAATGGTTCTTGACCTTACCGAGTCCCGGCAAAAGAAGGACAGCAAAGAATGAACCGAATACTATCCATCCCGCCACCACGAAATATCCTATCTCGTGCGTATCGGCACCCGTAACGGGATTAACGTCAAACACCTTGTGATGAAACTCATTGGTAAGCACAAGCGCCGACAAAAGATGCGAAATGGCAAGTGCCACAATACAACGACGTCTGTGCTTAACCTTGTTCTCATTACGCATGTGATCCACAATCACAAAAGCATAATATATACTGAAAATCTGGGGAATGTAATAAAGATACCAGAAATACCTGACAACTACCGGAATATGAATGACATCATATTTGATAATGCGGATATACAGCCAGAGTACCAGCAGAATATCGATATTTAAAAGACTGTCTCTTATAACCTTATCAACGACACGAATACGAATGGAAATGCCCCAGTACGCAAGCGTACCGAGCATGATGGAGAAGGCGAGGACACTCATAATACCGTCTAAGAGCTTCCCTGACCAGCTTATCCTTTGAATCACCATGGATATTGCCACAAGTGAGACAATAATGAATGTAGTTTTCCCAACCCTTTTTCCACTCTTCTTCATAAAAATTATTATAAACAAAAAAAGTGCAAAAGAAAAGGCGTTTATCACATGACAAACGCCCTTAACTCATTATTTTTTATATTGCTTTACAAACCTTACAAATTCTTCCACCGGTATGGGTCTTGAATAATGATAGCCCTGCGCGGCGTCACCATCGATACCAAGCGCTTTCTTGACGTTATCTACGTTCTCAACGCCCTCAACGACAATTCTTGCATCAAGGTCATGAATCATACCTGCCATCGCATTCACGATAACTCCGCCCTTAAAGTCGGCTTCTTTGTCACGCATGAAGTCCATGTCAAGCTTAACTACGTCAAAGGGAAGTTCCATCAAAGCATTCAAGGATGAATAGCCGCTTCCGAAATCATCGATTTCCACCACAAAGCCTTTATCTCTTAATGAATTCATCATACTGATAAGAGCTTCTTTGTTACCTTCGCAGGCACTCTCGGTTATCTCTATGTGAAGCCTCTCGGGCTCAATACCGTATTTTTGGACTATCCTTTCAAATTCTTCGGCCACATTCATGGCGGTAACGTCAACGCGCGATACGTTAACGGATATCGAACCGTCATATGCGCCTTCATCGGAAAGCATCTTAAGCGTCTCAGCCGTTTTCTCCCACACGAATTTATCAATGTTGGAAATAAAGCCGTTTTCCTCAAAAAGGGGAATGAACTCTGTAGGTGCTATCTTGCCAAGTGTCGGATGGTTCCATCTTACCAAGGCTTCGGCGCCCGATACGCTGTTGGTCTTAAGGTCGACCTGCGGCTGAAGTTCGATGTAGAACTCACCCTTTTCAACCGCCTCGTGCATTTCCGCAATAAGAGTCTGGGTACGTCTTTGCTCCATGGCCATGGCGTCGGAATACTCAAGGACGATGTTGGACACGTTCTTTTTACATTCGGCCAAAGCAAGAAGCGCTATCTCGTAATAGTACTCTACAGACTTTGTCATATCGGACATTACCACAAAGCCGTGACACATATTTACGTTGACGGACATCTCGTCCTCTATGGGAATCTGCACATGGCTTAATTCATTAACTATCTTATCAAGGTAATCAAGAGGAAGAATGCTTGTAAACTTACCTTCCGCAGTTCTTCCGTAAAGCATCGGTACGCTGAAGGAATAATCCGCAAATCTTCGTGCGATTTCTTTTAACACTCTGTCGCCGGCTCTGGTGCCGTACAAACCGTTAATGCCCTTAAAGTCTCTGATACCGCTTACCATAACGACGTATCCGCCGGTGATTTCCTTGTCTTCGATAAACTTATCGGCATGCTCCATGAAGCCCGCACGGTTATAGCAACCCGTAAGAGAATCGATTGTTGCCACCTTATGCTCTCTTTCAAGGCGCTTCATATTCTCGGTTACGTCATAGAATATAAACGTGGAACCCACATAGAAGTTCCTGTCATCATACTTGGGTTTGTACACTACCTCGTAGGTACAGTCGTTGATAATCTTGATGGTTCTGTTTTCCTCGTCTTCAAGCTCGAGGTAAGCAAGAAGTGAATCCCTGCTCTGTCTTACGTTCTCCGCAATAAGGCTTTTGGCTTTGGCATTGATTTTTAAAATGTGTCCCTTATTGTCATAGATTATCGTAGCATCGGACATGTTCTCATCCACATAGTTCTGAAGATTTCTCATAAGTCTTAAAGGCTGGAAGTCAAAAGAAGCTACGTTTAAAAACAAAGCCGCAACACCCATGAAAAGCTTGGATAAATCTATCACGGTGCGATCGTCATATATGAATACCAGGATAAAGAGCATCGTAAGAAGGCAAAGCCCTCCGACGATTTCGTATCTGACTCTGTAATATCGTGAAGTCGTAAGTATGCCTCGTACCAGCATAAATATTATGATTCCGATCATGGAACATCCCACAAGCAGATGCATCCAGAAAAATGCCTTGGGATCCACAAGGGCTACGGTATTAAATATTCCCTGTCTGATATGATACGAGAAGATAAAATGATTGATGGGATTGGTAAGAATAGCCGCCGAGTCGATGCTTACAAGCACAATATAGAAGTTCTTTAAAAAGGTGTGCTTGGTGTGACCCGTAAGCTCCCATACAAAAGAAGTCATGAAAAGCAGCATCCAGTCATAAGATGCATGACAGGTGCTCTCGGCGAAATACATTATATATTCATTGGTGCTGTGGTAATTGACATAGTAAGCCACAACACCTATAAGCATCATTATAAGAACTCTGCCTAAACTATTACCAAGCAGAGTTCTCTTTTTAAAGCTTTGTACTATAAAAACAAGGCATAAAGCGGCGGATATATACAATCCGACGTCCAGCATAATATGCTCCATATAATTCCTCTTATCTGTTGATTCTATCGGTATTATATGGACTTTTCATTATCATACGATTAACGAAAAGACTGAATTTAATCCTTCTTTTCCTTAGGTTTTCTGCCAATTCCTGCTGTTTTGGATACGGGAAGCGAAAAAGCAATACCCTGCCCATTGGTATCAAGACCCGCATGCTGGTAAATCGCATGCAATACATTATCTTTAATCTTAACAGGGACGATTAACATCACTATATCCTTATCCGGCTGAATCGTAATCTGAAATATTGCCTCGGCCTCTTTATTGGCTGTTCCTCTTGCATGAAGAACCGTACCGCCGCTTGCTCCCTCGGCTCTTGCGGCTTCCATCACAAGATCTGAAAATCCTGCGTTCACTATGCAACATACCATTTCGTATTTAACATCGCTCATAAGCTTATCTCCCTAAAGACGCCCCGCGCCTATTTGAAAGTCATTCTGTTGTCACTAAGGAAATTAAACACCGATGCGCCTATAACGCTTGAAAACGGCACCGTAAAAGCAATTCCCTTACCATCCCTTATGGATGTAAACTTATCGTCAAGTGTCCTTAGTATCTTCGTCTGGGCACTTTCCTTGACCACACTGAAAATTGCGACTCTCAAATTGTCAGTAAGTCCCAGCATATCAAGCATCTTGGCATTGGCCGTACCCTCTCCCATCGCGACAAAAGAAAGATTCGCGCCCATATCCTGTATAAGGTCTGCGTAGTATTCTGCTTTTCTTCTGTTAACTATGGTGACAAGAAGCATAAGCCTGTTGGTCGAAACATTTTTATCCTTAGGCTTCGGCGTCGCGTTAGGCTTCTTATCCTGAGCGGCCTTTTCTTTAAACTTAGGCTTGGGCTCGGGCTTTTGCTTACTCTTTGGCTTAATTGTAGGTTTTGCTTTCTCTTTCTTGTTACCGGTCTTCTCAGTATCCATACCAAACACCTTTAAACATTATCAAAGTAAATAATCTGTTCATCGTCCGCGTCAAGGATACGCTTCATAACAATTCTCTCGCGTACCGCTCTTGCCGCTATTGCCTTAAAGCCAAGCGCCTAAATGGTAATAAGAGGCGTCATGGCCACCATCGCAACAATTCCGAAAGCATACGATAATACGCTGCCTTCTCCCCTTAGCGCCGCACATACGCCTATGATAAGAGGCAGAATAAAGCCCGATGTTAACGGTCCGCTTGCCACACCGCCCGAATCAAAAGCAATCGCGGTATATAACTTGGGCACAAATATCGAAAGTGCCAGTGAAATAAAATATCCGGGAATCAGATAATAAAGAATCGAAAATCCGAAAATGGTTCTTATAACCGAAAGTCCTATAGACGTTCCCACACCTATGGCAAGTGCCACCATCATGGAGCGCTTGGTAACGGTACCGCCCGTAACCTCTTCAACCTGCTTGTTAAGTACATGAACCGCCGGTTCCGCAAGAACCGTAACCGCACCTATGACAAAAGAAAATCCGATAAGGAAGCCGTCATTTCCTTCCGCAAGTTCCTCACCAATCTTATAACCGATAGGCATAAAGCCCGCAGTTACGGCACTTAAGAATATAACGTGGCCTATGAATGTATACACTATTCCCACGATAATATGCATAATTCTGTCTTTGGGAAGTTTAAGCACGAAATGCTGTATGACCGCAAAGAAAGCGATAATAAGTCCCAGCGCCTTAATACACTCAAGAGCCTTTTCAAGAAGCAATCCTATTACGCCTTCATGAAGTGCCGCCTCCAGCGAATAATCGGGAAGCACATACGTAATATTGCCGCTTGCGCCGACTGCAAGAATCATAACAGCCACTATAGGTCCCACAGAGCATAAAGCCACAAGACCGAAGGAATTCTCCTCGGCATCGTGACCGCCTATGGTAGACGCAATACCAAGTCCCAGCGCCATTATAAAGGGCACCGTAATAGGGCCCGTAGTAACGCCACCCGAATCAAAGCACAGTGGAATAAAGTTACTCTTACTGCCTTCTATCATAAGCGCAGCAAGGGCAAAAAGAAGCATATAGAAAAGCATTAAGAGCATTGATAAGCTCTTATTAAAGATAATCTTTAAGACCGCCATGAGCAGGAACAATCCTACTCCCACACCAACGGTAATGATGAGACGTGTCTCGTTAAATACATCCTTAACCTGCGAGGCAAGAACCGATAAGTCCGGTTCCGCCACGGTAATAAGCAGTCCCATCAGAAATGTAACCGATAAAAGCAATTTTAAATTGCGCGACTTGGTAAGACCGGTACCCATGTAACTGCCCATAGGCGACATGGAAATGTCGGCTCCCAGATTAAACAACCCTATTCCGATAATTAAGAAAACCGAGCAAATAAGAAAAGTTACAAGCTCTCCGCTCGATAAATTCAGTAACGGTGTAGCGCATAATATCAACACTATCACCACCACCGGAACCACCGATATAAGAGATTCTTTTAACTTACCGTGAAGCGCACGAAGCATTATTCTCCCCTTTACTCAAAACAATCTTCAGGCTCATATACAGGCATAAAACTAAGTTTAAATAAATTTCTCTTATGAAGAGTGTCGATACGTTCCTTGGTCGCAGGATCGTCGCACACGCCTTCTCTTATATATCTGTCCAGAACTTCGTAAGTGAATCCGAGATTATCCTCATCGGTCTTACCGCAGAGGCCGTCCGAAGGCGCCTTGTCCACAAGCTCTGCCGGAAGTCCCAAGTATCTGCCCATCTCCTTAACCTCATGAACGGTGAAGAAAGAAAGCGGGCTGAAATCACCTACCGAATCACCGTATCTTGTGGAATATCCTACCCAGTCTTCCGAAAGATTACAGGTGTTGGCCACGCGACCGTTATTACACTGACTTACCGCATACACCGTAGACATACGGATACGAGGTGCCAGATTAATGCGCGCCTGGTCGGTGTAGGTAAACTCTTGCGCTTTGAGTTCTTTCTCCAAACCTTCCACAGCACCTAAGATATTAATCTCGTAAGATTTAATACCTAAGTGGCTGATTAAAAGCTTGGACATATTGATGTCGGCCTGCTCACCCTTAGGCATCATTACTCCGATTACGTGGTCCTTACCGAGAGCCTTAACCAAAAGTGCTGCGGTTACGGAAGAATCCTTGCCGCCCGATATACCTAGCACTGCATTGCAGCCCTTGCCATTCTCTTCGAACCACTCCTGTATCCATCTGACGGCACCGTTTACTGCCTTTTCAACATTAAACTTATACATACCCATCTCCCACTATTCCGTAAATATAATATCTCTAAGCTGAGGGTGCACATCTGAGTACACAAGCCCCATATTTCTTACATGCATGATAAAGACAAAAGAAGTCGCGGATGCCGTATCCATCTGAACCGCACTGCCCGCTGCTCCGTCCCAGCCAAAGATTCCGGCGGGAGCACTGCTGCCTACTGCCGAAGGCTCCATAAACACCTGCATACCTACGCCGTAACCGTAGCCCACACGACCCATGCTCTCTCTTAAATCCTTAAGGGAAGCTTCTCCGAGAAGATTCTGCTTGATAATCTCAACAGTCTCGGGCTTTAATATGCGATTACCCGTAGCTCCCACGCCACCGCAGGCAAGAGCATCCGCAAGACGCGCATAGTCTTCCGTACAGCTTATAAGTCCCGCACCACCGCTTTCGTAACTCTCCGAAAGCTGATAGCAACAGCTCTGCTCCATGGGGCGAATATCCTTAATGTCATAGAACATATTCTGCTTGGCAAGACCTTCAACATCATCGTTCATGGGACGCGCAAAGAAAGTATTCTTAATGCCCAAAGGCTCCCATACATTTTCCTTTAAGTATTCGCCGAAGCTGATACCCGATACCACTTCTACAATGGCTGCTGCCACATCATGGCTTAAGCTGTATAAGAATCTTGAACCGGGCTCGAACTTAAGCGGACTCTCCGCAAAAGCATCAACCAACTCTCTTGTAGTCGCTTTCATGCCTTTCTCGGCAAGCACACGCTTGATACCGGGACGCTCAAGGTCATAGTCAAGTCCCGACTGCATTGATACAAGATACTTAATCTTAAGAGGCTGTGAGGCATCCTTAACGCCGCTTTCTGTCTCAACCTTAAGATTCTTATAAGCGGGAAGGAACTTACCCACCTCATCCTCAAGACTTATCTTACCCTGTTCCACAAGCTGCATAACTGCAGTCATGGTCATTACTTTAGTCATGGAGAACATTAAATACTTCTGATCCGCCGCAACGGGTACTGTTCTCGCTTCATCCGAGGTACCTGCCATGTGACGATAGATTTCCTTGTGATTCTTGTATACGATACAGTCTACGGAAGGAATTCCGTAGGTAGGAAGCAAAGAATCAAGATACTTTGTAAGTTTATCTGCGTTCATTATTATTTGTCACGTCCGATTGGATTAACAGGTGTAACCCCGCCTGCGGACATGTCCGTTCTTAGATTAAATATATCATAGTTCGCCCTCATTAAAAACATGTTAAGGCGCATAAAAATGTATTAAATTGACACTTCCAGTTTTTCTTTTAACTCTTTTAAAATCAAAGCTTCGTCGTAGGCCTTGTCAATTTTCAGCACGGGTATATTATGTGCATTACCGAGTTCTTTAAATTCCTTGCTGCACATAATAAGGCGCTCTGCATCAACCTCGTCGTCAATGCGCTTTTCGATTACAGAAGCCTTGTCAATCAAATCATCCACGTGGTTTCTGATATACTCTTCGCTCATCACTATATACACGCACTTAATGTCCTTAAGGTATTCTTCGGTAAAAGCATCCCTGTAATTTTCCGGAATATAACAGCCTTCCACTATCAGACTTTGCTCATTCTCTATGCAGGTCTTAA
This sequence comes from Lachnospiraceae bacterium, assembly GCA_017544835.1. Taxonomy (GTDB): domain Bacteria; phylum Bacillota; class Clostridia; order Lachnospirales; family Lachnospiraceae; genus UBA1258. The sequence goes on along the minus strand of JAFYDI010000023.1, from coordinate 52,698 downwards.
TATACTCTGCCACATACGGCCACAGAAAATACCGCATCTCGTAGTCGTCTTCTACCGTAAGTTTCGTAAGACCGCTTCTTATAAACATCATCTTAATATGGTCAAGCGATACATAGGGAACCTTTATATCTTCCATCAGCTTCTGGGAAAAGAAAGTCTTACCCACATGCGAACTTCCGCCTATCAAATAAATCATTCTTACTCTCCTTACTCAAGAATTTCCGCTATACCTTTAAAGCCTTTTTCCTTGAAAACACGCTTATAGTAAGCCACTTCATCCTGAATCATCTCATCTATTACCTTCATGCCGAGAAGTTCCACAGGCGCCTTGTCATCGGTCATAATGAGATCGCCGCCTCCGTATGCTTCCATGGTGGCAGCTACCCTTGAAATCATATTAAGCAGCTCGACATTCTCTTCAAGACGCATATTTGAAGCCATCACGTCAAGCAGGTTTTCTCTATCCGATGCGAACACTTCGGTATTGCCCGAATATGCCACATCAACCTTATAAACCTTGCCGAATACGCTTGCTATGGTATCGCATAAGTACTCGTTGATGCTGCCCTCTCCCGAGCCTCGCATGTTCATGTTAACGACCATAACGCCGTCATCGGTCAAGTGTTCTTTAACCAATGTGAAAAACTCTGTGGAAGACATCTGAAAAGGAATGGTTATGTCCTGGTAAGCGTCCACCATGATCACATCGTACTTGCCTGCGTCGGCATTAAGAAATGCACGACCGTCGTAAGTGATAACTTCAACATCTTTGGGAAGATTAAAATACTTTTTGGATAATTCCGTAATCTTATCGTCTATCTCAACTCCGATAATATCCGTATTGTCAAAATACCTCTTACACTGCGTGGCGTAAGTACCCGAGCCGTTACCGAGAATAAGCATCTTAAGCGTATCCTTCTCATGCACGCCCGTCATAAACGGTGCCGCCATGGCATAATCATAATACATGCCGGTAAGACCCTTATCCTTAAGATATACCGACTGCACACCGAAGAGCACGTTTGTAGAAAGAATAACCTCTCTGCTATCCTCGTACACCTGCAAATAATTGTATACCGATTCGCCCTCATAAGTTAGGTCGCTCTGCCAGAAAGCAAAGCTTGAATTATGGCCAAAAAAGCAGCAAAGGACGAATATGACGATACTAACGGGTACCTTTTTGGCCTTTAAAAAATTTGCCTTTATACTCACAAAATAAACTATGGAAAGAATCAAAAGAATACCTGCAAAAATCAGGAAAGTAACAGACGTTCCCACTGCAGGGATGGTTATAAACGTAGGTACGAATGTACCGATAATGCTTCCTATAGTGTTGGAAGCGTTGAGCCTTCCTACGATACTTGCGCTGTCATCAAGACTGTCCATCGTAAATTTAACAAGCGACGGTGTAACCGTTCCCAGTAAGAATAAAGGGAACACGAATATCACCATACATGCCGCAAAACCTGCAATTACCAGGAAATTTGAGTTAACTGCCACAACTATTAACCCGGATAAGCCGATAATAATGTACTTACCAAGCACCGGTATCAGTGCAAGCCACACAGCCGCAATTATAATTCGTCCGTAAAGCTTGTCGGGATTGGGGTCCTTATCGGCCTTTCTTCCTCCGTAGAGATTACCGAGAGCCATCGCTATCATGATGGTACCGATGATAATCGTCCACACAATCTGTGATGAACTAAAATATGGCGCCAGCAGTCTGCTCGCACCAAGTTCTGCTGCCATAACCGCCATTCCTGCAAAGAACTCGGTTAGGTACAGATACAATTTGTTCTTTAAAATTTTTCTCTCCATGGGAACCTCTTAAGATATGCCATAATCTGCCCTAAGGACACAAATTGGCTTTTATACAATCCGATTATAGCATATCGCAAGATTCTTCTTCACATTAAATTATTATAAAAATTTTTCGGGAATTACGACTCCGAAAGCATCACCGAGGCTCTTAAAATCATCGGATGTGATGCTCTGCCTTCTTTTTCCCGTCATGGACATAATCTTTACAAGCACTTCGGATGCTTTTTCTACCGTATGCATAAGGCCGAAAGTCATGTCAAAATCCTCTCCCGCCGCAAAAAGTCCGTGGTGAGCCCAGACGGTAACATCGTATTCTTTCATCTTTTCAACCGTAGCAAGCGCTATTTCTCTTCCTCCCGGAACCATCCACTTAACTACTCCGACGCCTTTCGGAAAAATAACGGGGCACTCCGTCATAGTCTCCCATAACTCCCTTGTAAACACTTTATCCTCAAGCGGAAGCACAAATGTGAGTGCTATAAGATTGGCGGGATGCGCGTGATATATCACCCTGTAACGGCCATCCGTATATATTTTCTTTACTTCATGATTCATTAAGTGAGTCGGCAGTTCGCTTGTGGGGCGGGCTCCGTTTAAAAAGCCCCATACTACGCTATATTTTTCGCCCTTTTCATCGATTTTAATAATCCCTGCATTTTCTTCCGGATTATCCGAAACATTGGCAAAAAACTTGCCCGAGCCCGTCACCAGAAAGTATTCGCCTGCAAGTCTCGGTACGCTTACGCCGATTTCTTTCCACACATCCGACTCATGCAGCTGTGCCTTTATGTGTTCAACTTCATCTTCCCTTATACGGTAAGATAAATTGCCGCCGTTTCTTTCATGCCACCCAAAGGCATTACCGTTTTTACACATTTTGCAAAACGCTTTTACAAATTCTGCATCCGTAACTTTCATGTCTATCCTCTTTTCATTAATACATCCTTCTCGTATTTGTCGATTGCTCCGTACAAATCAGCGTCTTTGACTGCTCCGTTAATCTCACAGTATTCGTCCCATATATCGCCGAAAGGAAGCATTTTAACAGTCTCAAGGCTTATCATAAGTTCCGTCATGCGATTCTCGTCCTGAAGTTTTTTAAGCCGTTCGTAAGGAGTAAGAAGTGCCATGAGAAGAGCCTTTTCAACACTTCTCATTCCTACGGCCCAGGCTGCCACCCTGTTGATGCTTGCGTCAAAGAAGTCAAGCGCAATATGAACCCTTTCAAGCGCGTTACAGCGCACTATTTCTTTGGCAATCTCCTTAGTCTCATCATCGAGTATCACTACGTGGTCTGAGTCCCATCTGACACCTCTTGTAATGTGGAGTGCGATTTCGTCAAAAAACGTAAGAAGTGCCGGAATCTTATCCGACACCACCTCCGTCGGATGATAGTGTCCGTTGTCCATAAGCGGAAGGCATCCCTCATGAAACGCCGCAAAAGAAAGCGCGAACTCCCCGCTTCCCGCAGTATAAGATTCCACACCTATTCCGAATACCTTAGACTCAACCGTCACCTTAACAAGCGCCTTGTCATAGGGCTGTTTAAGTATCTCTTCGATTGATTCTTTGTACCTTATACGGGGTCCCAGTCTGTCTGCAGGCACATCCTTATATCCGTCTCCTATCCAGATATTCATAACGCAGGGCACACCGGTTTCACGCGCAAAGTATTCTGCAATTCTTATGCATGCCTTCCCGTGATTTATCCAGAATTTACGCACTTCTTCGTCGGGGCTTGTGAGTGTAAGCCCGTCTTTGCACATAGGATGGGAAAAGAAAGTGGGGTTAAAATCAATCCCGAGATGCCTCTTTACGGCATAATCCACCCACACCTTAAAGTGCTTAGGCTCAAGCTTGTCTCTGTCGACGTGCTCGCCGTTTTCAAAGATCGCGTAACTTGCATGAAGATTAATCTTCTTTTTCCCGGGGCAAAGAGACATCGCTTTATCCATGTCCGCCATAAGTTCAATCGGTGTTCCGGCCTTGCCCGGGTAATTTCCCGTAGTCTGTATGCCTCCGGTCAAGGGTCCCTCCCGGTCAAAGCCTTTGACATCGTCTCCCTGCCAGCAATGAACCGATATCGGCACCTTTGAAAGACGCTCTATGGCCTTGTACGCATCGACTCCCATCGCGGCAAAGAGTTTCTTTGATTCTTCGTATCTTTCTTTTACTGTCATATGCTGTCTCCTTTGTAATCGTATTTTTTAACGGCAAAAGAACGATGTACGCACTCCCTTGCCTCCGATAAATCTTTAAATCTGCCGGCCTTAATCATCTGCGCCAATATGTTACCTATAGCCGTAGCTTCCGCCGGTCCTGCGTATACGGGTTTGTGGAGGAGCATAACTATTTCGCGGTTTAAAAAATCCACATTGGAGCCGCCACCCACTATGTATAGCGCATCGTGGGGTGTACCCGTAATCTTCTCTATCTCTTTGAAAGTCTTAACGTAATACTCCGCAAGGCTTTTGTATATTACTGCCGCAAGCTGTCCCGTCTTTAAAGGAACCTGCTGACCACTGTTGATGCAATACTGCTTTATGGCTGCCGTCATGCTCTCAGGCGCAAAAAAGACCTGCGAATTAACATCAACCCTCGTTTCTATGTCACCGTATTCTTCCGCCAGCTCCGCAAATTCCGCATATGAAATATCTTCCGTCAGTTCTTTTTTCACCGATTGAATCATCCATAGGCCCATTATGTTTTTTAGAAATCTGAAACGCTTGTTATAGCCGCCTTCATTGGTGAAATTGTATTCACGGCTTAAGTCGTTTATAATTGCTCTCTGCGTTTCCGTGCCCATGAGTGACCAGGTTCCTGAACTTATGTAAACCGATTTTTCTTCTTTTGCCGGCACAGCCATTACGGCCGAAGCGGTATCGTGGCTTGCACACATAATCACTTGGCAGTTAAAGCCGACCTTTCCCTCAACTTCTTTCGTAAGCCTTCCCACGGAGGTTCCGGGCATATTAAGCGGCAAAAAAATGTCTTTCGGAATGCCGGTTCTATCGATGATTTCTCCGTCCCACGCAGAAGTTTCGGAATTTACCAGGCCGGTAGATGTGGCATTGGTGTACTCGGATTTTTTAATGCCGGTTAAAAGGAAGTTAAAATAGTCAGGCAGCATCAGAAAAGTCGATGCCATCTTAAGTCTTGAGGGTTCTCTGACCTTATCCGCGATAAGCTGATAGATTGTGTTGAATATCTGCTTTTGAATGCCTGTTTTATTGTAAAGTTCCTCTTTGGACACGAATCTGTATACTTCTTCGTCCATGCCTTTGGTTCTTAAGTCCCTGTAGGCGTATGTTTCCCCGATGGGATTGTCGTCCTTGTCAAGCAATACGTAATCCACGGCCCAGGTATCAATAGCCATACTTATCGGCACCAGACCTTCTTCGGCGCATTTACGCATACCTGCAAGGATTTCCGAAAATAGTTTCTGCGTGTCCCATACAAGATGCCCGTTCTTTTTCACCGCTTCATTCTTGAAACGGTATATTTCCCTAAGCTTAAGATATCCTCTCTCAAGACTCATAATCATGTGTCTTCCGCTTGATGCCCCTATATCGACCGCAAGATAATAATCAGCCATCCTCAATCCTTTCTTGCATAAATGCATTTTATGTGTACATAGTGGATTTTTCCTGTCTTTACGATTATGATAAAGAAGAAAACACATACTTTTTAGGTCTTTATTTGTAAATAGTAGGGACTTTTCTTGCAGGATAATGTCATGACAGAAGCAATAACAGAATACTTAAGCACCATAACGGATGAAGAAAAAAGAATACTTAAAGAGCATGCCGACATCAATCGTTCAGATTACACGTCGTCTATCGATTTTGTAGTGGACAATAAGAAACTGTTGCAGAAAGGACAGTTAATCGAGATTCGCCCGCATACACGTTTTGCGCACTTTCCGTGCCATAGCCACAATTATGTTGAAATGGTGTACATGTGTCAGGGGGCTACGACTCATATCATTAACGGGCGGGACAGGATTACTCTTACCGCTGGAGACATTCTTTTTATGAATCAGCATGCGACTCATGAAATTCTGCCCGCATCGGAAAAAGATCTGGCGGTTAACTTTATAATTCTTCCGGAATTCTTTGACCGCTCTCTTTCCATGATTGAGCAAAACAGTGTGGTACGGCATTTCTTAATCGCAGCGCTGACAGGTGAAATGTCATCGGTCAATTATCTGTACTTTAAGGCTCATGATATTCTGCCGATTAGCAATCTTGTCGAAAATATGCTTGTAACGCTTATTAATAAAAAGCCCGGCACCCACAACATAAACGCTGTAACCATGGGGCTTTTGCTTATGAACCTTTCGGTGTTTTGTGAGACTGTCGATATAGATGCCAATGATTATGAGAAGAATCTTGTTCTTAAGATACTTAGACTCATTGAGACCAATTACAGTACGGCGTCACTTAATGAAATATCGGGTGACCTTAAGCTTCCCGAATACTATGTAAGCCGTCTCTTAAAGAAATACACGGGAAGCAATTTTAAAGAGCTGTTAAAGCAACAGCGGCTCAGGCAGGCTGTATATCTGCTTAACAATTCTTCGCTTTCCGTAGACAGAATAATGGAAAAGCTGGGGTACAATAACAGTAGTTATTTCTACCGGATTTTTAAAGAAAAATATCAGGTATCTCCTGCCGATTATCGAAAGAAAAACGGCTCAAGTCAGACTTAAGCCGTTTTAAATCCATATTATTGTATTGCCTTCACAAGAGAAGGTATTGTGGTTTCAAAGTCCACTCCGTACCAGGGCTTTTTGGGATTTTTAAGGGTTTCCCCGATGGTAAGAGCCGTGTAATCGGCCGCAATCTTGAAGGCTTCATATAAGCTCTTACCGCGTAACAAAGCACCCACTGCAGTACTTGAGAACAAGTCGCCGGTGCCATGGTAAGAAGCGTCCACACGGTCGTTTTGATATGTGAAGTATTCTTTGGCCGTGCTGTCATATCCGTATACGCCGGTCTTGCCTTTCTCAAGGGATACACCCGTAAGCACGCTTACCTTGGCGCCAAGGTCGTTAAGTCGGGACAAAAGCAGCTTAATGTAGTCCTCTCCGTATTCCTCACGATACTCGGTACCTGTCATGAAAGCAGCCTCGGTGATGTTGGGAACTATTACATCCGCTCCGGCACAAAGCTCTGAGTTTTTCTTAACATACTCTTCGTTAAATGCCGCATAAAGCTTGCCGTTATCGGCCATTACGGGATCCACGAAGACAAAAGAACCGTCTTTCTTAAAGTCCTTGAATATACCTTTCATAAGTTCAATCTCTTCGATTGTTCCGAGATACCCCGTGTAAATTGCATCAAAATCCACCTTCTCACTCTTCCAGTGATTAACGATAGGTGTAATCTGGTCTGATAAATCCTTAACCGTGAAGTTTTTAAACATGGTGTGTGTAGACAAAACCGCCGTAGGCAGTATTACGGTTTCCACTCCCATTGCCGAAAGTACAGGAAGCGCTATAGTAAGAGAGCACTTTCCGAGGCAGGAAATATCCTGAATTGTAAGTACACGTTTCATACCCATTCTCCTTGTAGTCAAAAAGGTTCCGGTCAGCAAATGGCCGGAACCCTGAATGCATTAGTCGTATTACTCTGTAAATAAAGGTGTTGAGTAGTATCTGTCGCCGCTGTCGGGAAGAAGGGCTACAATGGTCTTACCCTTGTTCTCGGGACGCTTTGCAAGCTCGATAGCGCCGAAAAGTGCTGCGCCTGAGGAGATGCCTACAAGGATGCCTTCCTTCTTGGCAAGAAGCTTAGCAGTTGCAAAAGCATCTTCATTGGCCGCTGTAAATACTTCGTCATAAACCTTAGTGTTAAGTACATCCGGAACGAAGCCTGCGCCGATACCCTGAATCTTATGAGCGCCTGCGTGACCCTCTGACAATACAGGTGAATCCTTGGGCTCTAAAGCTACAACCTTGACACCCGGATTCTTGCTCTTAAGATACTCGCCTGTACCTGTAACGGTACCGCCTGTACCTACACCTGCGATAAAGATATCAACCTTACCGTCTGTATCTTCCCAGATTTCGGGACCGGTAGTCTCTCTGTGAATCTTGGGGTTAGCAGGGTTAACAAACTGTCCGGGGATAAAGCCTCCGGGAATTTCAGCCTTAAGTTCTTCAGCCTTGGCAATGGCACCCTTCATGCCCTTAGCGCCTTCGGTAAGTACGATTTCAGCGCCGTATGCCTTTAATATATTACGTCTCTCAACGCTCATGGTCTCGGGCATTGTGAGAATGATTCTGTAACCCTTCGCTGCTGCTATGGATGCAAGACCGATACCGGTGTTACCGGAAGTGGGCTCGATGATTACTGATCCGGGCTTAAGTGCTCCCGATTTCTCGGCATCTTCAATCATAGCCTTGGCAATTCTGTCCTTAACGCTTCCTGCGGGATTTAAATATTCGAGCTTAACCAGTACAGTTGCATTAAGTCCAAGTTCTTTTTCAATGTTTGTAACCTCCACGAGGGGTGTCTTTCCGATGAGGTCGAGTGTTCCTTTGTAAATCTTTGCCATAGTGTTCTCCTTCTTTCTTTAGCTTTAATTCTATCCCTTTTACGCATTTTTTCAATTCCTAAATGGCTGAAAAGCCTTTTTCCAAATCGGCAATGATATCATCGATATGCTCTGTACCGATTGAAAGTCTGATGGTGTTCTGATTGATGCCCTGATCCTTAAGTTCAGCCTCTGAAAGCTGTGAATGTGTGGTGGATGCGGGGTGGATTACAAGGCTCTTAACATCCGCTACATTGGCAAGAAGTGAGAAAATCTTTAAGTTGTCGATAAACTTCCAGGCTTCTTCCTTGCCGCCCTTAATGTCGAAGGTAAAGATTGAAGCACCGCCATTAGGGAAATACTTCTTGTAAAGTGCATGGTCGGGGTGATCTTCAAGCGAAGGATGGTTAACCTTCTCTACCTTCGGGTGGTTCTTTAAGAACTCAACGACCTTTTTGGTGTTCTCCGCGTGTCTGTCGAGTCTTAAAGAAAGTGTCTCAACGCCCTGCAAAAGAAGGAAAGCGTTGAAAGGTGAAATTGTAGCACCCGTATCTCTTAAGAGAATAGCTCTGATATAAGTTACGAAAGCAGCGGGACCTACTACATCGTAGAAAGAAACACCGTGGTAGCTGGGGTTTGGAGCCGCAATCTGGGGATAGTTACCGCTCTCCTTCCAGTTAAACTTACCGCTCTCGATGATGATACCGCCGAGTGTGGTGCCGTGGCCGCCGATAAATTTGGTAGCTGAGTGAACTACGATATCTGCTCCGTGCTCGAAAGGACGAATAAGATAAGGTGTTCCGAAGGTGTTGTCTACTACTACGGGAAGTCCGTGCTTGTGAGCTATTTCTGAAATAGCGTCAATGTCCGGAATGTCGCTGTTGGGATTTCCGAGAGTCTCAAGGTAGATGGCTCTGGTGTTGTCCTTGATTGCGGCTTCAACCTCTGCAAGATTGTGTGCATCGACAAATGTAGTGGTTATGCCATACTGGGGAAGAGTATGTGCAAGAAGGTTGTAAGACCCGCCGTAGATTGTCTTCTGAGCTACGATGTGACCGCCGTTAGCTGCAAGTGCTTCGATTGTATATGTAATAGCTGCTGCTCCGGATGCAAGTGCAAGTGCTGCGCTGCCGCCTTCAAGTGCCGCTATTCTCTTTTCTAAAACATCCTGGGTGGAATTGGTAAGTCTTCCGTAAATGTTACCTGCGTCTGCAAGACCGAAACGATCTGCCGCATGCTTGCTGTTGTGGAATACGTATGAAGTTGTCTGGTAAATCGGAACCGCTCTTGCGTCTGTTGCGGGGTCGGGTTCTTCCTGTCCTACGTGTAACTGTAATGTTTCAAATCTGTAATCGCTCATGATAGTAATCTCCTGTTTTCTTGTGTTTTTTTGTGTGAGGGATTTTGGGTAATAAAAATCCCGGTAAGCTGATTCAAAGCTCCCGGGCAAATGACCTTAAGATAGATTTATCTCTACAAAGCATCAGCGTATACATCGACACGTCAAAGCTCCGGCCATACTATATACCCGGGAGTTAAACATTCGACAACAACACATGACGATGTATTTAACTGTAGCTTCTGAGTGTTTCATATCGGCTTTCTCCTTGTTTTATTTGTTCTTTTGAACAAGGTCATGTTAACATCATTTACCTACCATGTCAATAGGTTAATTGGAAAAATATTTTTATTTTTACCTATTTATCCTTAGGAGTAATAGGTATATAATGAATTTGGGAGGTATTTACCATGATTTCTACAAGAGGACGTTACGCATTAAGAGTTATGTTGGACTTAGCCGAGAACGATTCCGATAAGTATATTCCGCTTAAGGATATCGCAGAAAGGCAGGAGATTTCTAAGAAGTATCTTGAGATTATAGTTAAGGATATGGTTACAGGCGGTCTTATCGCGGGTACCAGCGGTAAGGGTGGTGGCTATAAGCTTACAAGAGCCCCGCACGACTATACTGTGGGTGAGATTATCGAGCTTATGGAAGGTTCTCTCTCTCCCGTTGCCTGTCTTGCCGACAAAGGCTATGCCTGCACCAGAAAAAAAGTTTGCCAAACCCTCCCCATGTGGGAAGAATTTGACAAACTGATTCACGATTTCTTTTATAACAAGAAACTCACGGATTTAATTAACTAAACTTTACGACAGGCCTTCATTTGGGTCTTGTTCTCATACATGGCATCGTCTGCGCGCTTAAATACCTGGTCGCAGTCGGTGTCTTTCTTTTGCTCGTATACGCCAAGTCCTATTGCGGCCGAAGGTCTTAACCACTCCTCAAGCTCCATTTTCTCGGACAGTTCCGTCATCTTATCTTTCAATTCTTTAATAAGGGCATCACGGTTCTCATAGTCTCTGTGAATAAGCACTACCACGAATTCGTCGCCGCCTACACGGAATACCGGGCTGTGATTGAATACGTCACATATCATGGTACACATCTTCTTTATGTAGATGTTTCCTTTTTCATGACCGTAATTATCGTTGATACGCTTAAGGTAGTTAATATCTATCATGGCGATGGCAAATTCCGCTTCGCCTGCCTGAATGTCAAGGTTTAAGCGCTGACGCTGCTGGTCGTAAGCCGCCTTACTCTTAACGCCGGTAAGGGAGTCACGCATTGCAAGGTTATTGGCGCGAGTTACCTCATCACGCATGCTTTCCATCTGCAATGCAGATTTAAGAAGTTCCTCAACATATGCCTTAACATGCAGTGACATGGCTGCCAGGGTATTTGCAAGCGCTTCAAGCTCGTCGCCTTTATGAAGCGATTTATTCTCCATAATAAGGGCTTCGGGGTCCTTGGAATCACGGCTCTTTCTTTCGAAGTCATCGGCCACGGTTCCTATCTGTTTTAAAGGTTTGATTACTCTTCGCTTGAGCCATTCCACCATAATTATTACAAAAACTGCTGCCAAAGTAAGAATGCTAATACCAATAACAGTCATATACTCTCGCATCGTGGCATCTATCTCGTCAAGAGATGCACTTGTCGTAAGAATCGCAATAGGAGAACCGTTTGCATCTCTTATGGTGTAAGCGGCATAATAGTCATTGCCAAATGCATTCTTTTCCTTGGAGTACTTAATGTCGTAACGGTTCAGAAATTCATCATATACCTGGTCACCGAATCCCGGAGGAAGGAAATCCGTAATGTAGTCGCCTAAGAGCGGAAGCGGAATGTCCTTTCTGGAATCTCCGTATCGTTCTTCCGGGTAAAGACCGGAAACAACCTGCATAATCTCAACTTTATCCCCGACTTTCTCGGGATACACTATCGTTATGGTCGACAACCCGTAATTGATTCTTACCTGATCCACATAAGCAGTCAGTTCTTTGAACTTGTCGGTAGGTTCCCTTGTCTCAATACAATATCGCAAATCGTCCGTATCAATATTGGCAAGCGTAAGATTCATAATGTCTGTAATGTGCTTCGTATAAAGGCTCATCATTCGTCTTTCAAAAATCTTATACGAAAGCCCTGACACTGCCAATCCAAAAATAGCAGCCATGATAATGCCGCCTATGATTATTGTCCTTGTCAAAGGATTTCTTACCTTTTTTCCGTCCTTCATCGCAACCTCTGTATTCGTTCATATGAAAACAGCCGTCATATGAGTACTTGTTTCCAAATATCATATTAGCGGCTGTCAATTAACGGATAGTAGCAAAAGAAACCTGCTTATTTGCCTAATTTTTCAAATACGCCCGAAAGATATTGTAAAAGATCTGCCCTCGCAATATTCTTAAGAACATAGTATATTCTCATTATTTACCCATTAAAAAAACCGCCTTTTAAAGCGGTTTCTCATAGGCAAACATTGGTTGATTGAAAATCTCGCATTCGCCGACTGTATTAAAGTTTAATTTGTCATAACTCTTAAGAGCTTTGACATTAAGTCTGTTCACCAGAAAGTGTACGCTTTTAAATCCTCTTGAGCGCAGAAGCTCCATCCCTGCATTAAGCATTTCCCTGGCAATCCCTTGGTTCTGGTATTCGGGGAGCACCGCAAGTCTTGATAACTCTCCACCGGGTCTAAGCGCCTCTGTCCAGTAGGGAAGTGCTTCAACCGCCTCGTCCTTGTCAAGGGATATCGCAGCGATAATCTTATCGTCCTCTCGCATTACCAAAAGTGCGTCACGTGACAAATCGTAGTCTATTTCCTCTTCTCCCGGATAATATTCGTTCCAAGGACAGTATTCGCGCCCCAGTTGAATCTTGTAAAGCGCAAGAATTTCTGCCTTGTCCGAATCTTTCGCAAGTTCAATTATTCTCATAACCCATTCCTGTCGTTCCATGCCGTAAGGTATGCTATGCATGGCCACAAATCTTTTTTGTCAAGGATGCTGTCAAGCAGTTCCTCCACAGGCTCACCCTCGGCTTTCTTAATGCAATATAAGCCGTAGCCCGCTATACAGTAGTTTAACACATCTTTCTCGGCCTTGAGTTCCTCCGTGGCGGCATCCTGCGTAATCTCGCCTGCAAGCACTCTTACCACCAGTCTGTAAGCGGTATGATGTCCCACTTCCATATCCGGCCGGTAATACTTAAGAAATTCAAGCTCTCCGCCTGCTCTTAACATTGAAAGACAGTGCCAGTATACCACACAAATCATCATTTCGTCGTCGCAGGGAACACATTTTGCAAAAGAATCTGCAGCCGTCTCATATTCTTTGTTCATGAAATACCAGATACCCATGGGGTAAGCCGCAGTCTTCACAGAGCCGCCAAGCTCAAGGTACTTCTTATGTGCCTCCATAGACTTATCGAATTCTCTTGCGGTAAGGTATGCTCCGCCGATTTTAAGGTACAAATCCTTATCGACTTCACCAACACTTGCTGCTTCGCTTAAAATATCCGCAGCTTCCTTGTATCTAAACTGTGCAAATAAAGCATTCGCAAGTTCGGTGCGGCTCTTTAAGTCGCACCGGTCACGAAGCTTCATTATTTCTTCCGTATCCGTAACATTAAGCGCCGCTGTGCCAAGCTGACTTTCAACAGATGCTTTGTCCATTGTATTCTCCATAAGCAAGAAAGCGGCCCTGCCCTGTAAGCAGAACCGCTCATAATTTTTATCTAGTTTCTCTTAACAAGTGCTGTCTTAAGAACACCCTTGGGGTCTTTGATAAGCACGATTACAAGCCAGATGATAAGGCCGAGTGCCACAACGGAAAGACCTAAGAAAAAGTCGTTGAGCATATCAGCGGGTGCGGGTGTGAAGTATTCTTCTTTAAGCTCAGCGTACTCAAAGATAGCATCGATGAACCACATAAGTGATGCACCCCAGTACATAAGGCTTAAAGTACCAAGCTTCATTTCGCTTCTGTTAGGGCTCTTATACCAGATAATTGTAACGATAATAGCTGCGAAAACCGTTGTAAGCAATGTCATGTTTATGTTCCCCCTTATGCATTCTCTGTTTCGGGAAGCTTAGCAGCGCGCTTCTCAATAACCGATGAAACTACAAGCATACCTGTCCATACAAGTGTTACAAGAACAGCCATGGATACGCCTACAGTTGACATCTCATGAAGCATCTCTGCAGCATCCTCGGGATTACCTGCCGCTGTAAGGAAAGGGAACCACGGAACCACTTCGCCGTGCCATACATGCTCAAATGCAAGAAGTGCGGAACCTCCCCATAACATATTGTTAAGCCATTTTAACTTTCTTGAAAAAGGAACCTTAACCTCGGTGGGTACTTCCTTGTGATCTACGGAAACCTTAGCTACCTCAGCCTTTTCCTTCTTCTCAACTACGTGTGTCACAACTGTGGTGACTACAGCTTCTGCTGCGGATACCAAAAAACATGCCATAATTTCTTCCTCCTAAGGCTTAAATTTGCATAATAAAAGACGCACTGCGCTTTTCTTGAAAAAGCAGTGTGCCTCCAAGTACACATTCCTCGAAAAATAAAACCTGCACTTCGGTGCTTACGCTCGGCTTCGTGCCAAGTCTTTACAATAAAAATTGTACAAAAGAAACGGATTTTTGTCAAATAGTTTCCTTTGCTTGCTATTATTTTTTCTAACACTTACTTGGCCACTACTTTGTTCTTGCCGGTGGTCTTGGCATAATACAGGTTCTCGTCCGTTCGCTTCATTGCTGCGGCAAATTCTTCTTTGTTCCCTATAACCGTGACACCCATGGAAACCGTAAGACGCTTTTCCTCGTGATAAGGAGTTGCCGCTATGTGAGAACGTATCTCCTTTTAATAAAAATTGGCCGCAAGGTGCCACAGATATATTAAGAACCCCAAAAGCGTTGTAAGAATGCCAAGAAGGGCTTTCTTGTACTTCTTGGCTTCCGCCGCTTCGAGTTTTTCAAGGTATTCTTCCACCGAACGCTTGCTTAAGACGTATCGGTTATCCCTTTTATATCCGAATATTAAGCCCTTTCTTACAAGCTTATATATGTTATTCTTGTTGATTCCTAAGATTATCTCCGCATCCGTGGCAGAAATAGCGTCATCTTCAAGCACCACATCGTTGGTCCCTTCGATTTGGAACAAAAAATCGTCTCGGCTTGATAAGTCACCCTCTACCCGTGCAAATTCATAGTCGGATACGGGTCTGTCAAGAAGCTCCATGACCTTGAGCTCATCTCTTGCGTCATACAGTGCATTGTGGGTCTCCGTGAAGCTTACATCGCCCGTCATGCGCCTTATCATGGATCCGACGCCGAAATCCTTCTTAAGTCTTCCGTTCTTGTCACAGGCCTCTGCCTGACCGATTGCCGGATTGTACTTTTTGTATGCGGCAAGCTTCATAATATCGTACCAGGTAAATTCCGCCAGTTCCGGAAGCATTCCCCTGTCAAACGCCGCATTATAGGCATAAATCGCCTTAACATTATTGTCCCGTAAAAAGAAAGCTATCCTCTGAAGCGCTTCCTCTCTTGAAACAGCCGGCGCATTTATGCAGTCCCCTGTTCTTAGTTCTTTTAAAAACATTCCTCCCTCTAAATTCTCGGGAGTTATGATAAAGTATCGCTCGTCGCTTATTTCAAAAGTTTCTGAATCGGCAACCACCGCGCCTACGGACATAACCTCATTGTTCTTGTTAAGTTCCGCATCGACTACCGCTATTTTGATGCCGTCGCCTAAACGTTTCACCGGTTCTTTCTTAACCGAAGCGGGTACGGTTTCAGCAAGATCTTCCGAAGAAGCATAATCCTCTCCGTCTGCTCCCGCTTCACTCAATCTGTCGCCACCATCCGACGAATACTCAGACACTTCATAGCAGTTGGCAAAACGCATTTCTTCATGCTCACCCAAAAGCTCGTCAGCAAAGATTTTGGCGTCAAACTGCTTTTTGTCATAGAATCTGTTCGCGGTATTGCCTGCGAGAATTATCTGCAGATTGTCGCAGTGATACTTAATATTCTTAAGCATCTGCGAACTCCCGGCATCTATAAACTGAAATTCATCCGCGATTAAAAGATCATATTCCGAAACGTCCGGATTAACCTTATTAAAAAGATTTATAAGTTCTTCCGGCTCACCGTAGACACCGATTTTCCTAAGTTCCTTGAAAGCGAACCCATGGAAATACGCTACAGTGACGTTGCGCTTTTTAAGCACTTCTTCCACATCGTTCTTGGCGACTCGGTCCGAGGCAAAGAAAAGGATTCTTTTTCTGTTCGGAAGCCTTTCGCAAAGCTCGATAAGCGCAGTTGTCTTACCATAGCCCTCGGGGGCATCAACCAGCATATTCTTGCCGGCGGACGCTCTTTTTATAAAGTTTAATTGTTCTTCCGATAGCAAAATCGATTTTCTGTCTGCCATGCTGCCTCGCAATTGTGCACATCTGTTCAATGTAAAGTATAGCAAAAGACTGATAACAAATAATTTAGCAAAAACTTACATCTTACACATTTTAATTATCCTAAACGGATTCCCACTATAATAGGGTTATAGGAGAGTTTATCATGACTGAAAAAAAGAAAAAAAATATGCTGATTACAGACGATGGCACATATATTAACAAAAAGGAGATTCACTCTCGAATTTTTGTTGCGTTATGCAGAATTTACACAATTGCCCTGATTATTGTGGGAGTGGTTGCTTTTGTCACGGGAATGGCAAGATAAGCTTGCGGATTATGGAAAGGATAAGACCTTATGTATGATTTCAAAAGAAGAATCTACGAAGTAATAGAAGCTTCAAGTACCGGAGACGCCTCCAGTAAAGCCTACGACGTGCTTATGGGTACCGCCGTACTCGTCGGAATGGTTCCTCTGATGCTTAAAAGCGAAAATACATATACAACGCTCATTGAGATACTTACGGTTATAATATTCGTAATAGACTATTGCGCCCGAGTATATACCGCAGACTATAAGATGGGCTATAAGAGCATAAAAGCTTATATCGCTTATATTTTTACCCCTCTTGCGATACTCGATCTTCTGTCGATAGTCCCGATTGTGTCGCTGTTCTTACCGGTTTCGTCGCTTATTAAGCTCCTTAAACTTTTCAGGGTATTCCGAATAGCGAAACTTGTACGCTACTCTAAGACCACTGTTATAATCGCCAATGTGCTCAGAAAAGTTAAGAAGCAGCTTCTGGCGGTACTGGTACTCATCACTATATATATATTCGTGTCGGCGATGTTAATCTTCCAGCTTGAGCCCACGCTGTTTGAAACCTTCTTCGATGCACTGTACTGGGCTACGATTTCCATCACCACCATTGGTTACGGCGACATATATCCAAAGACCGATTTGGGCCGCTTAATCACCATGGTATCCGCTCTTGTAGGCGTAGCGGTAATCGCGCTTCCTTCCGGTATGATAACTGCCGCGTACATGAACGAAATCAATAAAAAGAAATCGAAATACGAATTATAAAGATAAAGCGCACTCCGCAGTTGCCGGGGTGCGCTAAATTTCAGTCTTATTCATGATATAAATATACGTCGTCGGGAGTAATACGTCCCTCGGGAGTGTATATAATCCAGTCTGTTATGTCTTCGTAAGGGTACAAAGCGGTATCACCTTTCTTAAGCCCCGAAATGTAGTAAGGCTCGTTGGTAAGCTCGGCTACTATTCCGTCCTCTCTTACCTCTTTAAGGTCGAACCATAAATGCTCTCTCTGCGGAGTATCACCGTCCCAATGTTCCTTGTCGGTAATAATACCAATCTTGACGATTACTACATTGTCCTTGTTCTTAAAGCCTTTCTCGGCAAAAGAAAATCTCTCTATGGCAAGGCTCTTCATCCTCTCCGTCTCCTGATTGGAAAGTAAGAATACGGGATTTTGCTTAAGAAGCGGATTAAATGCCTGAACCTGCGTGTAATTACGCTTCTCGGCATCATCAGTGTTACGATACATCATGATTACACAGGTGTCATCATCGTGGACGCCGTCTTCTCTGTCTTCCTCGGTACCGACTTTAATATTCGGGTAGTACTGAAGCGCTTCCTTCCAGTCAACAGCCGTACCAACAAGGTAATGTCCCGCAGCCTGCCCAAGATACACAGGGTCGCCCGGGAATATGCTGCCGCCGCTTTCTAACATTCGATACGCAAAGGTCTCTATAATCTGATAGTGTGTATTGTAATTGTCTTCATCGGAACCGAGGATTTCAAGCTCATACATCCCCGCACGCTTAAGTCCGTGGGAATGAAGCCATACCTCTCCCGATTCGTCCGAAACTGCCTGCACGGTAAATAGATATCTCGGCGAAGGAAGCGTCTTGGAACCTGCCGCAAGCGCTACCCATTTGCCTGATAAAATCTTCTCCGAAGGGCAGTCAAGCACCGCGAGAATTTCGGGAAACATGGCATCGATGATTCTTAACTGGTCATGGAAACATCTGGCGGTATCACCAGAAAAGTCCATAGTCACCGCAAGGCCCGATTCCGCCGCATCAAGCTTCTCCGACTCTTTCCTCGAAAAAGAATGAATTGAGCGTACATAGTTAGGAATCTGCACCATGGTAGGATAAACGCATAACTTATAAGTGCGGTCCTCGACACTTAAGTCGATAATAAGGCCGCGTCCCTCGTCCATATTGGTATCGGTAAGTGTGATAAAGTCAGATTTCTCAAGATTACTAAGAAATACCCCCGGATCGTGAATATCGTCCTGCTTCTCCGGTATGACAATCATGTATGACGGTTCTCGCATAAATAACCCCTTAAATATTTAGTAGATACATTATAGCATATAAAGAGGGCCGATGCATCGCACCGACCCCAAGTGTTTACATATTTGAAATAAACTGCTGTGCTTTGGCCTTATTCTCTTCCGTGTATCCTTTGAGCGCGTTCGGACACTTTTCGGAAAGCAAGTCATAAGCCGATACGACATTGTTCTCGCCCTTGTTGTTGGCGGGCTGGCCTAAGATTACGCTTCTTCCGAACTTGGGTCCGCATACTGTTATACCCATATTTGTAGTCTGGCCATACATAGTCTGATTGGAAGGATACATCCAGGTGATGTCCTTGTATCTTATAATCAGCGTGGTATCTTCCGCGTTGGTAGTATCTTTGTAAGCTGAGAAAGTATCAAGCATTACAAGATAATTCTCCGTCATAAACAGGTTCTGAGGGAAACGTACGGTGGTAGACGAAGCCATCTCGCGCTCTATCTGAGCATATTCTGAATCGCTAAAGGCTCTTAAACCGTTAACCATGTAACGATATTTCTTGTAAGCCGACCAGCCGAAAATCACACCGCATATAATAAATATTCCTGCCGCAATATAGAAGGTCTTAATCTTTTCAAGCGGAACACCTACTCCCGCGTAACCGGCTTCTACATTAAGAGCGAACTTACCGAACATATCGTCATAATCGTTTTCGCTTCCGGTGCTGCCTGAATACTTAATAATACTCTTCTTGGCTGTATCTGTAGGAATCTCAAGGTATCCGTAAAGCGTTGCCTTGCCAGTCTCCGCGATATCTTTAACCGCTTTGTCGTAGCTTGCTTTATCAAGTATGCCTACGTAAACCAGGTCTGAATAAATAAGATAAAAGCTACTTCCATCCTCGCTGCAGACAAGTGAAGGGGCGGAATCTATGGTGATTGTTGCGGTCTCATTTTCTTTGGCCGTAGCAGGATAATCGCCCTCGTCCAGATTATATGTGGCCTTCTTATCCTCAACCGTCTTATTGTTGTAAGCGGTATATGCGTACATGCAAGCGGGAATGATGATAAGTGCCGCGGTACCGGCAATCCACAATATTGCCTTCATTCTTAACTTGCTTAAGCACTTCTTGATATCCGCATTGGTAATTCTGTGAGTTGCCTGCGATGCGGAAACCACTTTTAAATCCTGCTTTTCAATAGGGAAAGTGTTTCTCTCTGCCTGTGCTTCTTTCCCGGCGCCTATTAAAAGTACCACAAGTCCCACAAGTCCGATGATAGCAAAGATTAAAAACATGAAGAAGTCATGCTTTAATGTACGGCCTTCGGTATAGTCAAATAAAACATTTCTGATAAGAAATTCATCCGATGTAATACCTATATCCGCAAGGTCCTGAGTATACATTATGTGAAGGTCGCCTTCAAATTCACCGACCTTTACAATACCCTCAAAAGGTGTATCTGTATAGGAATCGGCCTCGCCGTTTATATATGCCCATGTGCGATCCGTTATCTTATCAAGCTCATCCTGCTGCTTCTTACCAACGGCTATTGCCGCAACCGAATTGTCGTCAAGCCATATTGCGTAATAAGCTTCTGTAACGTTTCCGTCGCTGGTCTTCGTGGCAAAGCATTCAAAAGAAGCATCCACTGACAATTTGTAATAACCCTTCGGAATATCTCCCTCAGGATTCTCTTTAAGTACATCACTGATGTTAGTGAAGTTACCCGTAAACGCGTTTGAATACGCCTGCCTGTCGGATATCAATAGTCCTGCGCCCACTAATAAAAGCGCGGCAAAAATGAGTATCCAAATGATTCTGTCTTTCTTTTTCATTAGTCCCCTAACTCCCTTTATATTTTCTAAGCCAAATTGCATTGTAGGTAAAAATTCCAAAGATGTCAACCAAGCCCGCTTCATCTGTAATGGTAACCGTTTGGGGAGTGTGAATAAATGTTTCTTTTGCTAAGTTACCATCTTTAATTCGCCATAAAAGGGGGTTTGAAAAAGAAAAAGCTCCGAGGACTTTAATCCTCAGAGCTTGTGAATTTAAATCTTTCTTTACATCTTCTGCCGTTTATAAAGGCTATCTCGGGCTTGACCACATTGTATCGAACCTTTCGCGGCTTCTCGATTTCAAATAGCCCCGGGTCGTTCTTGTAACGCATGGCCTCGGTAACGTATGTGGTGTCGCCGACTTTGTATCGGTATATGCCTACGTAATATTTGTGCAGGGCGCCTCTGGCATTTAAGTCTCGCTCGTAACGTTCTTCCGTGTGGTCGAGTGTTGCTATGGTCTTGCCTGCGCAATTAATAAGTATGAGTACTTGTTGAAAAATATAGATTAAAAGTGCCGCTCCGGCAAATATTACTATAAGTGATGCGAAGTTCTTCACGGGCAATCACCTCCGTACCTTTTATACATACATATTAACCCCTTAGATTTTTTCGATAAAGCTTTTTTTTGATGAGTTACACGCTTTATTTTTATTTTCGTGAAAGTTTATGATAAAATCTTTCCTGTAACCCATAAAATAAGGGGAGTTGAATCGTATCATGATTAAGGACCCGATTCTGCCCCAAATTATAAAGGAGCAACCAATTGACAGAGGCGACATTCGACGCCTGTATTCAAGCTATACTTAAGGGTGACAAGCAAGGGCTTAGAGACATCTACGATGCTTACCTTGACTACATATACCGTATTGTCTACGGTGTGGTGGGAAGCCGCGAGGATGCGGAGGATATTACTTCCGAGTTCTTCATTAAGCTCTGGCAGCAGGCCGACAAGTATAAAGCGGGAAGCGGGCACAAAGCATATCTTGCCACAATTGCAAGGAACATGGCAATCGACCATACGCGAAAGTTTAAAAAAGAAATCCTTGATAGCTTCACCAAGGAAGATGATGACGATGTGGTCATCGAGCCTGTAAGCTCAGACAACACCGAGGCAAAAGTAATCGAAGACATAGCGATCAAAGAAGCCATAAGCAAGCTAAATCCCAAGGAACAACAGATTATCAACATGAAAGTTTTATCCGAAATGACCTTTCAGGAAATATCGGACACGCTTAAATGCCCCATGGGCACGGTAACCTGGCGATATCGGGAAGCCATTAAAAAATTAAGGAGGTACGGCTACTATGAAGAATCTTGAAAAAGAATATAAAGAACAAATAAGCCACGAAGCGCCGGACCTCTGGAGCCGTATCGAGGCAGGTGTCGATGCTTATGAGGCAGGGAAATCCACACAAGACATCGTTAATGCGACAGCACCCGTAACCGAAACATCTACCGACAACATCACTCCTATTCGTAAGAAAAATGTAATAGCAATAATCACCAGAATAACGGCAGTTGCCGCCTGCGTGCTTATACTCGCGGCAACGGTTAAGGTAACTCAACGTACAAAGAGCGAATCGGCAGCCCCTGCAGCCGATGCATCATATTCCGAAAGCGCAGCACCTTCTCCGTCTCCCGCCGACACACAATATGAAGATTCGATGGCCGAGGCAACCGAGCCGATGCCCGAAACCGAGGCTGAAGACATTATCGCACCTTCAAAGGACGCATCGGTTAAGGAAGAGGCGGATAAGAATTCTTCTCCTTCTTTGTCTCCTTCCGAATCTTCGGTTATTAAGGACCCCGTAGCCTTTGACGATGCAAGAGACGACCTTCTTCCCGCGCTTGAAGAGATAGGCTTTAAGTTGATTAAAGACTTTGTTCTTGAAGACGATTCGACAGACCAAGCATTACTTGCGGAGAATACAATAAACGATGACATCGATTTTCATGTAGCAAGTTTCACGGACACCAAAACTTCCGACAAGTATTATGTAGTCTATACGATAAACGATGAAGACAAAGCTGAAATCCTGATAGTCAAAAAAGCCGATAATACGGGCGATATTCTTTATACAAACCCGTCTCTTAACAAGTAAAATTAAAAACAAAAAAAATTTTTTAAAAACCCCCCATAAATTTCCGGGCCCGTTTTCGTATCTTTAGCATAAGGGTACAAAACCCACACAAAACGCACCTGGAAAATGGGAGGTTTTTATTATGAAAAGAAAAAAAGTTTTGGCAATATTAATGGCAATGACAATGGCAGTATCATCATTAACCGCATGCGGAAGATCAAAGACCGAAACCGGTCCTACCTCTATGGTAGATGTGAATTCATCTCCCTCACGCGACTACGAATACGCACCGGCTCCCGCAGCCAAGGGCACCACGAACAGCCCTTCAATCGAAGCCGAATACTACTGCACCGAAGCTTTATGTGACGAAAGCGGTTACTATCCCGACTTGGAGCTTTACATTGAGCGCGAGACCTACAACGTTTTGGAAGAAAAGGGCTTTAGTGACGTAAGCCTCTCTCCTCTTTCAACCTTCGGAGCAGACGTTGATACCGCAAGCTACTCTAACATGAGAAGATTTGTAAACTCCGGCTACGGCCTCGGCGATTTCGACGGTGTCGCTTTAAGAGCCGAAGAAATGATTAACTACTTTAAGTACGACTACAAAGCACCTGCCAAGGGCGAAATCTTCGGTGTGGACGCAACCATATCCGCCTGCCCCTGGAACAAAGACCACAAGCTTATGGTACTCGGCATTAACACCGATACCATGCAGGAAACAGAGAAGCCCGATTCTAACATCGTATTCCTTATCGATATTTCAGGCTCCATGAACAGCGCCAACAAGCTTCCTTTACTTAAGGATTCCATGGCACTTTTAGTTAAGAACTTAAGCAAGAACGACAAGGTTTCCATCGTAACCTACGCAAGCGGCACTCACGTAGTTATGGAAGGCGTATCCGGTGACAACACAAGAAAGATTAACAAAGCCTTCAAGAACCTCTCCGCAGGCGGTGGCACCAACGGTTCGGGCGGTATCGAACTTGCTTATCAGATAGCTGAAAAGTACTTTATCGAAGGCGGCAACAACCGTGTTATCCTTGCAACCGACGGTGACTTCAACATCGGCAAGGTAAGAGGCGACGAACTTAAAGAGCTCATCAGTGAAAAGAAAGAGACAGGCGTATTCTTATCCGTACTCGGTTTCGGCATGGGCAACTACAACGACGTAACCGCAGAGACTCTTGCAGACTCCGGTAATGGTAACTACTCTTACATCGACAACCTCACAGAGGCCAAAAAAGTACTTGTGGATGAATTCACTTCAACTTTATACACAGTAGCCAAGGACACCAAGCTTCAGGTTGAATTTAACCCCGCAATGGTATCTAAATACAGACTTATCGGCTACGAAAACAGAGCCCTCAATGCAGAAGACTTTACCGACGATACCAAAGACGGCGGCGAACTTGGCGCAGGTCACCAGGTAACTGTTATTTACGAACTTGAGCTTGCAAATGATAACTCAGGTTCAAGCCTTAAGTATCAGGAGAACTCTCTTACCGATAAAGGTCGTGCCAAGGACGAATGGTGCACACTCTCCATCGCTTACAAAGACCCCGATGCAGAAGCTTCCAAGTATTTAGAGTTCCCCATCGGCAAGGACAACTACACCGATAAGCCTTCAAACAACTTCATCCTCGCAACATCTGTAGCAGAATACGCTATGGCTCTTAACGACAGCAGCTATCTTGCAGACAAGACTGCCGAAGAAGCCCTCGACCAGGCCATCAAGAATGTTAAAAAGCTTGAATCCGAAGATGAAATCGTTGAGGAATTCTTATCCCTTATGCAGTGCGTAGCTGAGAACGACTACGACGATGACGATAATGAGTACAACTGGTATGAATAAATAACCCCATTCATGCCTCCTGAAAAAGACCCCGGCACTTCTCCCGTGCCGGGGCCTTTAAATTGCCGTCAGAATAAATCTAAACTGCTGTCTAAATATATCTCTTCTCTTACCTTCAACTGATACTCGGGCTTGGTCATGTAATAGAGCAAAAACTCCAGTATCACCGCACTTCCGAGGCTTCTCCCTTCAATTTTGAAATGCTTAAACCCGGCCGGTGCATATACATTAAGAATATCATCGGTATCGATAAATCCCGGATTCTGCATAGCGTCCGAGAACCTGTAGCCTTTGTCGGCTGTCGGAGACACGCATATGTGGTCTTCACAATCTTCACCAAGACTCTTACGACTCACATTCTCGTAGCAGTTCTTACGATCGTAACAACCGAACCAACAGCATTCGTTACATAAGAATTCCACTTTCTTTTTAAGTGATGCGGGAAGAGCGTTCAGTTCAGCGAAAGCCCGATTTAATCTAAAGTCCGGCACCACATACTTAAACTCTTCTCTCTTAAGTTCAGCCTCAAGCTTCTTAAAGTCGGTCAGAACCTTCGTGGTAGACGACACGAAATAAAAGCCCAGATACCGCTCTTTAATATAGTCAAGAAGCAGGTCCGAATATATTATTATTCCATTATCCATGCGCCCGCTATGCTCAAACAGCGTGCATAAAGCGTTACACTTTCTGTCCGCCAAATGTTCTTCCCGGACCAAAGAGTTACTGAATGTAAGTCTCGCGGAAATATCGTACTCGCGCATCAAATCCGCCACATCCGAAGGCTTGGCATCTCCAAAGCCCACGCGGCCTCCGCCCCACAGACAGTCTCCCGGCGCCCCGTATATCGAGCCTATATCGCACCAATCATAGAAATACTCCCTATGCTCGCGATACAGCGGCAAAAAAACGCTGTACAACTCATAGAACTCAAAGAGCCCCGGCAAATGATAATAAATTGCCATATCATTCCCCCATGCCCTTAAGAAACTCTCGAGCAGCTTCCTTCATTTCTTCCACCACATCCTCGGGTCCCACGACCTTAACAGCGCGCCCGAGACTGAATATCCAGCCGAAGAACTGAGGGCTTACATTAACATCCACAAACACAACGCTTCGCCCCTCTCCCGCCGAAAAGAACGTAATATCCTTGCCGAAACGGTCGATGAAAACGCCGCACATGTAATCCTCAAACTCAATCTTAACCTTGGTCTTGCGGCCCTGATACATTCCGAAGGTTGCCTTGGAATACTCGCCCATGTCGAAATCTTCAAATTCAAGCTTACCTTCACGCTTCTCATCTGTTACGGAAATGTGCATCATCTTGTCTACGCGGTAATGCTTAATCTTATGGTCCAAATCGTCAAAAGCAACCAGGTAATAATTCTCATCATCCCACGTAAGCGCCCACGGACTTACCTTAAACCACGCTCCGTTATGGCGCTCCACAAGCTTCTTGTTGATGTCCCACTTATAGTACTTAAACTTAATCTTGGCATTCTCGCTTATGGCGGTGTGAATGTCGTCGACGTTATAATAAACGCTCTCGTTCATGGTCTTAACGCGGTCTGTAATAAATACCTGTCGCTGAAGGCCTGCTGCCTGGTGCTTGCTGACTAACTTCTTTATTTTACCGATAAGTTCCTTGGACTTAGCCTGAGTAATAAACTTGGACGCCTGAATCGCGTCGATTAACAGTTTAACCTCCGCAAGTTCAAACTCTCTGGTGCCCACGTGATACCGTGTATCGCTGCCGACGTGCTCCCTTATGATTTCAATCCCGAACTTTTCTTCCATGTCCTGAAAATCGCCGTAGATACTCTTACGCTCCGCGGAAACGCCGACCTTTTCAAGTTCACTAATAATCTGCGACATGGTAAGACCATTGTCATCGTCCGTCTGCTCAAGCATTATCTGCATTAAATAGGTGAATTTTAGCTTCTGATTCTGACCTCGAGCCATTTGATACCTCCGTGGCAAAAGAAAGTTTTCTTTATACCCATAATAACACAGAAATACCCGTTTGACTTACATGTGTCCTACGGGTATACTAACTCTGTATTAAATTTGTATTGAGAGAGGTTATTATGGCACAGGAATCTACCATCTGGCATCTGCCCGGATTATGCACCTTCGGAATGATTAATCATGTATTGTTCGATACCATGAAGAAATACCCCGAAATGTTCAGAGACAACATGAAAATCGGCTCCGTATACGGAACTTTCCCCGGTGCAATCTGGAACGGCGGCCGTAACATAATAGACGGTTTTACCAACAAACGAGAAGTCGAAAAGATTATTAAGTCCTACAACGCCCTCGGTATTCCGGCGCGTTTTACATGGACCAATGTCTTACTTGAAGAAAAGCACACTTACGATACCTACTGCAACATGATTATGAACGTAGGCAACAACGGTATGAATCAGGTACTTGTAAACAGCCCCGCGCTTGAAGAGTACATTCGCAAGAACTACCCCGACTATAAGATTCTTTCTTCTACCACGAAGCGAATCTTAAGCCTCGACCGCCTCAAGGAAGAGCTTAAGAAAGACTACTACCTTGTAGTGCTCGATTATGATCTTAACCATGACGAAAAGGTTCTTAAAGAACTTGAGCCCTGCGCTGACAAGATAGAGATTTTAGTTAATGAAACCTGTCAGCCCCACTGTCCTCAGAGAGCAGCTCACTACAGAGAGATATCCAAGTATCAGCTTGAATACGATACCAGTATCCGCTTTATCTGTACCGACACCTCTCCCGAGAAAAGACTCTTTAAAGGTTGCATGAAGCGTCCTTCTTTTATCTCCTATGATGAGATTGATGAATACGCTAAGAGAGGCTTCAGAAACTTTAAGATTGTAGGTCGCGGCGAGGGCAAGGAGTTCTATGTAGACTCTCTTATATACTTCCTTGTAAAGCCTGAGCACAAAGACTTTATCAGAAAATACTTTAACGGTGTTCTCGACAGCCTCGGCGGCGGCATCAACCGCAACGACGGCGGCAAGCGCATGACCGTAAGAAAATAATTTATGCAAAATAAACGGCAGAATCTGTATTAACTTACAGGCTCTGCCGTTTCTTAATTCTTATTGATATTTGTAGGGATAATATACGTCTAAGTCCACGTCGCCGGCAATTCCGTCGATTCGTCCGGTGCTGGAGTGCTGCCACATGAAGTACTCGCCTTCGTAATTGGTGGAGGTATTGTACTGAGCAAGCCATACCGGATTCTTCTTAGGCTTCGTCCAGATAGTGTTCTGAGCGTTCTTACTGCCGTAAAGGCAGGCTTTGTAACCGTAAGACTCAACTTCCTGCTCGAAGTATACGAGAAGATTGTTTAAGTCCTGAAGGTTCATGCCGTAGTTCTCAAAGTTTCTGTAATCTTCCCAGTCGTAAGCAATCGGGAAATCAAGCTTCTGGCCGCCCAAAACGCCCATCAGATACTTAACGCTTGCCTTAATCTCTTCAGGGCCGCTCTCCTCAGCATGCCAGTATATGCCTACCTTCATGCCTGCTGCCAGAGCACCTGCCATATTCTGAACATAGTACCTGTCGGTGTAGTGTTCTTTCTCGTCATAGCCGCCGAGTCTCATGTATACGAACTCGCATCCGGCATTCTTACACTTCTGGAAATCTATTTCTCCCTGCCACCTTGATACGTCGATACCAAGCATGGTGTTGTCGTTCTTATAATTAGCAATAAAGTCGGAGAACTGCTCCTTACCTGCGGGATTATCTTCTCCCGAACCGCCACCGCCTCCGCCTGCGGCAATAACCGTAACTTCCATTTTCTTGGTCGTTGAGTGACCTGCGTCATCGGATATGGTAATCGTTAAATTGTATGTACCAAGCGTAGAGGTATCAACTGACCCCTGCACATTTAAATCTACGTTTCTGTCTACATCGTCGGCATAGCCTATAAATGTATGAACGTTGAAAGTATCACCCTGCTTAATCTTGGGAGAAGCCTTGTAGTATAAGAATACAGGCGCCTTGGTGTCTTCACCCGTCTGCTTGAGTGCCTCCTCGGCTGCCTTGGCTCTGGCTGCTTCTTCCTCGGCTTTTTTCCTGGCTTCTTCTTCGGCTTTCTTGCGGGCTTCTTCTTCGGCTTTGGCTTTAAATTCAGCCTGAGCTACGCTGTCGGCTTCCGTCCATGCGGTGCTAAGCGCCAGTACTGTTTCCTTGGCAGAGGCTTTCATGATAGCCACTCGTTCCTCGGCGGTAAAGCCTTCTTCCACCGGTTCAGGTTCGGGCTCGGGTTCAGGCTCCTCAGACACGGAAACCGCCTCTATGGGAACTTCAGGCATTATGCCTGAGCTTTCAGCTTCATTCTTACCTTGTAACTCCGAAAGTACTATGGCCAGTACAACACCGACACCGCTTAGCAGTGCCAGTACCACAACCGTGGTCAGGATAACTTTCGCTTTTTTCATTAACTTTATCTCCCCTCCGTCATCCTCAGATTATCTAAGTTATGACGTTTACTAATTCGCTATCACACTCTTGATATTATACCATAGTGATTCTGTGGATATAAGAGGTTGGTTATGGTCGTTTCTTATTTCATTCTTAATTTTATGCCCCTGATGATTCTTCTTGCGCTTGCCGCCATGATGTACGTCAACAGGAACGTTAAAATTCCCGCAATCATCAATGCGCTTATCTTCTCTACCGCACTTTTCGGAAGCCACATCGCTTTCTTTATCGGTGGTGATAATCGTTGGTACGGCGGCCCGCTTCGACGATGAATGCTGGCAATCACCGTCGACCAGGTGGCCATTACGAATATCCGCATACACTGATACAAAGAGCCGAAGGAATCGATTTCCTCCGGCTCTGTTAATGTCTTTATATGTAGTTACTCTTCGCTCTGCCCTGCTATGCCTAACGCTGTCTCGACTTCCGCGGCGGTTTTATAGGTTCCGATAAGCTCACAATCCTTATACACATTGAATTCATTGTATCTTGATTGCACTATGCAGAAAGTCTGCCCGTCGGCCTCGTATAATCTAGCGCCGTCGAAGTATTCCCTGCCCGGTTCATAGTCTTCTATCAAGCCTCTCTCCACCACTTCGGCAAAAGAAATACTGTGGTGCTCACTCACATTCTTAATCCTGGGAGATTTGTAGTATCCTGCCTCGCCCCCGGTAAGAAGTGTCAGATCCGCGGTAGCCTCTTCAAATTCAAACTCGTTTAAGTAAATATCACCGGTATCGTAGGAGACAAGCATCTCCCACTCGGTTCCGCCGATTCTTTTAATAAATATTGAGTAGCCGCTTCCAAAGATTACGAAATTTACATCGTATTCGTCATCGTAATAAATCTGATCTTCCACGTAAATCTCGGGCTCAGGCTCTTTGGTCTTAGTCTTAGAACACGCTGTAAGTGCGATTGCCATAAGCAACGTTACAAAAACTGTTATTTTCTTCATACAGGCCTCCGTATATGCCTGTATTATAGCGTGTCCCTCTTACAGTACTGTTAGCCGGAGGATTATTCTCCCTTGGCCTTTTTGTTTATCAGCATAATTACAACATTACCGATTATTAAGGTCAGTGCAAGTGTTATAAGCTGCGCCGGAATAAACAACTGAAACGCGAAAGCCGCATCGTGAAAGTCCGATGATGTAACCGCACCCCAGACTTCAATCGCTATCACTGCAAGCGTGGCCAGTGCGCTTAATAATGAAAAAAGCCAATTCTTTCTAACCTTAAAAAGCAGTAATAAGCATAAAAGCGGGCATAAGCATATCATTATAATTACCATTTAAATTCCCCCAATCATCATTCTACCCTGAGTCTTACGGGCCATACGGTAAGCTTACCGCCACCCTCGACCCTGTACCATTTTCCTCGTTCAAGCTTAATGGAACCGCCCATTCCGGGCGTGATATAACCAATCTTATATTCCTTACCGGTTTCAACGTCGGTAAAAACAACATCCGTATCCTCTGTTCCCGTAACCTTAACGGTTGCAAAAATCGGCTGTATCTGTTCACTCTTAAGTGCCTCTGTCCCCGAAAGCGTATAAGAATGCGCCCTTACATAGCCAAAGAAAAACGCCGCAACCGCCACAGCCGCAACTATAAGCGCTATAACAACAATATTTGTGCTGCTCTTATCCTTCATAATACCCCCTGTTCTTCATCCTCTGATTATACATGAAACCTCTTCTGTAACTCCGCTATAACCGCTTTCCCCCTAAACACAAGCGCCCCCGCAAAAAGGACTACACTTATCATGGTGCATATAGACCATGCAAGCGGCATGGAATCTCTTACAAAAAACTGAACCACACTCGGCACCACACCAAGTAACAACGCCGATAAAAGGTATGACATGGTATTACCGTTTTTATCAATCATCACAAGTACGAAATTGGTGATGATAACCGCCGCCAAGGCGCTTGGCACCGCTATATCAAGCGTAACCTGCATAAAGCCGAAATAATGTGCCGTAACACACCACAAAGCAATTGTTATAAATGTAAGCATCGTTACTTTGCCGGCAGAGCCAAAGCCCGGTTTAAACTGTCGCATGATTCCGAATTCAAAAGTCACAAGCCACATGGCAAGAAGCACACTCCAGTGGAGGTTTGGATACGAAGGAAGCCTTAAGCCTACCATAAAGTCGAGGCCTACACCCACTATCAATACCACCCACACAAAAAACAGCTGAAGCTTATACAAAATCGAGCGTTTCTTCTGTGCTTCAAGCTTCGGAAAATAAGGCTCCTCGGCAGTTCCCATTAACTTACTCTGACATAACGGGCATTTATAAAGGTCTCCCGTGATTTCAACTTTACAATAAGGGCATCGTCTCATTTGATCACCTCCGTTGCACTCACCGTAATGTCTACTCCCGACTCGGATAAATACCTTACAAAGTTCTTAACAACACCTGTATTGATATATGCGTATGAAACGCCCAGAGTAAGCTTGTCCCCGTAGCTAAACATAGTAGAGAAAATAGTGTTGGTACTGCAGAAACCGCTGTAATTATCAACCCTTTCGGCAACTTCAGCCGGAGGCCTCTGCACTCCCATGTTGGAGAAGGTCATGGAAACCTTCTTGGCCGCCTTCTTGGCAAAAAATCTTACCACCCACTGCTTAATGAAAAGCGGCACCACTCTTACGGGCGCAACATACTCCATGGTCTCGAAGTTGTCCATCTGCTTCTTAACGTTTTCTTCCGTAAGCTTACTCTTAAACTCCGCATCAAACTCAGCCGCAAGCTCTTCAAGCGTAATATCGCTGTCAAACACATGCGTAACCGTCACACTGTTAAAGAAATTTCTCGCGGTCTTCGACGGATAGTAATTCCTGAGATTAACGGGAAGAGAAATTGTCACAGGCATATTTCTACGGCGAGGAGGCATTTCGTCGCGA
Organism: Lachnospiraceae bacterium; assembly: GCA_017544835.1. GTDB lineage: Bacteria > Bacillota > Clostridia > Lachnospirales > Lachnospiraceae > UBA1258. Next base: position 21,074 of record JAFYDI010000023.1, on the reverse strand, counting down.
ATAGCAAGCATCCAAAGCGCTCCCAGGTAACTGGTAAGCGAAACCTTAATCTCCTTGGCCCTCGGAAGTACCTGTGATGTGGGAAAAAGAATCTCATAAAACTGCAGCTGATTGTAAGGAAGCTTAAGGCTTCCGGGATGATAAGCCACTCTGTTATCGATTTTTCTGGATAAATTCTTGCTTCCGAAAAACTGCCTGTAACTGTCCTGATTAAGATCCCCGTCGGAGGCTCCCGAATGAATCGTCGTATCGGTAAACTCTCCCGGGTATTTAAGCCTTAAATAATCAAGAACTATGATATTCAAAAACTCCATCGCGCCCGTGCCGTCGGTAAGGACGTGGAAAATATCAAGGTTAATCCTCTTTCTAAAATACGTCACCTGATAGTGAAGCATAATCTTGGACGGAGTATAAAGAAGGGGACAGATTCTGTCATCCTCCTCTCTGACAGTAGGAAGAACAGTCGTATCCTCCATATAATGCCAGAAAAGGCCACGACGAATACGCACCTGCATCTGCGGGCGGTCTTCAATCGCTGAAAGTACCGCCTGCTTAAGAAGCTCGGGGTCCACTTCCTCCTTAAGCGTGCAGCTTACACGCATTGCTCTTGTGTCTCTCTTATCGACCGTGGCCAGAAATACCTTGGCCACGTTGTCAATTTTGTACCAGTTAGTGCTTTCCATATATCTCGTCTGAAACATGTGCGGCAAGACGCTTCATGGCCTCGCGGGCCATGGCAATAGGCATCTGCTGATATACATGCCATCCTTTCTCCTCTATATCGATTACGGCGATTCCGCCTTCTGCATCTATCTTCTCTTTAAGCCTGATACTGTCATCAAGCAATATTCCGTTTCTTCCCGCCATAATGTAGACGTGCGGAAAGTCCTTAAAGCTTCCGAATAACGGGCTATATACCGGGTCGGCCGGGTCGCCCTCTCCCATATATTCACGCGCCGAATCCATAACGTATTCTTTGTTAAGAATAGGGTCTATGTCCTTGTTGGCTTCATAAGACTCCGCCGTTCCCGTTAAGTCCGTCCAGGGACTGAACAAAAGAAGTTCTCTCGGCACAGGCTTGCCTGCCGCTATGAGCCTTTGTGTAAGGCACAGCGCCATATTGGCACCCGCAGAGTCGCCCGCCAGAAGCACGTGGTCTGCATCCGCCACATTCTCGGTAATGTAGCGCCACATAGTATCAGCGTCCTCGGAAGCCGCAGGATAAGGATGCTCAGGTGCAAGCCTGTATGCAAAAGAATATGTCCTAAACCCTGTCGCCAGTGCAAGCTTCACTGCCAGGTTACCCGCGTAGTCTAATCCTCCGCTTACATATCCGCCACCGTGACAATACAGTATAACATATGTCGGATTGTATGCGAAGAAGGGTTTAATCTCCTCACAGCGCATCTTTTCTATCTTAAACTTTCGTCTCTCAACATCACCCTTCGGCGTAGCTAAATGCCCCGCCCACTCCGCAAGCTTACGGTGCCTCTTAAGCTCCGCATCCGTAGTGGTCTTACCCGACATGAAGTTTACGGCCTTTAAGGTCTTTATCAATGAGTTGTTCATTATATCTCCCCGGTCGCGTCTTCCGATTACCGTTAACGCATATAAATGATTATACTTCATTGGCGCAACAAAAGCCAATAAACGTTGATATCGCGTTATAACAGACTACCTATAATATATAACTACTGTTATTCATTCTCGGCGCATAAGGCGCCCCGGAAAAAGTAATAGAGGAGGCTCTTATGAGCCTCCTCTTTCTTTGTCTGTGCTAAGTATTATTAATGGTGCCGACCGATTACTTACTTAAGTTACCATAGGCCGCTATGGCCTCATCAACCGTCATATCGCCCATAAGCACGTGGTGAGCGGCGTATCTGAACTGTTTAATGGCATTATCATTAATATTCGCCTCTGTGCTGCATATTATGCGGTCTTTACGCGTATCACCAAGAGATGAATATATACTGTCAAAAGAAAGGTTCTGTGAGGTAGTAATAAGACGCTTAACGGAGGCCATATTACCAAGTTCCTGCGCGGATATTAAGAAGCGCATGAATTCTATGGCCATGTCTTTATTGGGACTGTTTTTGTTAACAGAAAAGTTCATGGCTACGGTGTCTACTACAAAGCCACCCTTCTCGTCAAAAGGAACCGGATAGAATCTGTATTCAAATGGAGAAGCCGAGAAGCTTTCGGACTGGCTTTCTCTCTTCTTGGTGCCTGATGCTACGTCGGCATGACAGATAAGCATGGGAACGTCGCCTTCATAGAAGCGCATAATTGCCGCGTTGTAATTGTTATCGATTTCGTTTATGCACTTTTCAATGTTTACAAAATCTGAATCCGCAAGCTGCTTAAGCTTCTCAAGACTTTGGCGCATAAGCTCGCCTGCGTCCGGATCTAAGTTGTTGAAACTGTCTCGCAATGTCGGATTGGCTACCGCGGAGTTACACAGCGAAGGATACGCGAAATTGTATTCAAGTGAACCGGACTCGGTAGAAACATAACCCATTACGGGAGATGCATAACCTGCTGCCTTAAACTTGGCGCAGGCATCTTCAAATTCCTTCCATGTAGTGGGAACCTTAAGTCCCTCTTTCTTAAACAAATCGAGGTTTACTAACATTCCGAAAGATGATGCCAATACGGGAGCCATCAGAATTTCTCCGTCGTCTGTCTTTCTAAGTAAGCTCTGTCTTACGCAGGAAAAATCGATTCCTGTCTCAGGTGCCGCAAGATTGGCAGCGGCATCAAAAATATCCGCGCACTTAGGGTCGCCCCACATCCAGTAGAATGTACAGTAAATATCGGGAGCCTCATTGCTAAGAAGCGTTGTGCCTATCGCGTCGTAAAAGCCGTCGAGATATATATAGCTTAGGTTGACGTTCGGATAGTACTCGTTAAATCGCTCGAATTCGCTTTCAAGAGCTTCGAAGTTGGAGTAATTGCCATATACCGTAACGGATGTGCTTAAAGAAGTATCAAGCTTTGGCTCAAAAGGCTTTTCCTTGGTCGCATTCCCACATCCCGCAATCGCAGTTACGGTCATAACAATAAGTGTGGCCACCGCCATAATGCGTTTAAATCTCGGTCTCATGTCTGTTCCTCCGTTTTCTCTGTGAGTTTACCCGTACTGAAAAAATTATCTATCGCTTTTAGTATTGAGTCTCTGTTCATCGATTTTAACAAATGTCCCTGATGCACATATCCATCAGCTATCTGCATATCTTCTCCGCCTAATGAGCCTGTTAAGAAGATTACAGGTATGTCTGCAGTCTGCGAATTTTGCCTGATATTATTAAAAACTTCTGCACCGCTCATTTCCGGCATCTCGCAGTCAAGAAGCACCAGGTCGGGCGTATGTCCGCTTAGATATTGAAGAGCCTGCTTACCGCTCTTTGCGGCCGCTACAAAGTACTTATCCGACAGCCAGCCTCGTGCCATTTTCTGGTATACCGGGTCATCATCCACAAGAAGAATGCTATGATTGGTCGCTACATCACTTTCAGCCTCTTCCGCCGCCGATGCAGTTTCCGACTCAGCGTCGCAAGCCTTACAAATCAGCGTTAACTGCGCCGCAAGCCCCGTATATGACTTAACAAGCCTCTCTATATCGTCACCACGCTCTTTAAGCTTACCCAGCTTGCCTGCCTGCTCAAGTTCCGCCGCAAGCTCGCCTGCATTAAGTGCTCCTATAACCCTTGAAGTGCTCTTTAATGCATGAAGCTTTATAGTGAGCTTGCCCATATCCCCTGCATACCATAAATCCTTGATTTCTCGCGCGTTCTTCTCAGCCGCTTCGCTATACATTCTGAGCGCATTAAGATATGATTCAACATCACCGCAATGCGACAATCCCGCCTCCGCATTCAGCCCGGATATTCCAAGTACCGCGTCCGGAAGCGTACCGTCTTTCTTTTGCTCCACGTAATCAACCGTAATCTTCTCTTTGGGAATGTATTTAAGCAGCATCTGCTCAAGGCGCACAAAATCTATCGGCTTGGCAAGATAATCGGTAAATCCTTCCGAAAGAAACATCTCTCTCATTCCCGAAATTGCGTTGGCCGTAAGGCATATAATCGGTGTATCCGCATTCTTATTATCTTTAAGCGCCTTCAATTCATGAAGCGTCACAATACCGTCCATGTCCGGCATCATGTGGTCGAGAAACACAACATCATACGCATTCTCGGCGCACAGCTTCAAGCATTCGCTTCCGCTCTCGGCTGTATCGACGCTAACCTCTGTTGCCTTAAGTAAGCTCGTAAATACGCTTAAGTTAAGCGGCGTATCATCAACCACCAGTATCCTTGCCTCAGGCGCCGTAAAGCTCTGTCTGTATCCGCCCTTTGACTCCATGGCAATTCGGAAGGCTTCCTCGTACTCGCCGACCTTGTCCGTTCCCTTTACTTCCTGCCTTACAGCAAAAGAAAACGTTGAGCCCTTTCCATACTCACTTTCAACAGCGAGCGTTGAACCCATTATAGATAGCAGGCTCTGGGTGATGCTAAGCCCCAGTCCGGTTCCCTCGATGTTTCGGTTTCTTTTTTCCTCAAGACGTTTGAAGGCTATAAAGAGCTTATCAATATCCTCGGGCTTAATACCGCAGCCGGTATCCGTAACGCTGAATTTAAGCAAAATCTCTCTGTCGTTGTCCTCGCACGTTTCGTATCCCACCGCAAAAGAAACCGTCCCTTCAGGCGTATATTTCACGGCATTGGAAAGCAGGTTGATGACGCACTGCTTTATTCTTAATTCGTCGCCGTATAGGCTTCTCGGAATGTTAGAATCTATGCTGATTTCAAGAGACAGGTTCTTTTCCTCTGTTCTTACCTGTATCATGTTAACCAAGTCGTTAAGTACCGATACAAGGTCGTATTCCACCGGTATGATATCAAGCTTGCCCGCCTCGAGCTTGGAGAAATCGAGTATGTCATTGATAAGGCTGAGAAGTGTCTTGTCCGCCATTCGTATGCCTTCTGAGTACTTAAGTATCTCGGGATCGTGGCTTTCGCGGCTTATCATTTCGTTAAAGCCCGTGATGGCGTTCATGGGCGTCCTTATGTCGTGGGACATCATCGATAAGAAGTTTGACTTAGCGGCGTTTGCTTTTTCCGCTTCATCCGCGATAATGGCAAGTCTTCGGTTAAAGAGCATCATGGCAGCCATGTTAAAGAGCAAAAGTGCCACCAATGCGCCTATGGTGCCGCCGAGTAACACCCAGTCGACAACGCTTGGAATTAAGCTTTCCTTGGGTATAATATTGATAAGAAACCAGTCTTTATCGGAGGTTACGGGGGTGTGGGCTACGACACACATCCGGCCTTTCGAGTCGGTGATTTCCATAAGACCCGTTTCGCCCGTTACCTGTGCTTCGAACTCGCGCTGGCTTAAAAAGTCTGTGTTGTTATAGGATTTGAAGTATTCAAACAGATTTGAGTTTTTAAGCTTGCTTCCGTGAATCATGTAATTACCGTCATGATCGATAATCGCAAGGTCCACGTCTTCGTATTCTCCCTTAAGATATACCAGCTTGCGGCTGATTTCGCTTATGGGGATTATACGCATGAGAAGTGCTTTTCTTTCTTCACCGGGATTCTCGCCTTTTAAAGTCAGGGTATTAAGAAAAGCCATAGAAATGACTCCGTTTTGCGAATTGGCAAAAGCAGCCGTCTGCCTGACTTCATTGTCTAAAGCGCTTTCGGAGAAATTTGAGAACAAAGAATATCCCTTGTATGAAACGCTATAATCAGTACTTCCTTTAATGCTGGGGGTAGACGAAAGTCCCGTGAAGGAACCGTCATCATAGAATACTATATGTGCTTCGACCTGATCTGAGATGGAGGCTCTTCTGGTAAACTCTATAGCTTCTTCCATGGTCATGTGGCGGCCTTCAACAGATGAATAGCCGTTTATATAGCTTGCCCATATGTCGCACAAATGCTGCTCATCCTCAAGGTAGTTGGCAATAATCTGACCTGCCGTTTCCGCAGTATTTTGAAACAGCAACAGTTCATGATTATTGCTTTCCTCTCTCTTCTGTGACGTATACTTGGCCACAAAAAAGATAATGAAGGCAATAAAGGCTATATTTACAACGATTGTAAGTCCCCTTTTCACTAAAGCACCTCATATCCCGGAAATATCCCGATATTGTTAACCAATGTGTTTTCTTTGTTTGCGTCCGGTTTTTTCGTTTTCAAAAAACTTATCGATTGATGCCAGAATGTCTTCCCCGCTTGCGCTTTTAAGAAGGTATCCCTGAGGGTTTAAGCCCATTACGTCCATAACCGTTTCTCTGTCCGCTCTGCCGGTAAGAAAGATAACCGGAATCTCCTCGGTATCGGGTTCGCTTCTTATCATTTCCATTACCTTCGAGCCTGTTGTTATGGGCATATCGTAATCCATAAGTATAAGGTCCGGTGTATGAGCTCCAAGATGCTTAATGGCCTGCATTCCCGACTTAACCGCGGTTATACGGTATTTCTCGGATAATTGCTTGCGAATGACTTTAAGATAAGTTACGTCGTCATCGACTATCATTATGTTCTTTTGCTCGGCTCTCCTGCTTAAAAGCTCGGCTTCGCTGCTTAGTGTGCTGACCAGCTTTTTGGCGTCTATGGGACGCGGAAATTCTTTTTCCACATATTCGGGCGGTGCGAACTCTGCCGCGTAATCAAGCATGTCCTTGTAGCCCACCAGATAAAGAGACTTGCCGTCATCAACGCACACGTCTTTAATGTAGACCAAAACTTTCATCATTTCGGGTGTAAAGCCGTCCACAAATACAAGGATTATGTCTGCGGAGTCTTTACCCGCCTCTATGTCTTTAACATCCGGACCGCATACGGCAGTCTTAATACCGATTTCCCCAAGTCCTTTGGCTACCGAATCGATAAGAAATGTTTTTTCGTAAGTTACCAGCAATAAACTGCATTCCATAAACAGTTCCTCCCCGCTGCACGCGTTTTCTTTGTATTTTAGTGCTGTCTGCGCGACTTACTCAGGCTTTTTCTCGGCCGCCCAGTCGCGCATTGTAAATTCTTTGTCTTCGTCAATCATGGCAAGCATGACCTTCGCAAACTTTGGATCAAACTGCGAGCCCATGCCCTTTTCGATTTCTAAGCGTACCTTTTCCTGCGGAAGCATGTCTCGGTAGCTTCGGTTGCTGGTCATAGCATCATAGGCATCGGCCACGGCTATGATGCGCGCAGGCTCCGGTATATCGTCGCCCTTAAGACCGTCGGGATATCCTCTGCCGTCGTATCTTTCATGGTGCCACTTGGCTCCCGATGCAAGCTCGGGCATCTTTTGGATATTCTGAAGAATTCGTCCGCCTATTACGGGATGCTCTTTAATCTTTAAGAATTCCTCGTCGTCAAGTCTTCCCGGTTTATTGATGATTCTATCGGGCACACCGATTTTTCCTACGTCGTGAAGAAGGCCCATCATGTATATATTGTCCTGCTCCGTCTCGTTAAAACCGCACCTTCTCGCTATTTCCTTGGAATATGCCGCAACGCGTCCGGAATGGCCTTTGGTGTAGGCGTCCTTGGCATCGATTGAGGCCGCAAGGGAAGATACTACCTGAAGAAAGAGTTCTTCGTTTTCTTTTGTCTTCTTCTCAACTTCTCCCGCAAGGTCTCTTTGAAGATTTGTAAGTTCCACCGCGTGTCTGACTCTTAACGCCAGTACCTGCGGAATAAACGGCTTTCTGATAAAGTCCATGGCGCCGAGTGATAAGCCTCTTATCTCCGTATCCTCATCTTCATCGCCTGTCAGAAAAATAACGGGTACCTCACTGCCGGGTTCCTCGCATTCGCGCAGTTTCATAAGCGTTTCATAGCCATCCATGCCTGACATTCTAATATCCAAAAGAATGAGTTCCGGACTTCCGTTGTCTTTTATATGTTCAAGAAGCTGCTCGCCGGATTTAAGCGCAACCGCTTTCATTCCTGCATCCGCCAGACTTTTCCATGCTTTTTTCAAAATAATGGGATCGTCATCTACAACGATAATCCTCTCATCCATTAATTCTGCCTCCTTGCGCCCATATGCTATGTGGGCGCCGTTTTTGCGCGAGACGCTTTATTGTGCTACTATAATAATTAATAATACAACGTAGCAATTAATAATTATTTATTATGCAAATTTCGGCCACGTCGCAGCCTAATCAGCGTCGTAGCGTTCAAAGGAGTCGGTCAATGGAACAAGGTCATGATAGCATCAAAACCGATACTAATAACGGAATCTCTATTCCCGGCATCGATACATCGCTTGGCATTAAACAGTGCGGAAATCTTGAGATGTATATGGAATTTCTGCGTGATGTTTATGGAATTATTGATAAAAGATGTGATGAAACGGAAAAATCCCTATCTGCAGGAGACATTAAGAACTTTACTACATGTGTTCACACGTTAAAGACCACCTGCAGAATGGTCGGCGCTACCGCTCTTTCCGAAAGTTTCTTAGAACTTGAGCAGATTGGCAAGGAAGGGGCTTTGGAAAAAGCTGTCTCGCTTACTCCCGATGTGCTTGCGCGCTTCCGGGAGCTTAAGGCGTCGCTTGAGCCCTTTGTGGAGGCAGATGCTGACGAAAAGGTTTCTTTTGCAGCCGAAGCCGTAGTTGAACTTCTTACGGAAATTGAGGCCGCAGCCGCCGATTTCGACATCAGTCGTGCGGAAGTTGCAGCAAAAAAGCTCCTTACCTACGAATGCGGTAAAGAGCTTTCAGATCGGCTTGTTAAGCTTTCCGAGCTTGTAGATAACTTAGACTATGATGAGGCTTCCGCACTCGCGGCGGAAATCAAAAAGATGCTCTAATCGATAGTCCTTTAAAGGTCTGACTGTATTGACGGTGCCTCTGCCATCGTCTTTCTTCACATAATATTCCGCCCTTGGCGGTATCTATTCATGTACTCAGCATTTATTTCTTTGAGTTCACGCTTGCCGTCTATATAGTCCCGGTATATGTCGGAGGGGGAACCGCCGCCCAGCCAGCAGGAAGAACAATTCTCGCAGCCTCCGCCGCAGTCCATGGATTCTCTTATGATACGTTCGCGTTCTTCTTTTGTAGTATCTTTAATCAATAGCGACTTGATTTCCATAAAGCAGCGCCTCCCGCGCAATCAATACTCGTCGAGGAAATGGTGCCTTTCTCCGTCTTTCTTGTAAGCGATTACAGTATCGAGGTTTACGTTCTCTACACTCTTGAAAATATTGGATTCTATAAACGGATTGTTCTTTTTAAGTTCCGCAATCAGTTTCTTGGTCTCTAAGCGCTTTGAGGAAGTTGTGCCGTCTTCGTGGCATGTGGTGCAGGTGTCGGTGAAATGGCAGGCGCACTGGAGGAAGTGAAGGTCGTTGTAGTCTCTCCAAGCGCATATATCGCTTTCACGCACCAGGTAAAGCGGTCTGATAAGCTCCATGCCCTCGAAATTGGTGCTGTGGAGCTTGGGCATCATTGTCTGTATCTGCGCGCCGTGAAGCATTCCCATGAGGATGGTCTCGATGACATCATCATAGTGGTGACCGAGCGCAATCTTGTTGCATCCAAGCGCCTTAGCCTTACTGTAGAGATAACCGCGACGCATTCTTGCGCAAATATAACACGGGCTTTTCTCAATGGTATCTACAGCATCAAAAATGTCACTTTCAAATATTGTAACGGGAATCCCGAGTGCTTTGGCATTGCTCTCGATGAGCGCTCTGTTCTCTTTGTTATAGCCGGGGTCCATTACGAGAAAGGTCAGTTCAAAGTTACACTGTCTGTGTCTTTGAATCTCCTGAAAAAGCTTGGCCATCAGCATGGAATCCTTGCCGCCGGAAATGCAGACAGCGATGCGGTCGCCCTCTTCTATCAGCTTATAAGTCTTGCAGGCTTTGGCAAAAGGAGTAAACAGTTGCTTGTGGAATTTCTTTCGAATGCTTTCCTCGGCTTTGTGCTGTTTCTCTTTGTTGTCCGAATCATCCGAAAGCGCAGTCCTTATGTATCCGAGATATCCGCCTTCCAGACTGTAAATGTCTCTGTCGGCCATACACTCAAGGTCTTCAAGCTCTCGAGATTTGCGACCTATCTGGCAGTAAAAAACAAGCTTTTTATTCTTATCTATCGCCTCAAGTTCGTGAGCGCTTCCTTCCTCGATTGTCTCCACGGGAATGTGACGGGCTCCGGGTATCATACCGTAAATCACAAGCCCCTCATCCCTGATGTCTATAAGTTCATAAGAGTCCTTAGGCAGATTCCTAAGTTCTTCCATGTTTATTTCTTGCATAAAAATCCTTACTGCTCGGCCTCCATCTCAGCGTTAATGGTATCTTCGCTTGCGGCCATAGCCTGAAGGGTCATTTCAAGGAGCTTGTCAAGCTCCCAGCCAAGCTGCTCTGCGCCACGCTCGATTACTTCTCGCGAGCATCCTGCGGCAAAGCCTTTGCTCTTGTATTTCTTCTTAAGTGACTTAAGTTCCATGTCCTTGGTGCTCTTTGACGGTCTCATGAGCGCTGCTGCCCATATAAGTCCGGTAAGTTCGTCTGCCGCAAAAAGAACCTTTTCCATCTCATGAATCGGCTCTACATCAATGGTTACACCGCAGCCTACGGTGATTCCGTATCCGTGTGAACATACCGCGTGAATAATGTCATCGCTCACGCCGCCGTCTTTAAGAAGTTCGGGTGCTTTAAGACAATGCTCCTCCGGGTATAGCTCAAAGTCTATGTCGTGTAAGAGTCCGACTATTCCCCAGTATTCTGCGTCATCGCCATAGCCAAGTTCCTTGGCATACCATTTCATAACAGCCTCAACCGTTAATGAATGCTGGATATGAAAGGGGTCCTTATTGTATTTCTTAAGCAGTGCAAATGCTTCGTCTCTTGTAATCATTTCTTTGGTTCCTTTTCTTTTTAGACAATGATATCGTCAGTTGCCTATCAAGTCAATAGGCGATTGCTCTTTATTCTTTAATGCCAGTAAGGCTTTTGGTCCTTGTGGCGGAATTCTTTCATTTTCTCTTTGTATATGCCCACGATCGAGTCATACTTCTCTATGACCGATGCCTTCACATTGCCGGCACTTTTCATCGCTTCGAGGGCTTCCTCGAGTTCCTTAAGGTTGTCCTGCGCGTTGTCTTTATAATTATTAGACATGTTCATCTGCAGGCGCAGGATGATGCTGTCTAGTTGCTTTTCTGCTTTGGATTTAAAAAGGCCCATTGCTTACTTCCCTTCTCCATTATAAATTTGAATTTATCCCTGCACCCTGTCCCATAATTGCACTTCAACATAAGCGTACTTTCCGAGAGCTTCCTTACAAAAGGCCTCTGCTGAGCCGCCACATGCTGCAATTCGTTCAAGGAGCATCTTTTTGGTCAGAACAACCGGCTCCTTTCCATGTATCATCAGAGCGCAACTGTCGCCAAGTGTGAAACTGACCAGATCGTCGGGCACGTCCTCAAGATCAATAATAATCTTATCACTGCTGTTAAACCATTCTCTGAGATATTCACACTCCATCAGGGCAAAAGAAAACGGGTGCTCAAGCTTCGGATTTCCGCCCAGCTCTATAAATTTGTCACGAACAAATTCGTCCGCTTTCTTTCGTGCAGGATAGTAATTTTCGAAATCGGCAAATCGCCCGAAGCTGGTAGTATCAGGATGTAAATCGGCAAGTTCTTTTGCCTTGCGAAAGGCCTCTTCCTTGGGAAGAAGCATTATATTCTTCCATGGGTCCGTTCCCGGATAGTAATAATGTGTAATATAAAGCTTATCCATTTCCGTAAAATCTCACGCTTTCTTCGTCATAAGAATAAGATACTCGGTCGTGTCGTCCTCAAGTTTTCTTTCTCCGGTGGCTACAAAACCATGTCTTTCATAGAAACGTATAGCCTTTACATTCTTTTCAAGCGGTTGCTTTTCTTATCATGATAATCACTTTCCCGCTCTTAAGTAAAACTTTCCCACAAGCCATACGGCTATCCTTGTGGGCAAAATATTGTAAAGCGATAGTAAAATACGGTATTTAAAGCCCGCAACATATAGCGGAGCAGGATTCTTCTTGCAGGCTGCACGAACTATGACAGCGGCAACCCGTTTGGGTGAGATACCGTTTCTTTCGTCCTTCTCCATGGAGGCGACTGCATTGTTGCTTCCCGGGTACAAAGAAGACTCGTCATCCGCCTTCTTAACAGCGGAATCGCTATGCTTGATTCGTGCATCGGTAAAGCCGGTACTTGCGTCTCCCGGCATGACGGCCGTTACGTGGATTCCGTATTCACGTGCTTCGTTTCTAAGTGCCAGCGCCACGGAATTGACGGCTGATTTGCTTGCCGAATAGAATGCCTGATAAGGCAATGCGATAGGAGCTCCGACGGAACTCACAAAGACGATAGTGCCTTTCTTTTGCTTGCGCATATACGGAAGAACAGCCTGAGTGACGTAAATCTGGCCAAAGAAATTGACATCCATGATTCGCCTTGCCGTCTCCTCTGTAGTCAACTCAACCGGCCCTGAAATACCCATGCCCGCATTGGCAATCAGCAAATCAATTCGGCCCTCTTTAAGGGCAATCGCGTCAACTATCGTGCGAACGGCGCTTTCATCGGATACGTCTGCACTATACGCAGTCACGCCGACCGGCGCAAGTTCTCTTCGGCTGATACCATAGACCTTGTAACCCTTTTCTACCAATTGCTTACACACTTCATACCCAAACCCCGAGCTGGCACCCGTAACGATAGCTACCATAAAAACGCCTCCATAATACCTTTACATAAAGGACCGGACACAAATTTCTCCGGTTCTTATATTCCGCTTAGTACTCCTTCTCAACCTGATTAAGATTATATATCCTCATGAACAGTTCTTTGTCCTCATCGCCTCGAATCAGCATGACTTCATGGAACTCGCCGGTGTGACGATTCTTAAAGCCTGCGACCTGCTCGCCTGTGCAGATGGAAGCGCGAATTATCGGGCGTTCTGCCGAAGGATCGTATTCGTATGACGGCGCAGGTGCCTTCTTCCCTAACTTAAACCATGCCATGATTGCTACTCCCCCACTGTCAGTTTCTCGCCTACGCGCATCAGCTTGCACTGCAGACGATCTCCGTACTTAACTCCTATATACTCTGCGAACTCATGCGGGTCCGCTCAATTTAAAGAGCATTCTATTTAAAGCTTCATCTTAAGAATCTCGCGATAAATACCTTCCGCCAGATTCTTGTGCCCGTCTTCCATAAGGTGGAGGCTGTCTACGTCTCCGGCCTTACAGATGGTCGCGGCATCCAGAAAATCGCAGTCAAACTGCTTGGCAACGAACTCATACCAGTAAGCTAAATGCTTGGAATTCTCAATCACGGAATCTACGTCAAAAAAAGGCGCAAAAGGAGATGTTGCCAGATTCTCCCCAAGATACGGAGGAGATACGATTAATATCCTCGGCTGTATGCCACACTGATACTGCAAGAAACTTTTGGTCTTCATAAGCATATTCTGAAGGCTTCCTGCTATATCTCCTGCGGGCAGATGAAACTTGGCTTTAAGGTCGTTGGAGCCAAGCATTATTATGAGAAGATCAAAGGGCTTCTGACTTTCCACCATGGGAAGTATGTAGTCCATGCCGCACTTACATCCCCACTCCCACGGGTCGGCGTTGGCAATGGTTCTGCCGTTTTGGCCTTCTTCAATAATCGTATAGTCATCTCCGAGGAGATTTTGAAGCACCTGGGGCCATCTTGTATTTTCATCGTAGCGGCTTCCGTTTGTGGGATTGTATCCCCAGGTATTGGAATCGCCGAAGCATATGATACGTTTTTTCATGTTATTCCTCCCGCTCCTTGCGTTTCTTGCGTCTCTGCTCGCGATTGTTCTTCTCAGATTCGAACAATTCTACTGCGGCATCGGTTAACTCGTCGGGCCAGACATTGTCACTTGAAGCCACATTTGCCCACGGGCAGAGCTTTTCATAATCATCATCGAATACGACGGTATAAGGCGGACCGCAACGGTCATCTACGTCCATGTATAAGTGCCGCCCTCCATCGAACAGGCGATAGACTTCGTCATCGCTTGCGCCTTCTTTTAAAGAATCGAATATATCTTTATTAATCTCATACAAATGACAGTAACCCGAGCCGCTTCGTTTAGCGGTATAAAGGTTTCTTTCTTCGTCAAAGCAGGCTTTCCAGCCGATTCCTTCTTTAAATATCATGGTCATCCCCTTCGTAAAGTAATCCTAATATCAATCTTTGAACCGAACCGTCAGGATGTGCCTCGCCGGCCATAGTATTATCTCCTAATCAATCTACGAGCGGGTGCTCGTCCATGTACCTTTCGGTTGCAAGGACATTAGGTACCGAGTGCTCCAGCTCTCTTGCGTATAAGTAAGTAAAATAAATCACGTCTTCAGTACTGATGATGCCGTTCATCTTAAAGCGCGCCATTGCAAAATCCTTTAAATGAAGGCAGGCCGCCACTGCAAGCTGTGCCTGGCCATAATAATACTCATCGTATGCAGAACCGCAAAAATAGATGTACAGGAAATAGTGAAGTATTTGCTCGGTCACAATGTCCCAGTCAATGCCTTTTGCGGAAAGCGAAGCCCTCATTTCTTCCTCCAATGCAGCCTCATCCTGCGGGCGGTCTATGTACAGCGCTTTCTCTGTCACCTTAAGTACGTTTTTAAACTCCTCGCCGGTATACTCCCACTTTTTCATGACCTTAAAGAGCTCATAACGTTGGTCTGTGGTGATTTTCAACGGATCATGTTCTGCCACTTTCGCGCGCTCTACATCTACCGAATCTAAGTCTGCGTCACTCATTAAAACATCATCTGTCTGATTCTGGAATTCCCTTGCGATTGCAAGAATCCTGCCGGCTTTCTCGGCCAAAGAAAGCGTTCTGTCAAGTACGGTCTCAAAGAATGCTTCACGCAGCGAAAACAGCTTTATGTAAACCAACTGTTCCTCGCTATCGTACTCTTCCGTATCAATTTCTCTATCTTCAACCGTTCTGTATGTCACCGGTTCTTTGCGTTTAATAAGGTACTGTGCCACCTCCGGGCAGGAAATGCTGAGTGAATACTCCCGCACATTTTCAAACTCCTCAATGTGGCGCGGAAAAAGCCTGCAAGTGTTACATAAAATATCTTCGCCATGTTCCAAAATCAGCTTGCAAAGACCTTTTTCGTTTAGGTTCTTGCAACGTTTTTCTTTGTCCTGCTTGAAACATTCGTGCTTAAAATCTACGGTTTCAATCTTCTTGTCGCGATACCGCTTTAATGCTTCCTCATCAATCTCTATCTGCCAGCCCGCGCAACAGGTCTCAGGGCATTTATCCGCTATGCATACAAAGTTATCATAGTAATCGGGGTAAGTACGTTTCATAAGATAAATTCTCCTATGCGGATTATACCATAAGTACCGCGCTGCAAGTGGTGAATTTCTTGATTTTAGGCGCAAAAATACCTCCACCGCATTTCTGCAGTGAAGGCATTAATCTTTGTAAACATTTCTTTTTACTTATTTCCGCTTCTGCTGATTTCCAGAATCTTTCCAAGAATATCCTTTGTGGCAGCCATGTCTTTTTTGCAGTCTTCGCTAATTTCGATGGCGGACTGGGAAGATGCGGCAACTTCTTCGGATGTGGCGGAAAGGTTGCTGATTGCGTCCATAACTGCAGTGTTGGCTGTTACGCAGGCATCAACGTTGTCTGAGATTTTGGTCGCCCTTGCAGTAAGGTCCGAAACCTTTTCAAGGATGACTTCAAACTTCTCGCCGGTCTTAGAGATGATTTCTCCCTGTTCGTTGGCGGATTCAACGCATTTGTCCATATTCTTTGCAGCAACATCTACCTTGCCGATAAGGTCGTCGATAGTAGATGCGATTTGCTCGGCGGATTGCTTGGTATGCTCGGAAAGTTCACGGATTTCATCCGCAACAACTGCGAAGCCTCTTCCCGCTTCTCCTGCTCTGGCAGCTTCGATGGAAGCGTTTAAAGCAAGGAGGTTTGTCTGTCCTGATATGGAAAGGATTGCGGCTACGATTTCTTTAACGGTGCCGGCGGACTTCTGAAGGTTCAGGGTCATCTCGGCGGTTTCTTCGTTGATAACCGAGGCTTCTTTGGCCTTTGCGGTAAGTTCTTTTACCAAAGTGTTGCCGTCGTTGATGTTATCGGTAACCTCGTCTGCGTTGTTACGCATTTCGCTTGACTGATGGGCAATGTCCTCAAGCGATTCCGTGATGTTTGCATTCATCTCGGTCTGCGTCTGAATAGCCTCGGCAGTTAACGTCACGGATTGTGATATTTCCTCGGAAGCGTCGGCACTGGAAGTAACCTTCAAAGCAAGCGACTCCATTGCTTCATTGGCTTCCTCTAATTTTTCACCAATCTGAACGCCGATTGACTTTATGATTTCAGCATCTTTCTTTTGCCTTTCGGCGGCTCCCTGTATCTCGTCAATGGTCTCGGTGTTTTGTCTGTTACTGAGTCTTACGTAAAATACAACCATTAAGCCCATTAGCAGGGCATATACCGCATCAGTAAAAACCATATTTTGTCTGCTTGCTCGTTCAAGTGACATATTTAAGAATAAGACGACATACAACAAATTAATGGCAACCACAGCGCCTGCCGTAATACACGTAAGCTTGGGATCGGTATAAAGAAGTACCAGAATCAGGAGTGACGGTCCAAAAGCCCACAAATAGGGCACATGAACCGAGCCCAGCATTACTATCAGATAGCCTGCTATCATACAGCCCATGCTCAGATATTTGCCCTTCTCGTCCCGATTGAACTTTATGAAGCTAAGCACAAATATTCCCAGGATAACAAATTGTATAGCAAGCATTGCTGCTGTGTTTAAGACACCCACCCTTTCGGCTCTGTAGACAACGGTGGATAGAATTTCAAAGACATTAATTATGCAAGCCAGTTTGAAGGCTAACAGGTTGCTTTCGTATACTTGTTTTTCTTGCAGACTCATATTTTATACCAATCCTTTCACAGAATATGGTATTACGAAATGATTAAAAATGCGCTAAACTGCATATTTTGAATCCGCAAGAGCTTACTCCGATACAGGATAAAGAAAACCCTCACTTCAATTAAGAGATGAGGGTTTTGATTATTTCACATAACTGTAAGATCATTGATTATTTCACCTGCAATAATCAAGCCTGCTACCGACGGAACAAATGCTGTCGATCCCGGAATGTCCCTTCGTTCCGTACATTTTCTGACGGTTCCCGGCGGACAGATGCAGTGCTGTCTGCAGCTGATGGACATATCTTCTAACGGTCTTATGGGTTTTTCTTTTGAATAAACGACCTTAAGAGAATCAATGTTCCTCTTTCTGCATTCGCGTCTCATCACCTTAGCAAGCGGGCAAACAGAGGTTTCGTAAATGTCAGCCACCTCAAACATGGCAGCATTTACTTTGTTGCCGGCTCCCATGGAGGAAATGACAGGCACATTCGCTTCTTTTGCCATTTCTATTATAGCTAACTTTCCTGTGATCGTATCTATCGCATCGACTACGTAGTCGTACTCCGAAAAATCAAACTGATCCTGTGTTTCAGGTAAAAAGAAGGTTTTATACGCTCTGACTTCGCAATCGGGATTTATTTCATGGACGCGCTCTTTAGCGACATCAACCTTGTATTTTCCGACTGTTTTTCTTGTTGCAAGTATCTGTCGATTGAGGTTGGTAAGACAGACTTTATCATCGTCTATAAGGTCCAATGCCCCCACACCGCTTCTTGCCAAAGCTTCAACAACATATCCGCCCACACCGCCTATGCCAAAAACCGCAACACGCGAAGCCGCAAGTTTATCCATGGATTCAACGCCATACAGCAATTGCGTTCTTGAAAACTGATTCAGCATTACAATTCAATCCTCCCAAATGCCCGAATTTCCGTTCGAAATAATTAATAACCGCAGCAATTGCTTCTGTCAAAGTCATTTGCCTACTGTGTTAGTTCCTAAATTAACATATTTATCATATTTATCAACATTTTTCAATATGTATAATCGTTGCTGTGATATACCTACATAAGTCTCTTATATATATCCACCATGCTCTCAATCTGATACTTGAGAAGCCATGCGGCGCTGTTGTATTCGGGGGTGTCCTTAAGGGTTTTAAGGAGTGCAGGGTAGTATTCGTCAGTTTCTTTGATGTAGCGGTAGATGCGCTCGCGACTTAAGCCCCAGGACATGGTGGTTAAGTTGTTGCAGCGGTCCAGGCATTTGACCAAAGAAGCCTGCGGGTTAGCGGCAATGCCATCGTAGTACGCGCGCATGAGAGTGTCGCGG
Organism: Lachnospiraceae bacterium; assembly: GCA_017544835.1. Lineage (GTDB taxonomy): Bacteria > Bacillota > Clostridia > Lachnospirales > Lachnospiraceae > UBA1258. The sequence goes on along the minus strand of JAFYDI010000023.1, from coordinate 2,754 downwards.
TTGTCATCGGTGGTTTTGGCATGGGTGACGAGTCGGACGATTTCTTTTGCCGTGTCATTCACCGGAAGGTCGTCGAGGGTCTTACCGCAGTCTTCGACTACGTCGTGGAGCATGCAGGCCGCTATGACTTCGTCCTCGGTAATACCCATGGAAAGCGCGTGACAGGCAAGGTTAAGCGGGTGATATATGTATGGGATGTCGGAGCGCTTGCGCTTCTGACCTTCGTGAGCCGCAACGGCGAAGTCTACGGCCTTAAGGGTATTGGTAAGCTTAAGGTTCTTGGCGGTCGTCTTGACATAGGTCTTCATGTGCTCCCAGTTGTAGATGGCGTCCTTGGTCTCAAAGCGTTTGGGCTTCTCCTCAGCTATCGCTGATACGGAAACGTCGAAGAGGTTTGCGAGGCGGATGAGTTTGTCGGTGTCGGGCTTATATTCGCCGCGCTCCCAGGACGAAACTGCCTGGTATGTTACTTCAAGTGCCTCTGCCACCTGCTCCTGTGTGAGGTGACGCGCTTCGCGCAGGTTCTTTATGTTGGTGCCGATGATGTTTTTGGGCTGTTCTTGTATCTTGCTCATGTTGACCTCCTTCAGCTTGTGACCTGTTGGCTCGTTACATATTCATTTTACGGATTTTCTTATGATAAGTGTAGCGAGTGTGAAGCGAAGTTTCAAGGGTAAACTCAAGGCAGACTTGAGTCGTTGGGTATAAAAAAACCATTAATTTGATGGCAAATTAAATGGTTTTTTAAATATGCTGCAGGATAATACCGCTGCTCTTTTCTACTTAAGCGCCGCTCCATCCTTAAATGCATTGCCTACCTTCTCTCCCACGCCAAAATATGCATTTCCAAAGGGATCGAAGCTGATGGGTTTTAACTTCTTAATGTCCACTACACCGTCAGTAACTATGCTCTCGTCAGCAGATACATTAACGATTTCTCCGATGAGGATTCCGTCCTCGAAGCTCTTTACCCTGCACTCCATCGCAAGCGGAAGCTCATCAATCAGAGGCGCATCCACGAATTCGCTCTTTGTGGCATGAAAACCTGCCTTCTTGAACTTGTCCGGAACCTTTCTTCCTGACTCGATTCCCACATAGTCACAGGGAACAACCTGATCTTCCGTAGCCATGCTTACGGTAAAAGCCTTCCTTACCTTAAGGTTATCTGTAGTCTTGTGCTCGGACAGACTGATGGTGATTTCCTTAAAGTCCGTCGTGATGCCCCATGCTGCGTTCATTGCATTGGGTACGCCATTTTCATCATAGGTTCCGATGATAAGTACCGGCTGGGGATACATAAGTGGTTTTGCTCCAAAATTAACTCTGCTCATTTTTATCCTCCTCTTTCTTTAAGCGATAGTTAAAAATCAGTATTTGCTTTGCAATTATCATCTTATAAAATGTGTACGCACAACTTCTTCTTTTTCCGGAAGTCCGTATTTTTCTTTGCCAAGGGCGATACTTCTCATCAGGAAGGTCATATTTCTCGCAAGTGTCCTCATGGTCTGAAGTCCCTCTGCGTCCTGTACAGCCTGCCCCGGCTCTCTTCCATGTATGTCATTCCAGTACTGGCTGGATGCTACAGGCATACCGCTAATGGTGAAATACTTATTAAGTTCATCAAAGGTCGATGACAATCCGCCGCGTCTTGCGCATACAACACACGCCCCGACTTTCATAGTCTTATCAAAGTGTGTGCTGTAAAACAACCTGTCAAGGCAGGCACTGATGGTAGCATTTGCCGATGCATAATAAACCGGAGATGCAACAACCAGTCCGTCTGCCGCTTCAAACTTGGGGGCCAGTTCATTTACCACATCGTCAAACACACACTGCCCCTTTTTAAAGCAAGTGCCGCAGGCTATGCAACCGCGCACAACCATAGTACCTATCCGTACAACCTCTGTCTCGACCCCTTCTTTTTCAAATACCTTTACCATTTCATTTACGGCAATAGTTGTGTTTCCGTTCATTCTGGGACTTCCGTTAATAATAAGCACCTTCATCTTTTAATCCTCCGCTCATTTTATAGTTCAATAAATTATTGTGTCTTCCTCATTTGATTTTTTCTCTGAAGTACTTTCTAACTATTTCCAATCCACCCAGGGGCACACAGAATTTTTCATCTCGGGGAGGTTGACAGGCACGATATACTTCTTCCAGATTAAACCATTCAACCGACTCCAGTTCCTCTTTTTGAATTGAAAGCTCAGAAATTTGAACTTCTCCCTTATAGATATATACAAAAGAAAACTCATTATCTTTAAACATCTTGCCGTGAAATTCCTTCTCATATTGGATTCGAAATGTTCCGGCAAACTGTAAGTCTTCCGGTTCTGCCTGTATTCCGAGTTCTTCGGCGAGTTCTCTTATTGCAGATTCCAAAGGTTCGTCACCTGCCTGAATATGTCCCGCGGAAGAAGTATCGTATCTTCTGGGAAATGACTCCTTATTAAGCGCACGCTTTTGAAGCAATACTTCAACCTCTCCATTAACTTCTCGCGCTACCCATATATGGGCTGTTCTATGCGGAATTCCCTCCTCATGAGCTTTAGCTCTGGTAACGGTTTCACCGGTAGGATTACCGGTTTCATCAACAATATCAAATATTTCCTCTGCCATAATACCATCCTTAGCATAGACGGAATAATTTTCGTTTGTATTCCGAGATATTTCAACAGTTCTGCACCCACTCAGCTACTTTCTGTTTGGAGTTTAGTCCTCACGTATCCGCACTGATTATTTCCGGGCAAT